>DGKJ01000042.1:16544-17161 GCA_002387735.1 Bacteriovoracaceae bacterium UBA4573 | reverse complement strand
CAATGGGTATGGACAGCGGTGACGGTTCGTCCGCTAACTACAAAGCCGCAGCCTAAGTAGCTGAGAACCACCGAGATCACTATCAAGCGGCCGAGAGCGCTTCGAGAAATTTTTCGGGATAAGTCATTTCTGGAAAATGCCCCGCACTCGGATAAACAATGATTTTAGGATTACTTAAATACTTCGCAAACGAATCGGGCGCAGTTAGATCATGGCTTCGATCGTTGCCGCCCCAAAGAAGAGGCGAGGGTACCGCAATTCGCCCTTCAGCCTGAAATGGGTCAGTTCTATTTGTCGCCCGCGACCTTAAGCCCCGTTGAGATACTATTAGATTTAGCGCATCAACTTACGTTAGTGGCACGCGCTAATGAAAAAGAGTTAGCTCGTATAATTTCGAATATTCTCAACAATGCCAAGGAAGCAGATGCTACGGAAGTTCGCATTAGCGTTAAGCAATCCCGTGATGTGGTAGAGGTGGTAATTAGCGACAACGGCCGTGGCATTCCTGCTGAAGTGTTAGCGAAACTCGGCTCTAAGGGCGCTACGTTTGGTAAGTCAGGCGGTACCGGACTAGGGTTTGTACCACGCCATTAAGCAACTCAAATCCTGGGGCGGCG
>DGKJ01000042.1:0-16320 GCA_002387735.1 Bacteriovoracaceae bacterium UBA4573 | reverse complement strand
GTAGAGCTAATTTTGCCGGGTGGTTTTCCTGTAGCAACCTAAAAATGAATACTATATCCAATTCTTAAAAGGTAACATTTAAGTTATCGTAAAAAGATTTTAAGGAGCTGGTTGTGAGACGTTTTTTTTCACGATTTCAATCGTCAACCACCGTTGCATATTTTCTATTGCTCGTCGCGATTGTCGCCTACCCACTTTTTAAAGATATCAAAAGTATCATTACCGATTTTCAGAATAGAAACATTCAAATCCCGATTACTTCGCAAGAATGGAGCGTCGTTTACGGTGACTCAGAATTTGCGGTTTGTAAGGCTAGTGAAGGTTGTAAGAAAGACGCCGTCAGGGAACTTTTCCAGAGTCCCTATCATCAAGCCGATACCGAACACAAAAATAGAATCTTGGGGCAACGTCCACCCCGGGTAACTTGGCTTGGAACACGTATTCCGGTTGAAACATTGAAAAGAGCTGCAGAGCTAGGTGCAAATCAATTGGTTTTAGGTTGGGCACTTAGTCGCCACCAAATCTGGGTCGATGGCCAGCTTTATATTAGCGGCTACGGCATTGATAGTCGATTCCCGTTTGTTATCGCGATCCCGCATGAACGAATAAAAAAAAATGTACCGCTAGAAATTGTGATTAGTGTAGAAAATATTTATAACGGCGTTCGTCCAGATGCGTTTTCTCGATTTCATGCTGCGGGGTTCACGACCCCGAAAGCGTCAAACGCGATTCTTTCGCGAGATGCTCACTATTATTATGTGCGCTCTATTGTATTTGGTTTAGTCAATCTTTTACTCGCTATCGTATTTATTCTGTGTTGGGCAGTTGTACGCGACCGCAGGCATTACTTATATTTTGGTTTTTTTCTATTGGCGTTGGCAGCACGATATTTGCAGTTTCACTTAGGTACGAATATTAATTCGAATCTGTATCATACCTTCCAGTTCCTAATGATTGCTGATTTTGCAGAATTATCTACAACGATTTTATTTGTACTTTCCTTAAGTAAAGTTGCGCCTTCATTGTTTAAACCAATTCAGGTAATTTCTGTCCTAGTATGTTTGTCGTTTAGTTTAACAAGTTTTCCCAAGTTGGAAATGGAAGTGTATCGGGCGCCGTTTCGTTCCTACGGTATACCGTTTGTACTGCTTTTCCTTACGCTTTACCTAGTGTTCCTTTTCAAGCGCAGACGATCTGTATTAGCCAATCGCACAATTTTCTTTGCGATAATTATTATATTTTTAATTCGGGTTACGATATTCGCAATTGTTGCTCCATATGCGCCTACTAACAACCGAGATATTGCATTCTTATTGTTAGACAGCGGGCTAATTTTTTCTATGTTGTTTTCTGCAGTATTATTCTATGATTTCGTTATTACTTTTAAACAATCTGAACGAGCCCAAGTTATTGCTGAAATTTCTGCACAAGTTTATCACGATATCAAGTCACCTATTAGTGCGTTAAAAATGTTAAATAACGATGAGTCCATTTCTGCGGGCGAGCGCCGCGAAATGACTCAACTCGCGCTGAATCGAATAGTCGCAATAGCCGAAGATATTAAATTGTCAGGCAAGCTAGCAGAAGCTGGTGAACGCGGCGCCGAGGTACAAATATGTGACGTTGGGAATATTTTACAAAATGTTCAGCGCGAAAAACTTATCGAGTGGAAAAACACAGCGAGCCCCGTTCAGTTGCAGGTAGATTTACCCCGTCCATTCACAGCAGTGGTGCGAGCAAGTGAAAAAGAATTAGCCCGAATTATTTCAAATATTTTTAACAACGCAAAAGAGGCTGCCGCCACAGAAATACACGTTACGGCCGCCACAGCCGGCGCATTTGTAGAGGTAATTATTGCCGACAACGGCCGCGGCATACCCACCGAAATATTAGCAACACTTGGTTCTAAGGGCGCAACGTTTGGTAAAGCAGGTGGCACCGGTCTTGGTCTGTATCACGCCATGAAACAACTCAAATCCTGGGGCGGCGAACTCAAAATTCAAACTTCCGAAGTTGGCACGCGGGTAGAGCTAATTTTGCCGGGTGGGTTGTAGCCGTGTTTTAGCTGGCCGAATGTGAGTTAGACTAAGGGTAGTGGAATCGGGTCGTCATTTCATGAGGTATCCTAGAAATGGTTGGTGCAATTTTTAATAAACTTTTAGTATCTTTAGTATCGAAGTAAATTAGACAACGGCACCTTTTGCCTTTCTGAGGTCACATGGAAAAACATAGTTATGATTTGGATGTACAAGAAAGACTAAACGTTGAACTTCTTAGGCTCAGACTTCAAGCAAAGATCTTGTTCCCATTGGAAGAAGATTTTTTTTTAGAGGATCTTAACGAAAATGCAAGAGTTCTTGATTTGGGCTGCGGCAACGGGGCCTATCTTCGCGAAGTAAAAAATAAATTTCCGAGCTCGTGCCTGCGAGGTTTTGATCGGAACCAGACTTTGCTCGATGCGGCAAAAAATCATTTTGGTATAGACTGTGTAAATGTAGATCTTCTAAACTCGAATCTCCTTGAAGTAGGAATCAGGAGCTTTAATCCCTCGGTTATATTTATTCGATTTGTATTGCAGCATCTAGAAAATCAGCAAATTAATAAAGTTCTTACAACAGTGCGGGCAGCCAAAGCTCTAACCTGTATAGTTTATCTAATTGACACAGATGATAGACGGATAAAAATCTCGCCTAGCTCTAGTATAATCGCCTATGCATTAGCTGCGAAAAACAAACAGCAAGCATGCCTTGGAGGAGATAGAGCTATCGGAGGTCGCCTTCAGGCTGTAGCCGAAAACGCCGGCTTTGATGTTTTCAATAATAAACCTATAACGATTAGCGCTGTGAATATTGGACGAGCCAACTGGCTGGAAGTTTTTTCCCCCATTATGGCAGGCGGCATACTTTATGATGATGCTGAGCGGCAAAAATTGCTCAATAATGAAATAGAGAGTCTTAGAACGAATAACGAAGCTGTACTTGAATGGGGAATTAATCTCGTTCGCTGTCGTTAGTTATACTGCTAACTATATCGATTCCTAAAAGTGGTCTTATCAGCAGATTTTGCCTATCTACCTAAAGCTGAAGAGTGACGATTCTTTAGAAGTAGAGAGAGGGTAGAAAGATTAATTTTTGGATTCCTTAATGAAAAAATTGACAGTAGCTGAATTTAAGTCTCATTTTTTTTCATCGCCTAAATATCCCGCCTGGAATGGCGACCTATCTCGAATTTTAATTGGGCTTGAGGTAGAGTTTTTAATTTGTAAATTAGATGGTCGTCCAATTTTAAAATCGGAAGCGATAGAGATTTTTAAGGAGCTAAAGAAAAATTTCAAATACAATGACAGTCCCGCCCGGGGGGCGAATACTTTTACTGCAGCTAAAGAAACGGAGTTTGGTTTTATTTCAATAAAACCTGACTTCTCATTTAACATCATAGAGATATCCTTGCCGCCGAGAGGCGATTTTGAAAGTTTGAAGCATCTTACTGCCGAGGTTATCTCAGAAATAGATTACATTCTTTCAAGTTTAAATCTTAGACGCATTGAAAAATCAATCTTGGACCTCCCGAATGCGGAGGTTGAGTACCTTGATACACCGCGAATTAATAATTATTTAGACCGGGTTCAAATGGGCGATCCTGAATCAATTTTTTTTAATCCCCTGTTTCCAAGTATTATCTCTGCTACTCAGGTACATTTAAATATTTTAGACGAACATATCTTTAGGATGCTTCCCCTACTTTATGAAATTGAATGGATGACAATACCTTTGTTCTCTAAATGTACGCGATATCGGAGCACTGAATGTGGACACGCTCGAACGTTACTATATGAAAAGACTTTTGGTGATAACTATAGATTGCTAACGGTCCCGAGGGAGATTCCGAACTCAGTAGAGTCCTATGTTAAGGCGTATAACGATACTCCTCAAATATTTTCTTCCGAGTCTTTCTTTCCAGTAAGAGATTACACTTATATACGCCCTCGATCGATTGGAACAATAGAGTTTCGTTCTACGTGTAGCCAGTTTAGCGTCGATGAAATAATGTCCATTGTGGCATTTCGTTTCGCCCAACTTGCATACGCGATTCACAATACCGATAATTTAGCTATTTTCCTAAGAAGTGAAACTCCCAAGATAGTGTTCTCTCGTTGGGCAAACTCGGTGCAACAGAATTATAATTTGGAATATGAAAAAATGACAATTGAAAGACTTCGTGAGTGCTTGCATATAATTCCAAATTCATGGAGCGAAATTGTCGATCGGTTGTTGAAAAGGATTAGCCGAACGTGACTACTACCAGATCAAAAAGAATGATTCGCGGCATTTTAGGCGAGCTTGAGATTTGTTCAACAATTGTATTTTGTAGTGCCCCCAAAACCGAGGAAAGACTGTTGGTTCCACAAACAATAGAAATTAGAAATCACCCCGAGTCACTATCCTTCCAGGGGCAACTGGCTCTAGCGTGGGCCGAGATCACATGCGAAGCGGTTTTTTACAGTAAGCGAATACGTTTTACCGTGGCGAGGCTAGACAACGGGAGGTACGCATTTCCGACAGAGATTAAAACAGAGGATTTGCGCAAGAATCGACGCTTCCCTTTACATTTAATGCGCCTGAATGCTGAGATTTACTGGTCGTCAGGAGTGGTTATTGGGGTAGCTCATGACATTAGCGCTGATTTTGTTGCAATTTTGTCCCCAACCAATATTGAAATGCCAGCCAGAGGTGAAACTTTAACCGTAGTTATAAAATCACGAAGCGACAGTCCCGATATCTTTTATGGAAAAGGAGTTTTTCTTAATAAACTCATTGTGAAAGAGGGAATTAAATATGTGATTAAAATCGAAGATGACAATGGTTATTCTTTTAATGGACATCGGGAGATACGCGACAGACCGCCAAGACACACCACGTCATTTTGTTCGATTGTTTTTCGATCTCATCCTGAAACAAAAATAAATCTATCAGGTCACATTTTAGTTACAGACATAAGTTTAACGGGGTTTAGCGGCGAGTTTAATAGTGAAACAGCCGCAGAAACGGTTCCAATCGGTTTAGTAATGGTTTCAAGTGACCCCGAAATTACATTTTATCCGATTCGACGCGAAGGTAAGAGGTTTGGATTCAGAGTTCATACCAATCATAATAACTCTCATGCAAATCAGTGGTCGAGATTCATTTCGAAATATGACAGTTCAATGGAGTTTTCCTCGAACCTGGCGGCGATCATGGATCTTGCAGAATTATTTACGGAATCCACATTCCTCAAGAACAGTCGTCGTGCGGTTTACGGTTCAGATTTGATAGAAAGTTTTAATTCGGAGAGTACATTGCCTGAAAACCTGGGCCTGATACGAAGGTTTGGCGGATTCAATAGTTCTCCAAAATTGCATCAGCACATTTCCACCTTTAGGTTCTGCGATAACTGTTGGTTCCTTCAGGAAGTTTCAAGTACAGCAGAAAAAAAACAGAATATTGATTTGCTGGCAAACACAGTTTTGCGTCAATTAGCGATCGAGTCAAAATATTTAAAGGGTAGTCCAAGATTTTTTATAGGGATATTTGATGATACCGTCGAAAAAAACAAGAGACTGTGGAGTGGTAAAAACGCATCTATATATCTGCCGGCATTTCATGTAACGACTCCTTTTGAAAAAATAGATGGAAAACATGAAGGTGAGTTCAACTTTCTATCGACCGAAGAGATGCTTTCCTTCGAAAAAGCTAAATTTTCAAGAATGTTTCCCCAGGAAATTCTTGATGCGTTAGATTTTTGGTCTATTACCGCAAATAACCGAACTGTTAATCAAATGCTTTCGAGGCTGGGAGACCATCATAAAACTTATCTCGAAATTATTTTAGATAAAGAAAAGGTATCTGCCCTTGGACTCGCCTATCGGCTGAAGTCGCACTATAGTCATAATATTACCGGTGTAGTTAACGCTCTTTTTATTTTTTGTTTGAAAAACTTCCCAGACCCGCCTGAGTTTCTTAAATTCATAAAACTGAAGAAAAGAGAACTAGTCGAAGGTACGACAGACGTAGTATTTGTCGATCTTTCCTTCACTATGAAGTCTCCTGCAATAAATCATATAAAATTTTGCTGGTTTTTGATTGATTTATTGAAACAGCGCCTCCAATCGGGGGTGTCTTAGTATGTTACATAGTTCGAGACTAAGGTTAGTTTTCGTCATTATTTTGGTGGTTGTACCAGCCGTTGTTGGCCTTACTCGAGACCTCGTACTATTTAAGTTAGCACGTGTTCAGAATATTAATATAGTTGAACCGGAAAGTGTTGGACCGATTAGTTGCTCGGATGAAATGTGTACGCGGGAATATGAGTTTCTCGTGCGACCTACCCCGAATTCGCAGGTCACAGTGCCTGCGCTTGGTTATTTTGGGGCCCACCTCGACTCCTATCTCATAGTTAGAAGTCAAGAATTCAATAAGATCGTAAACTCTGAACAAATTAAATTTACTTGGTCGCGTTTTCAGCTAAAAGAGATTGATTTCACAAATTCGGAGGCAGGACCTTTAAATGTTAGAGTGATCTGCGTTTCGCCAAAACATACAAAAAAACTGGGAATGGATTCTCCATTTTTGTTTGTGGGGGAAAAGTCACGAATTGAAATTATACAGTTTGTTTATTCACTTTATAATATTCACTACTTTTTACTTACTGCCCTACTAATTTTTGGACTAGGTGTGGTGCTTCTTTTAGCATCTCAAAAACGAGTTAATTACTCACACGTTATTATTTCTACAGTGTTAGCAGCTTCTACTCTCTTTTCCTGGAGTACGGTGTTTGATGGTTTATTGATGACATTAGGTGTACCTCCTGAAATCATTCGAGTTTATGCATTGATGCTTTGGGGGCCCACGGTCCTATACTACGCGATACCCAGGGTAGTTTTGAGAAGTGTTTTATCTATTTTGTGGGTGAGTTTACTCTTCATTGGGGTTGCTACGCCATATGGTATCGAATCTCAGTTTATTTACGGCACATATCGGTGGATGTATCTTTCGGTGGGAGTAATTTCCTTTCTAAGCGCAATTGCAATTCGGGAAAATCGATATATTCTGCCCTATTGTGTGTTGATGGCGTTCGACAGTTTGGCCCTCTTTGGGGTTTATTCAGTAAAAGCGGGTTTTTACGCGTCAGGATTTGGAATTTTCGGACTTTATTTAGGCGCTAATCTGCAATCTGCATTGGAATTAATTGTGCATCATTGGTACTGGCATCAGCGTCAGGAGCTTTCGCAAAGTTTGGACTTACTTCGAAGTAGTCAGTCTACCGATTCAAAGCACTGGAAAAGTAGATTGGGGGAGTACTGTCGCTTGTTGGCGCGACACTCGGGTGCGCAGAAAGTTTCTCTTTGTTACTTAGCACTGGAGTCTCCAGTTATTATTACTTTTAATCGTGGAACAATAAGAGGTATTGAAGACGGTTTGTTACCGCCAGTATTTGCCCGTGTTATTCAAACTGGCGAGGGACTCTGGTGGGTCAGTAGCGAGCAGCTGGCTACCTATGCGCCGCAGGGTACTGCCGTGCGACGTGATGTCTACAAGAGTAGTATTGCAGTGATAGTTCCTATTAAGGTTGGGAGTGATTGCTACGGTGCGATCTCTCTAACGGAATTTGCACTTAAAGAAAGCACATCGAAATCGAGTGAAGCCAGAATAACTATTGAACAAACAATAAACTCATTTCTCGATCTGATTGCAACGCAAGTTGTGCGTCAAAAGGAACAGTCGAATAATGAGATTCAAAAGGCAAGTACTGCGGTAGTCAAATGTCTAAATGAAAAATACGCAATAGCCGTAAGTAAATCTGAGGTTATTGAAGAAACATTAAAATCAATAGCGAATAGATTTGGCGTGGCCAGTATGTTTTTCGAATTTGATGCTGTTACGGAGCGTCTTCATCTTCTGGGAAGTGCCAATATGGATAAGGATCTAGCAAATTCGTGGGCCGTGCTTCCGTTTCGTGCTAGGGCAACAAATAAGCTTAGCCCCTTTGCAATTACTATCAACGAAAAACGAAATATTTTTATTGAAGCCATCACTTCATTGTTTGGAATACTTGCTGCCCCCTCCGTAGATGTGCTGCAGGACTCTCGTACCACGGCCTTTGCATCCCTGCATGTCGGAATAGGAGAAAAAACGCTTGGTCTCATCGCGTTGCTCGATCCGCCAAACCAAACAAACTTAAATGCAACAATAGTTGCAAGTTTAGACTTGCCCTTAAAGTATTTTGCTTTTGCACTGGAGCAATGGAACTCCAGTGCTTTAATCACCCAACAGGAAAAGGCGCTACGGCGATTCGCAAGTCCTGAATTAATTGATCTTATTGTTAAAGGAGATGAAAATGAATCTATCTTTGGCGCCGTACGCGAGTGCGTAATAATCGTGCTTGATCTCAGAGGATCAACTCAGGCGTCAAGATCGGAAACAGATTCCATTGTTCTCGCCCGTAAATTTTCTGAAATTTATCAGGTAGCATCTGATGTAGCTGATGAATACGCCGCGACTTTTGATAAGGGGAACGGTGACGGAATGATGTTCACCTTACCGGTCGATGATCATGCAGATAGAAACGGACTGAGACTGGGTGTTCGCTTGCTCTGTGCGGTAGAAGAAAAAGCGAAGAGATTGCTACCTATTACGGGTTCGGTTGTCGTAATTCACCGGGGAAAACCGTTTAGAGGGATTATTGGTCATACCCACCGTATTGCCTGGGATACTTGTGGCAAAGACATAAATGACACTTATGCGATTGAAAAATATGCAAAGACGATCCCTGGAGTAGTTCTCGCTGTATCTTTACCGGCAATAGAGGGAGAGGCCATAAACATAAAGAGAATATTTGATGAGTGTTCCGGAGCCCCTGTGAGTGTCCCAGAGTTGCCATTTGACATATTTCTATTTGATAGAGAAAAACTTTTAGCGTTTTCACAAAAGCTGCTAGACGAGCGTGTCGCAGCATGAGCGAGGGCGCGATCATGCCAGCTGCCAAAAGTTCCAAATTCAATGTAATTTAATTAAGTTAGTGACTGACCTGATTAAATATTAAAATCATACCTAAGGGGGCAGCAGTGTTTGTCCCTTTAGCTCTGCAAACTGAACATATTCCAATTAATACTACTTTAACTACTTAAAAGCACTGTGAAGGGGCACTACCACGATCGGTCTAAACGTATTGGTAGGCGCTCGAAATACAGAATTATTTATCAGGATGTATTGGGTTTAGATGGAGATCAAGAATACGGTAAATCGCTTGTTGATGCAGGACGTTAACAACTAGAAACTAGCGGGGCCCGCCTTCATCATCAGCATGAACTACTGCGGAATTAGCATCTACAGAAGCAGTGATTGCGTAAGTAGCACCGAAAGCAGCAACGACAAGAGCGATAATCGCGAATAAGTTTTTCATAAATCCTCCAAATACCAAGATCAGTTGCAGCTACTTATTGCATAGCTGATGCTGTGAGTCAACTGTTGCATCCAGGCACGTCTGCGGGTCCGTTAAAAACTTCGGTTTTAAGTCTAAATTCAGAGACTTCCGCCTGCCGGCCGGCCAAATGGATCGACCATTCACTCCTCTATACCAAAGACCTCATAGAGTCGAAAACCCAGGGCGTTTTCATTTCCTGTGACCAAAGGCAGTTACTTAGGTCGTAGTACCACCATTCGTCGCGATAATTGGTGAACCCTGTGGCTTTCATAGTGTTAAAAAGTATGCGCCCTTTTTTTCTTACTTCGAGCCATCGCAAGTCGTCGAAACCAGCAGTCGGGCGGAAGTCTTGCTCAAGAAAATCAGAGGCAGATACGCGACCAAGAATCTGCTAAAATTAAAATGATTCATTAACTCAAAAAACTGGTAGGGCCCGGACAGAAGCGACGAGTGGCGGCGCATCTCAGGGACGAGCGCCGCCGTTCGGTGTCGCGGGCCTGTTGTACGGTTGGAATCTCAAGATCGAGGTTTCGCTACGTTCCAGTACGACCAAAGACTGATGAAGCCTTAAAACCACCAATGCTCGAACTTGCAGCGCGGTTGCGAAGAAGGCTACAGAAATGTCAGGCAAGCACGGGCAGACTTGGCTATTTTGTAAATTAACTCAAGTCGCCAATGTAAAAAATGAGGCTGCTTGATTTAGCAAGGTTCTTGATCGCACGCCATTGCGGATGGCTTGCTGGTCGCAACGTTAGTGATTGCGAATACTGCAGTTAAACCGAGAACCAAAGAGAGAATGATAATCGCTTTTTTCATAAATCCACCAAATACCAAGATCAGTTACAGCTACTTATTGCATAGCTGATGCCATGAGTCAACTGTTGCATCCGGGCCCGTCTGCGGGTCCGCTAAAAACTTTGGTTTTAAGTCTAAATTCAGAGACTTCCGGCTGCCGGCCGGCCAAATGGATCGACCATAATTGAGACAGTGTGGCGACTCAAAACGCTGTACTTTTTACAGTAGCTATTGCTCAGAAAATAGCCATAACCGCTTAAAAGTTATTGAATTATCAAAAGCTTAAAAAGGACCCTGAATTTGAGTCGGCTGGTTTTAAAAGAAGAAATTTATCAAAACCAAAATACAGTTAATCTATTAAGGGCTGCGGAAATAAATGAATCTGAGGTCGTAGAAACGCATGATAAGCACGGAAACAAGTAGCAAGTTAGAGTATATGTGCGGGGAGAAACTACGATAAAAACAAAGATGCTGCGTAATAGCTAGCGCAGCATCTTTGTTTAGAAAAATCGAACGAAAGCCTATATTCAAAACTAAGGGAAGTATTTCCCGATTGTAGGGGCGGATTTCGGTTAGGGGAGAGCGTTTAAACCCTTCTAACCCCTGATATAAGTCGGATCGACAAGCGTGAGTAAATAGCCCAACACGGAAAGTCTCGGATTGGTGCCGCGTTGAATTTCGTCTACTTCTGCCAGTAGTTCTTTAATGCCCATAAGTGCGAAGTAGCTCGAATCCACGGGCACTATGAGCTGGGATGGCGCATTCAGAGCAGAGTTCATCAGTGGGCCGAAGGCGGTCGCTCAAAATGGCCTCCTGCCATTTTGCCCTGCGCGAAGTCGCTGCGCGACTCCCCGCAGGTCGCTCCCTCGCGTTCGAGGCCACCCGTCACATCCATGCATGAGTTAGTTCGGCTTTTCTCGTTTTATTAGCTACAATGATTCTTGAAAATTTGGAGGTGACGGCCGGGCTCGAACCGGCACATAACGGTTTTGCAAACCGTTCCCTTAACCATTTGGGTACGTCACCCCATGCGTGGGCAGAAAAAAAGATGATGTCATAAGTCGGATAAACGGAGGCTTTTGTCAATGGTGAACCGAGCGTCTAGTGGTCGAAAAAACCTTGGCGATATCTTGCTCGAAATGGGGGCTGTTGATCAAAAAACGCTCGACGAAGCACTCATAATTCAGAATCGCCGCCTGGGTGAGATTCTCATCGAAAACAAACTCGCGGACCCTGCCCAAGTCGCCCAGGCACTCAAAGTTCAAGCAGCTACCCCTCTTGCCTCAAGGGGATCGGTTCGTTTGAGCATTGAAGAAGCAGAACAGTTTCTGGATCTGTTTGATGCTCCCTCCGGCCCTGCGATTCCTGAACTGCGCAAGCATTTCGAGTCGTTGCTCCTCGAAAACTCTGACACCATTCTTCTTAAGATTAAAACCATTACCGAAAGCGTCGGAGCGATTGCTCAAAAAAAAATAGAGTTCGAAACTGTTTGCGAAGTAGCCGCTTTGGAAAAAACCCTAGTTGCCGAAATCTTCGAGTGTGTTTTGCATTTGGTTCGCAACGCCGTTGATCACGGAATCGAAGTTCACGATGAGCGCGTGAGCGCCGGCAAAAACCCCGTCTCGCGGGTCGCTATTCGATTGAGCGTAGAACAACGTAACCTATGTATTACGGTACGCGATGACGGGCGAGGAATTCAAACTGCTAAGGTTCTCGCTGTCGCAAAAAAAAGGGGGCTGGTGCCCGCCGCTCAAAAAAGTCTTTCCGAAACCGAACTCGCGAGAATTTTATTTTCACCAGGGTTCACGACTAAAGAGGTTGCAACTGATCTTTCAGGGCGTGGAGTTGGCCTCGACGCGGTAGAAGCCGTTGCCGTTCGCAATGCGGGTACTGTCCTGGTGCGTAGTGAGGAAGGGCAGTACACCGAATTCGAACTGCGCATTCCATTGCGAATGTACGCTGATCGGCTACTTGTTTGTAGGGCGGGCGGAACACTAGTTGCATTTGCTCAAAAACAGATCGCAAACATTACGAAATCAGCGGCGAAATCGGAGGCTCCGGTCAACGATGCGGGGACCCTGTTGGGAAGAAAATCAAATCGAATTACCCAGATTCTACGCTTAATGTCGGGCGCGGAGTGGGGTGTCGAAGACATCTTGGGTAACGACATGTACGTGGTGCGATGTTTAAATTCCCAAGATCTCGACGACCAACGCGTCATCGGTGTTACGCGAGTCGATTCGGGCGAACCAGTACTGGTGTTGGTCCTCTAAACTCCTCGCCGATCGGTCCCCCAAATGTGTTTGTGCAGTTGAGTTTGTAGGCGAACATTTAAGCTATCAGCGATAATCCAGTCCGCAAGACTTTTAAGTTCGAGTCCGTCCTGTGTAGTCTTAAAAACAGGGGAAAAAAGCACGGTGAAACGTGCGTCGAGTCTATGTGTGGTTACGACTGTTTTAGCCCACTCGTAATCTACACGACCCGTGAGTACAAATTTGATTTCGTCGGTAGCTTTTAAGTGATCCAGATTTGCGAATGCACGTTCTGCGAGCTCACCACTGCCGGGGGTTTTAATATCTAGAATAATTTTTGCTAAACCAGCATAAGGGGCAACATCTTCTTCACCGTCAGTTTCAATAGAAATATTTAAATCGTGGGACCGCAGTGCGTTCACCAATGCTAAACAGTTTTTCTGAACAAGTGGTTCTCCGCCAGTAATACACACCCAGCGAGTTTGGTGCGTTAACACTTCGGTGACAATCTCATGAACCGTTCGCCACTGGCCGCCAGTGTAGGAATAAGTCGTGTCACAATAAGTACAGCGCAGCGGGCAACCGGTCAGGCGCACAAAACTAAAGCGTTCGCCTGCTAAAGTTGATTCGCCCTGGATGCTGTGAAAGATTTCGGTAATTTTAAGTCGTTCATCCATCTTCGGTCGACGCTATACCATAAAACGCGACAGGGCCGCTGCACCCTATTCCCTAGGTAAAGCAGCGACCCTGTCATTTATGAAGAACTCAGACTGGGCGGCCTAGGCCACGCGGAGCGTGGCCGTTAGTGTGGGGGACGAGCGGCCAGGTCCCAGTCGAATAATTCCCCTTGAGCTGTGCACGACGAGTTTCTCATCACCACCAATAGGAGCGATAAGTCTCGATGTCCGAGTCCCTGCTGTCTACTCTATGAGCCTTACCGCCCTTTATGAGGGGGGTTTGGATCGGTAGCGACTCGAAACCACTCCTTTGGCAACCCGGCCGGCCTGGAGGACGACGTCACCGTCGCCTCGGTAGCCCCGATGGCTTTGCGACCTCAGAGTTTCCTCTGAGTTAGCCTTTTTCAAAGGGAAGCGCGGGCAGCGCATTCTTCATCTGGCCTGTCTGAAGCCTTTTCCGCATCAACCTCCTTGGCTTACGAACACGCGGTCTCCCATCATTGGAAGGTTTCAAACAAGGCCAAGCCTTTGTAATTTTTTAGGTTTTTGTTCTGCTCTAGAACCTCCCTATACCCTATTAGTTGTCCCATTGATTAGTGTAACGCATTGCGTAGTACAGTCAAATTTTTAGAAAAATCCTGCTCGATCAAATACTTAAAAACGCAATAAAAACAAATGGTTAGAAATAATAGCTAAGATCGATCAGAAATCCACTAGTTGTGAGGTTTTCTTGTAGGGTGATTTCATACCCCGGGCTTAACGCCCAGGAGTTGGAAAATTCGTGTCTCCAGCTTGCCATCAGCGTGTGGCTCCATAGGCGAGAGGTCTGAATCATTGTCGCTGAATACCTGGGAACGAACACATCGACGCCGGTGATGCTTGCGATGAGTTGGGTCGAAAAAGTCATCTGCGGTAGTCCCTGGAGAGTGGCTCCTAGTAAGGCCTGCTTGTTATTACGACTATTGCGAATCGCTCGGTCGAAGTACGAGTTGCGATCACTATAGCTGTAAAAGGAGGCGCCTCCCCCTAATGTGAATTCGTCGCTCATGGGTACCATGAAATCCAAGGTCACATTAGTTTCGCGGGCCGAGGATCCTGGAATCAACCTACTTGTTGAGTTACTGACCGAAAGTCCAAATCGGGTCCAAAACAATGTTTCGTGCGACGCCTCCGCGTCAAATTGGGCGCGAATCCGCGACATTCCGGCCATGTTTGGCAGTTTCTCGTCATCAGATTTGGTCCACGTCATGGCCACTCCAATGGCCCCGCCGTAAGTAAAAATTTCGGTCAGAGGTGCCTGTGAAAACTGCAAGGCGCCGTCGATCGTGATCTGATCCATTTCTTGGCTTGCTCCGAGCGACTCGAACCAATAGGTCTCCGTGCCTAGAACCTCGCCGAGTGGGGTGCGAGAGTGGGCAACGGTTAGGGTTACGTCGGTCTCCGGTGTCGCAGGAATCGTTCCCGATACCGCGTAACTTTGCTGGTCTTGGGAGTTGTAACTCGTGCGTTGTTCAATAGAGGACTCGGGCGCCGCCAGCGCGCCTTGGGCTGCGAAAAGGAACGAAATGGTCCGAAGAATTGTTGAAAAGTGATTTCGCATTGGGGGTCCGTCTTCGTTCATTGTGATGGATTCTAGAAAAAACTCAAAAAAAATTATTTCCGTGTTGACGTAGAAAACGCACTTCACTATATATCGTTGTTCTGTTCGTTCCAAAAAACGGATCGCTCTTTGAAAACTAAATAGGAAGTGAAGAGGTCTCGTAACAATTCTTTTAAGAAGAAGTTGAGAAGAGAAAGCTCTAAATAATTTAGCTAGGATGTAGATTCGAGTATTTTTGAAGAATAGTTGGTTGGCGATTTTTAGGAATAGCTGACTGACAAAAGAATAAAACATGAGAGTTTGATCCTGGCTCAGAACGAACGCTGGCGGCGCGCCTAACACATGCAAGTCGAACGTGAAAGTGTAGCAATACATGAGTAAAGTGGCGCACGGGTGAGAAACGCGTAGGTGACCTACCTTTGTGACCGGAATAACCAGTCGAAAGATTGGCTAATACTGGATAGAGCGCATGCATTGTAGAGATGTGTGCGGGAAAGGGCGGCTGTTGCACGGAGTGTTTAAGCTTAAGGCTTAAGCGCTGCGTGCAGCAGCTGTTGCACTGAGAAGGGCCTGCGTCTCATTAGCTAGTTGGTGAGGTAATGGCTCACCAAGGCAATGATGGGTAGCTGGTCTGAGAGGACGATCAGCCACACTGGAACTGAAACACGGTCCAGACTCCTACGGGAGGCAGCAGTGGGGAATCTTGCGCAATGGACGAAAGTCTGACGCAGCGACGCCGCGTGAGTGAAGAAGGCCTTCGGGTTGTAAAGCTCTGTCGAACGGGAAAAAGTGATAGGTGGTATAATACGCCATCTAAGTGATTGTACCGTTAGAGGAAGCACCGGCTAACTCTGTGCCAGCAGCCGCGGTAATACAGAGGGTGCAAGCGTTGTTCGGAATTATTGGGCGTAAAGGGCAGGTAGGTTGTCTTTCAAGACTGCTGTGAAATCCCTGGGCTTAACCCAGGACGTGCGGCGGTGACTGAGAGACTAGAGTGCTGGAGGGGTTCGTGGAATACCCGGTGTAGCGGTGAAATGCGTAGATATCGGGTGGAACACCAGAGGCGAAGGCGGCGAACTGGACAGCAACTGACACTAAACTGCGAAAGCGTGGGGAGCAAACAGGATTAGATACCCTGGTAGTCCACGCTGTAAACGATGAGCACTAGACGTGGCGGGTCTTGACCCCTGCCGTGTCGACGCTAACGCGCTAAGTGCTCCGCCTGGGGAGTACGGTCGCAAGACTAAAACTCAAAGGAATTGACGGGGGCCCGCACAAGCGGTGGATCATGTGGTTTAATTCGAAGCAACGCGAAGAACCTTACCTGGGTTTGACATCCCTTTGAACATTTTTAGAGATAGAGATGGGCTCGCAAGAGACAGAGGAGACAGGTGCTGCATGGCTGTCGTCAGCTCGTGTTGTGAAATGTTGGGTTAAGTCCCGCAACGAGCGCAACCCCTGTTTTTGGTTGCCATCATTAAGTTGGGCACTCCAGAAAGACTGCCGTCGTCAAGACGGAGGAAGGTGGGGATGACGT
>DGKJ01000039.1:8987-10352 GCA_002387735.1 Bacteriovoracaceae bacterium UBA4573 | reverse complement strand
CTCGTCATCACCAGTGCGCCTTTAAAGTTTCTCAACCATTCCTCGAGCCAGACAATCGACTCAAGATCCAAATGGTTCGTGGGCTCGTCCATCAGCAAAACGTCAGGGTTAAGCGCCAGAATCTTGGCGAGCTCAATGCGCATTTTCCAGCCGCCGCTGAAGTTTTCAACAGGCCGATTATACTGATCGGGACCAATGCCCAGACCAGTCAGTATTTCCTTTGCGCGGGAATCGAGTTCGTAGCCACCTCGACTCTCGAACTCCAACTGTACTTCGCCGTACTTTTCGAGCAGAACCGTCATTTCGTCGTCGCTTATTGGGTTTTCAGTGGTATCCGCGAGACGTTTTTCGTATTCCGCCAATTCAGCGGCCAGTTGGGAAATTCGCCCCGCTCCCGACTTAACTTCTTCAAGAGCGCTGCGCCCTCGCATGTCGCCAACATCCTGCGCGAAGTATCCGATCAAAGTTTTGTCCGCGATATTCACGGTACCGGAGTCCACGCCTTCTTTGCGGGTGATCACTCGAAAAATTGTGGTTTTTCCAGCGCCGTTAGGGCCGACTAGGCCGATCTTGTCGCCTGGGCGAACTTGAAAACCACCATCCTTATAAAGGATCTTGTCGCCGTACTGCTTTGATATATTTGAAAGATGAATCATGTTACGTCCGGCTTATAGCACGCCGCGACGCTTTTGGTCTCGCTCAATACTGCGAAAAAGTGCGCCAAAGTTCCCTTCGCCAAAGGAAAGGTAGTTTTCGCGCTGAATGATCTCTATAAAAATGGGTCCCACCACGTTTTTGGTAAAAATTTGCAATAAATAACCGTCCTCTGCCCCGTCGGCCAAGACATTGTATTTCTTGATCTTGGCGCGGTCTTCCCGAACCTGAGGCACCCGCTCGAAGACTTCTTTGTAGTATTCTTCGTCCATCTCCAGGGTTTGAATTTTAGTTCCCTGCAGGCTGTCGAGTGATTTGAGAATGTCTTTGGTCAAAAACGCCAAATGCTGAATTCCAGGGCCGTTGTATTCACGGAGATATTCATTGATCTGGGACTTTGCCTCCGTGCCTTCGTTGATCGGAATGCAAAAGGACCCGTCCGGCGATTTTAAAGCGAAACTGGTAAGCCCCGTTTGGGTGCCACGGATATCGAAATAACGTATTTCGGTGAATCCGAACACGCTCTTATAGAAATCGCTCCACTTGCTCATCGTACCTTTTTCTACGTTGTTGGTTAGATGGTCGATCAGTAGAAAACCCTTGTCGTTTTGCGGGTCGGCGCCTTCGACGGGTCGAAACCCTAATTCCGAATAGAGCGCTTTATCGCTGAAGCGGTCGATGAAGTAGATTAAACTATCGCCGATCCCATAG
>DGKJ01000039.1:0-8787 GCA_002387735.1 Bacteriovoracaceae bacterium UBA4573 | reverse complement strand
CGATCCCATAGATTGCGGGTACTTGGCTGCCGGCCCGTTCATAGTCTGGTTTGGTGCAGGCCTTTGCCCCCCGTTTCACAGCTTCGGCTAGGGCCTCTTTGGCATTGTCCACTCGCCAGCCCATGGAACTAATGCAGGGACCATGCATTTTGCAAAATGTTTGGGCGTGGGAATTGGCCTCGGTGTTGACCAGAAAATGGATGTCGTTTTGAACGTAGAAATCCACCTTCTTTTTCTGGTGGCGCAGAGTGCGGGCAAAACCAAAGTCTAAGAACAAGGCCCGTAAGGACTCCGGCTGGTTTGATGAGAATTCTACGAACTCGATGCCTCGAATTCCGCATGGATTGTGTTGTTCAGTCATCGTAAAGTCTCCAGATTTTGGGATCAGGCTAAGCCGCATAGGCCAGCCTGACAATCGATTTTTCCGCCAAAAAAATAGGTCGGACAGTGCAACGCAACTGTGATATCGTCGGTGCACCTAAATGATTACCAATAAACCAGAACTTATACGGAATATAGCCACCATTGCCCACGTCGACCACGGTAAAACCACCTTGGTAGACGGCTTGCTTCGCCAAGCGGGCGCGTTCGCCAGCCACGTTCAGGTTGCTGAACGAGTTATGGACTCCATGGATCTCGAACGCGAACGCGGCATTACCATTCAAGCCAAGAATGCCGCCGTTCAGTACAACGACTGTAAAATCAATATCGTCGACACCCCGGGCCACGCCGATTTTGGTGGGGAAGTTGAACGTATCATGGGCATGGTCGACGGCGCACTTTTGCTAGTCGATGCGGCCGAAGGCCCGCTTCCGCAAACGCGGTTCGTGTTATCGAAGGCCCTTAAGCAGGGTCTGCGTATTATTTTGATCATTAATAAGGTCGATCGCCCCGACGCGCGGGTAGACGAAGTCATCAACTCCACGTTTGATCTCTTTATGGATCTGGGCGCCAGCGAAACCCAGGCTGATTTTCCAATCGTATATGCTTGTGCACGGCAGGGTTGGTGCACTCTTAAATCTGAAGAAGTTCCGGCGTTGCTTGAGAGCAAGGGCCAAGGCGGCTCACTCAAGCCGCTTTTCGATACCATCTTGACGACCGTACCAGCACCACCAGCCGATAGCGCGGGCACGTTTCAAATGCTCGTTAGTAATTTGGCCTATAGCGATTACTTAGGGCGCCTAGCAATTGGTCGTGTCACACGCGGAACTATCAAAAAAAACCAGCGCATGATGCGTCTTGGAGAAAACGGCAAAACTGAGTCGTTTAACCTTTCTGCGTTGTACGTTTACTCAGGGCCGGTGCAGGTAGAAGTTCCAGAAGTCGGAGCTGGCGACATCGCCGTGTTCGCCGGTAATGAAGACGTACAAATCGGAGACACCCTGGTTCAATTACCAGCTCAAGGTGAAAAGCCTGAGCCGCTGCCTCGCATTTTGGTAGATCCACCGACGATTAGCATGGTTTTTTCGGTCAACACTAGCCCTTTGTCTGGCAAAGAGGGTGAACCAATTCAGTCTCGTAAACTTAAAGAACGCCTTGAGCGCGAGACTCGGGCCAACGTCGCCCTCCGCATGGAAAGCACCGACAGCAGTGAACAATACCGGGTGCTCGGACGGGGTGAACTTCAACTGGCTATTCTTATCGAGCAGATGCGCCGAGAAGGCTACGAGTTCATGGTTGGCAAACCCATGGTGGTGGTGAAGGAAGAGGGCGGTCAGAAACTTGAGCCGTTTGAACGCGCTATTCTAGATTTGCCTCAGGCATACGTGGGTGCGGTGACCGATTTGTTTCAGACTCGAAAAGGTCAACTGCTCGAATATCGTACAGAGCACGAAGGTCGCGTGAAGTTGGAGTTCGTAATTCCAACTCGTGGACTGATTGGCATTCGCTCGCGTTATCTCACGGAGACTCGCGGTGAAGGAATGTTCAATACCCAGTTCGAAGGCTACCAGCCGTGGAAGGGCGTGCTATTGCACCGCATGTGCGGCGCCCTGATTAGCGACCGCTTAGGAGACGCAGTAGAGTACGGCCTTATGGGCCTCGAAGATCGCGGAGTGTTGTTCGTTAAACCTGGGGTTCCCGTTTACGAAGGCATGGTCATCGGAGAACACAATCGCGACAACGATTTGAATGTAAACCCTTGCCGCGAAAAGAAGCTCACCAACATTCGCTCGGCTCACGCCGAAGTTTTGGTTAACTTGCGAGGCACTCGCGACATGTCTCTTGAACAGTGCCTAGAGTGGATTGACGAAGACGAGTGGGTGGAAATCACTCCGAAGTCGGTTCGCATTCGCAAAAAAGTGCTCGAAAGCAATCGCCGTTCAGTGATTCGGTCCGAGCGCCTTGGTTACAGCGATTAAACGCACTCGGTCCGACCACATTCGCCTAGCTTAGTTTGCAAGCGTTTCAGCGTAGTATTTTACAATCTTCTTGGAGCACTCCAGCGAAGTCTTGTCGGCCGCTCGGTGAATGAAATTCATCACGTCAATACTCTCAGAAACCGTCTTCATAAGAGATTTGTAAGTTTCGCCGCCGTCTCCGCGAAGCTTCGCGGTTTTACCACGCTTAATTACCAAGGAATCTTTGAGCGCTTCACTGAAGTTATCGACTAAGGCCGAAGTGCGGTGAACCGCATGACAAGTATAGAGCGAAAAAGACTGGGGCCGCGTTAAGTTCGCCCAGGTATCACACTTATCCCGGTTTTCTGTGCAGAAGGAATCAATCGCAGCGTTAATGGGTGGGTTGACAACCTTGGGATCACTGCAGTGAGAGCGAAGGCGAAAATTTTGATCAGCACCCTCTAAACTGTTGCAGGCAAACAAGGTTGCAAGTTCACAAGTGTTTTCGTCCATTGCCAGCACGTCAACCATGGCTTGAAAAGAAAGTACCTGCTGAGCCTTTTTAGGAAGTTCCTTGAGCTGCTTGGCCGTAAAGTTGTAAGCCGTATCGCGCGCCATTATTGAACGTTCTTTTAACTGCTCAATACGCGAACATATTTTTTTACGGTCGGCATCCGAAAGATCAACTCCAGCTTGGTCCATCGTGATCCGCTCCATCGGGTCGCGAACATCACCCACTATGGTTTCTTCTACTTCCGGAGCTTGTACTAAGACCTCGCCCGCATCTACTGCGCCAGCATCTATCTCACCAGCGTCGGGTCTGTTCTCATCAGCGTTGCCACAGGCCGAAATTGCCAAAGTGGCCAAAAATAAAACAAAAATATTTTTCATAATTACCTCTTTAATACACAACTTTCGTGCGCCGGAGAGCAGTTTAGCGACGCATCAATTTTACAGGCCGTTTCTTTCGTTTCTAAAAGAACTTGTTGAGAATTTTTTAATGTTTCTAAAATATCGGGGCTCTTTTTGGTGCTTTTCTTAGGAGCAATTTTCTTCTGGTATGAAAAAGTAGAGTCGAGTCCGCTTTTTGCCACTTCAATGACTTCAGTGGTGTAAAAGCAGAAGTCTTCGCGGTTGCCAATCTTTGCGAGCCATTCAGCGGAAATGTATTCGTCACAATTTTGGGGAATGCGATCACATCCGTATTTCACCGCTAAAATACAAGCGGCACCCGCGCTGCGATCTCTGCCCAGAGCGGTTTTAGTAAGCGCGCCGGGGAGCTTAGCTTTTTTCTTACCACGCCCCAGAGCTAGGCGGTGATCCATAAGAGATTCTGTTAATTCAAACGACAGGTTTACGAGACGCACCATTTCGCCACAGCGATCAGTGTCTAGGTTGGCCTGAGCATTTTGTTCGTCGGTCGCAATGCCGCCGTTGACGTTTGAACGAAATACCTGTGTTTGGTTTGCGGCCGAATTGTTGTCTGTTGGTGATTCCGTGCCGCAAGCCATGGAAAATAACCCGCTGGCAACGGCGATTGCTGTTAGAGCGTTAAGGTTAAAATTTCGAATGTTCGAGAACATTTTCCAAGTCTCCGGTTCTACTAATTACTGTTGAAATCGTGAATAAATCTTTCTCACATAACTGTCAGAAGTTTCTTTGGTCATTCCAAACCAAGGGGTCGATACCATTTGGTCCGCATCGATGAAAAGCTTCCCAAGTTCGTCGCCAGCCAAATTAACTCGTGCCACTTTGCCTTCTTGCGACAGTTCCAAAGTAATTTCTTTTAACCAGCCGAAGATATTGTTCCACTGTGTATCAACCGAAATGTTTGTGGGAATAATAATTGCGGGTTCGAAATTACCGGTTTTCAAAGAAGTCTTAAGTAGGGAAAAAGTGCGATCATTTTTATTGCCGTCGATCGCAGTGCTGGAATAGGCGAGCCCTATACCTTGACTGACGATGGATACTACTCGGGAAGATCGCTCATCGGCGAGCGGGTTGTCTTTCGCATAGGCGTAATCACTGAGCGATACGACTAAATCCTTGTTATACACCACGGTTCTATCAAGCAATACGTCGCGGTCAGATTCTTCGCTGCCGCGAATTTTTTGACTGTCGTACTTTCGGAACATTTCGTAACCGTCGGCCGAGTAGATTACGAACATTGAGTGTTCAACCGTGACCGGTTTGATAACTTCGGCCTGTACGTTTTTTTTCTGTTTTTTTGGTTTCGGAGTCGCATTTTCGGTCCACGACACTTCAATTGAGCTTGTTCCGTCTTTAAAGTGCCTCGCGAAAACTCGAGCCGTGTTATTTTTGGAAAGTTTCTTTAACAACGCCTTTTGGTAAGAGATCCATGTAGCGTCTACGAATTGGTCAAAAATTACTTTTACGCGGTCTTTGTCGCTTAAAGAACCGCTAATCATTTGCGCTTGCCAAGCTTTTCCACCGGCACTGCCTTCACGAAGTTCGAAATCCACTACGTAAACAGCCGATAACGGATTGCCTTTTTCAGTGCGGCACTCCAGACGGCGCAATGTTTCAACGGGTGGGGTGAGATCAGCGAGGTCCACTGCGTAGGAATTGTCGGCAGCTGCTTTGGCGACGGCAACTTCTTCGGTTACATCGAAGTCACATTGGTTCACCAAGGCGGCGTCTAGTTGAGGGAACAAGAAGTCTGGTTGTTTTTCAGTACGTTTTTTTTCGGTCTTCTTTTTCCCGCCGGCCTTTTTGGAGGAGGCTTTCTTTTTGGGTTGGTCGTAGGTCGGAAATTCATACTCTTCTGCCCGCAGTTCCTGGCTGTTGGCGCACAAAAGGGCCATGATCGAAATAGCTAGTGTGGCAAGGGCGGTCTTTTTCAGAATGGCCTTTTTCATTTCCGTTCTCCTAAAAAATGATGAGCTATTTTCTATTTCTGAGCAAAAAAATCAACTAAAAAAGAACTTAATTTAAATTCTTTAAAAACAGGTACTTAGCGCCTCATTTAAAACCATTCTTTCATCCGTGATGATGCTGCGCATTGAGATAGGGCAGTGGTACCCAATATCGGGGCCAGAGTCAAATTGAAGGGCCCCCGCCTGAGTGCGGGGAAAGAACGCGATTGCACCCCGTCTGGACCCGCTCCTTTTCTAGGTAATGCGGGTCGCCCGCGATTTGTTCGAGCGTCTTGAAGGTTGCGCCATCGATCGTGCTGTATTTCAACAAGCGGGCGCTGGTAAGGCGAAAGAGGGCAATGCGGGACCGAATGCGAGCCTCTGCGTATTCTTGCCCAAGTCGTAATAGTTTTTGAATCTCGCCTTGGACGATGGGGTCCTGTAGGGCTATCGCTCGGTCTGCCACCATGATGGCGACGTCGGGAGCGACTAACCGATACTTGAGAACAGCGTCTTCTGCCATGGTGGTCGCTTGTATGAAGTCGTTCATCGCGCCGTGGGAGGGTTCAAATCCCATGAGCACTTCGGCCATGCGCCCACCCAACATGGTTCCGATTTTGGCGATTGCGACCGATCGAGTGAGTGAAACTTGAGTACGGTCGTAACGGGCATAGCCAGCAAAATTACCAGTGCCTCGGGTGGTCAACCAGGCCAATGTTTCCCCCGTTTTTGCTGGATCGTTGACGACGGCGTGCCCGACTTCGTGAAAAGTGGTTCGGCGAAAATCTTGAATGTTCAAAATTTGAATTCCGGCGGCATCGGTTGATACGTCTTTAAAAAAAATCCGTTCACGTTCCTCACCGGGGGAGCCACTTATAACTTTCGCAGCCAGAGTAACCGTGCGTTCAGGGGCAGCGCTCGCGCTTCGAAAGTTACGACCGTCAAAGTTGTCTCGAAGTTCCAGGTCGAAACGGGCACTTTCGGGAAGCCCGTGCTCGTAGGACTCAAGAATCGCATCCCCCATCAAAGATACGAGCGCATTGTTCACTACCCCTCGAATAGAGCGCGCTCCCTTGTCGTGGGTAAAAAATGTATCGCCCAGTTTTTGATAAAAGGACTGAGAAAACTCAATCGGTCCTAAATTGTGAGCCTTTCGAAGTCCGGCGAGCGCTTGGTTCACCAGTTTTTCTGAAACTTTTCGTCGGACCTCAGATGTGACCGGCCGAAAAAGAACCAGGTTGTTTTCAAATCGCCCAATGAGTGCAGGCGGCCAGCCGTGGTTTTTTACCAGGGCTGATTCGATCATGGGTTTCGACTTCGTTTGGCGCCAGACGGCCTCCCGTAAATCGTCGTTTGGCATATCGTTAAAGAATTCTTGCAACTCGTTTCCAGTGAAAATGAAGGTGTACTTGCGAAGTTCGTCGTAAACTTTGCCAAGAGGGCTTGTCCAGGAGCCGTCGTCAAGAATGGGGTAAAACACCTCCAACATGGTTTGTTTTTCTTGGGGAGTGCGACCCATGTTTCCAATTTCATCGAACACGACCACGCCGCCTTCAGGGAAATCGTTTAAGAACCGCTCGAAGGGGGACATTGTGTTTGAACCCATGTAACCGCGAGTCCCACCAAAAAAATTCTTAAGGTCGTCCGCGTTTTTCAGTGCCCCCATGTCGAACTTCTTCATTTGCTCAGAATTGCCGTAACGAACTTCGGCAATGGCTCGTGCAAGTTCGGTTTTTCCATTACCCGTGGGTCCTAAAAAAAGCATGGCGACCGGCTGGGCGATGTTCGGGTTCATTTCCCTAGCCCGCATAGCCTGGGCAGTCATTTCGATGGCTTCGTCCTGGCCGAATACGGTCTCTTTTAACTTGTGGGCATAGTCACGAATTTTTGCGCGTTCACTCGGCGATTGTAACCGGCGGTTTAAAAGGTTCTTTTTATCGGGGGCCGCAAGTGTGGCGAGTACCGACGCATCGTCGGTAAGGCGCGCGAGGATTTTTTCGTTTTCATAGGTCACCCGGACCAGCGATCCACGAGTAATAATTTGCTCCAATAACGCAGCATCCTTTTGCAGTTCACCCAGAATGTCGCCCACGATCTTCGCGGTTTTTCTTTCTACCGAGCGAACGCCGTCTTGAGGTGTAAAAGAGTCTTCTACAATGTGATTAAAAAGTGCGTCATCGAACGCCAAAGTTACGCCGTTATTCGCTATGCCGCTGGCGAGTAGTTCGGCCTTCCGACGAGCGACAGTCTGCGCACTTTCAAAAGAAATGGGGCCCACAGGTACTGCGCGATAAATTCGCTGCATGAAGGAGCGGTCCAGCACCTGTGATTGGTCGTAAAGATTATTGGGATCTGGGCGTAAAAAAAGTTCCCGTATTTTGGCGTCAGTCAGTTTAGACAGTCGTGCGCGTTGTTCGCTTCGGGTTAGTGGCTTTTTTAAGCCGTGCGGATAGATCAAATCCTCGCCCTTGTTAGCCGTAATGATGACGACCGAATTTCCCAAAGCATCATTTAGTCCGTCGCCCGACTGCAAAATGCCAGTGTCGAAAGCTTCCATGAGCACGCGTGCTGCCTTTGGCCCCGATTTATCGAATTCGTTCAAAATAATAACGTTTCGTCCGCGTCCCGGGCCCCGCAAAAACTCAGGCAGTACACCCTTAAACTTTTGTTGGTCCTGGTAGCCGATCGGCATGCCAAGAAGTCGATGGGTGCCAATCTGGGTTCCGTTCTCATCGGCATAGTGAGTCATGTCGAGCGATAAAACAGCCCGCGGATTCTGCAAGACGATCTCCGCGAATTTTTCTGCACCGAATGTTTTGCCCGCGCTGGTGGGGCCGGTCACTAAGACCACCTTGACTCGGTCCCTCGGCGTGGTTGCAATCATGGAATCGCGGTAAGCGTCGACCAAAGCGTCGGTGTACTCGCTTTGGTCCAAAACTGTTTCACGCAGAGCTTTTTTGAAGTGTTCTAGCTGCGCGAAAAAATTCGCATTCGTTTCCTGCGTTGCCGCTAATTGAAGTTTTCCCGCAATGAGTTTCGGTTCGGCTGCTTTAAACGAATAACTCGCCGCAATCGAAACTGCAGAAGATGGGTGTAGTTGGGCTGGCAATCCAAAAAGTTGCATTTTCCCAGACGGTTTAACGGTGATGAGTCGCCCATTGGAAACGGCAAAGAGTTTTCCATGGGCTGCGACCATGCTTTGTACGGAGCCCGGAGGAAGAACAACTTTGGTCTGGACGCTTTCCGGCCAGCGGGGAAATGGGCGAGCGTAGATAAGCGCGCCGTTGGTGAGCAGGGTAAAAAAACCTTCTCCGTGGGGATTGGGCACTTGTTCGGCGATCTCTCCGGGAATGGGACTCTGCCAATGGAAAAGCGTGTTCATTGGTTGATAGTTTGTCGGAGTCCGTTTCTTACTAATAAAGAGATATTCTTTACCATCAATGGGGTGTTCGATACGTGCAATAATGCGACCTTTAAAGTCCGTTGCTCCGAACAAAAAGGCGTTTGGCTGGGAAAATTTCAATAAAGAGGGGTACCACTCTAAGGAATTGAGGTGTGGGTATTATAAGACT
>DGKJ01000040.1:35563-39392 GCA_002387735.1 Bacteriovoracaceae bacterium UBA4573 | reverse complement strand
TTGTCGGCGGCGATTGTACGGTCTTTCACCGTTGGAAAATCTTTTAAGTCGCTGTTGGCGATTCCCGCGAACCCTGATTGAGCACCCAAAACGAGAGTTAGAGCAAATGCGAATCCAAAAAGCGCTCCGGCCTTGCGGATTGTATTGTTAGTGTTTGTCATAAAAAGAGACCTCCATATTTCTTCTGACGTATTGCCGGGAATTTTCTTACAGCGCGTGTGGGAGGCTGAAGCCTAAGCGCAGACCCCCGTGGGACGCGGGGAGGGGGGAGAACCCTTCTGGTTCAAGGCCCGATCCTGTATAAAAGTGTAGGGCCGAACCCAAGGGGCGTCAAGTTGGTGGGCGGCAAGATTTTGCCGGCGACTTCGTGTAGACTGAGGCTGGGAGGGCTTTCATGAGAGCAGGATGCTCCAGTTGTGGTGCCTCGAGAGAATCATTTAAAACGGGCGGAGCTACCGCCGAAGCGGTAGTGTTTTGCGAACGTTGTGGTTCGCCAAATTGGTTTTCAGAAAAATTGGATTACGACCCTTTCCGGGCAAGTCGTCACTGGCGGGTTGGACGGGTTGATCGGCGCGCTAAGATGGTGGTGCGGGCCGGTTGTCTTTTGGTTGGGGCCATTGTGTTGCTTAGCGGAATGGTTCTATTTTACGGGGCCTGGCTAAATATGGGGGGCTCGGCCGAGGGCGGCGGCCACGATATTTCGCGGCTTTGGGTGTCGCGTTTGTTGGCACCCGGTTTACTCGTTGTAGGGATCATATTCGTTTTAAGTGCTTTTCGGGCTCCTCCGGCAGCCCCCGTGATTCAGTTAGAGACTGAACGAGCCCTTCGTCGAGGTCGGTCTCACGGTTAAGCTTTGCAATTTTCAAGATTTTTGCTAATTCTTGCTCCTCGTTTTTAAGCCGATCAAGAGACCAGGGTTCGGTTCAGTCAGTCGGGGTGTAGCGCAGCCTGGTAGCGCACTTGGTTTGGGACCAAGTTGTCGCAGGTTCAAATCCTGTCACCCCGACCATTTAAAAAAGCCCGCCATGCTAATGCATGGTGGGCTTTTTTATTTGTCTGAGCGACAGATTTCGAAGCAAGCCCCGAACGAAGTGAGGAGCAGGTTCTTCAAAAAAGCCATGAAGGCTTTTTTGCACGAGCACGGCCAAAGGCCGCGCGCAGCCCGAAGGGCAGCTGGCAAGATGCCAGCTGTAAATCCTGTCACCCCGACCATTTTTTTTAAAAAAAAACTTCCCCTGATTACGTTTTAATTTAAACTTAATTCATGAATATAAAACTTCGTGTGATTTCGGCTGCCAAGGTGTCTAAACAATAAAGGGGTTGAGCAAAATCTACCGATCGTCATTACTATGCATACTATTTTCGCCATAATACTAATGCTGTCGAATGCTGCCGTTGCAAGTGATGAGATCACCGTTCAATCCCTCGCCGAAAGAGTCACCAAACTTGAAAATCGCCTGGAAGAACTAGAAAAGAAACAGGCGGACATTAGCGCCGAAGAAATTCAGATTCCTCAATGTGCCGAATTTATTATTTCGAAGTACAAAGACACGCCTGGCAAGAAATGCAAAACATCTGGCGGATTCGTCTACGAACGCACTTTGCACCCCACTATGGGACTTACTTGGAGAGCTCCTGATCGACTTGTTTGGAGTGAGCTCATGGGACAAGCAACCTACGGAGATGCCCGAAAGGCCTGCAACAAAATCGGTGCAAAACTCCCTACCGGCCGAGCATGGGAAACCGCTGAAAGAATGGAGAATCGACAAGTAGTCGCCACACTACTTTTGAAAGATTATAAAGATAATTTGCCCACGAAAATCGCTTATTGGAGCACCGATACTGAAAAGGACAAAGAGGTGATAAAAATCATAGGTCCGAATAAGCGATTCATTTTTGAAGTCACTTGGGATTACAACGAATTTAATAAAAAGAATCCCGAGTCTTCAAAAGGCGAAATGATTCGGCACATGTACTATGGTGAAAAACAAAATTCTTTCTACTTCCATTGTGTCAGTCGGGATAAATAAATATTAAAATTTGCAAGGTTTCGAGGCATAAAAACTACGGGCCCGTAAAGCTAGTTCATTGCCTGAAAAACTAATTCGGCGTTCGAAGTTGCAGCAACAGGATTCGTTCCTGAGGGCCAACCTTCGAGTATATATTTTTCAAGTGAGTTCGAAGTGTATTTTCGGAACACTCAATTTTTTTGCATATTTCTAAGTTGGAATAGCGGCGCAAAAGAAGACTAACAATTTCTCTCTCCCGTGGTGTGAGTGGGAATTTGTTAAACTCAGATTCTCTTGCGCTTAAGATTTCGGTCAGCGGGAGAATGCAAATAATTTTTTCTCGGGTGTTGTTATATAAAAAAAGGTCAAAGTAGCCGTCGCAGCATTGCTCGCTCTTGGAGACATGCATTCCTTGACCAAACTTTATAAAATCAAAGGGTCGTGAACAAAACGTGAATCCAGCGTTGGCGCATGTGCGGCCTTTTTGATCACCGCAAATGCGCGCGCACGTGGAGTTTTGGTACTCTACGACTTGATTTGCAATGTCGGCAATGCAAACACCGACTTGGTCATCGTTAGTTTCATCAAGATTAAATAATCTGCGCATAATATTTGCCTTAAGCTGCGATAATAGAACAAAATGGTTTTCTCCACTATCCCCCCAAGGGGGGGGGGCTTTCCAGGCCATGAGGTGACTCGGTCGCTTTGTTGGCGTTTGATTGATTTCTAGGTATGTAGACAACATGCAAAGCGACGAAGCGCTTGAGGCTATAAATGGCGAAGTTTTGGAAATATTAGTGTCGAACCACGCGGAATTTAAAAAATTCCTGCGCAAGCGTATGCCGAGTCCAGCTGCGGCAGACGATTTGCTTCAGCAGTGTCTGGCGAAAGCGGTCGAAAAAAAAGATGAACTCCGGGACAACCAAAGCGTGGTGGCTTGGTTTTATTCGATATTGAGAAATGCCTTGATTGATACCTACCGCGCACGGGCTTCTGAGAACGAAAAATATGCCAGCTACTTAAAAGAGTTGACCACCACCGGCGCGGACCGAGTGGCTGCACTCGACGACGAACTCGAGGCAGCGGTTTGCGCATGCATGACAAGGCTTTTACCGACCTTAAAATTCGAATATGGAGACGTGCTACGACGGGTTGATCTCGAGGGGGCGTCGCTCGCTGAAGTGGCCGAGGAATTCGGTACGACGGTCAATAATCTGACCGTGCGCCTCCATCGGGCGCGTCGGGCATTAAAAGATAGTTTAGTTCGGTCGTGCGGTACCTGCACTGAGCACGGTTGTTTGGACTGCAGCTGCTGACGGAAAACCTAATAGTATCAAGTTATTAGATTGTACTGTAAGAGATTGGGCGTAGCTCCGTCTATGAGTGTGGAGGTTCATTATGAAGAAGTCATGTTGTCACACTGGTTCTCACGAGTCCAAAACACACGAAAAGCAACCGGAGTCTTGCCACAGCCCGAGCAAACCTAAAAAAGCTGTGAGCCAACACTCCGGTGTGCACACCTGCCCCATGCACCCTGAAGTTCGAAACGATGGCCCAGGGAGCTGCCCACTTTGCGGTATGGCGCTCGAGCCGTTAGATATTGGAGAGGCTGCCGATGCACCGAATCCAGAGTTGGTGGATTTCACCAAACGGTTTGGTTTGTCGCTTTTTGCGGTGATCCCACTGCTCATCATTGCAATGGGTGAAATGATTCCTGGAAATCCTTTTCATGAATGGTTTCCGGGTTCGAGTTCGAATTGGATTCAAATGTTGCTTGCGGCACCGGTCGTGCTTTGGGCGGGTGCGCCGTTGTTCCACCG
>DGKJ01000040.1:0-35379 GCA_002387735.1 Bacteriovoracaceae bacterium UBA4573 | reverse complement strand
TGGTACTCGGTACGTACCGGCAACCTAAATATGTTCACACTAATTGCGCTAGGAACTGGCGTAGCGTTTGGGTTTAGTGTTTTCGCCACGATATTTCCTGATCTGTTTCCGGCCTCTTTTCGAGGGCACGGCGGTCGCGTCGGAGTGTATTTTGAGGCTTCAGCCGTCATCGTAGCTTTAGTGCTATTGGGCCAAGTGTTAGAACTTCGGGCTCGCGGAAGAACGAGTGCCGCGATACTTTCGTTGTTAAAATTGGCTCCTAATTCCGCGCGAGTCATTGCTGCTAACGGCGAAGAATTTGACGTCGATATAAACGAAGTGAAACCAGGGGATCTTTTGCGCGTTCGACCAGGAGAGCAGGTACCAGTAGATGGTGAGGTGGTCGATGGCCATAGCACAGTAGATGAGTCAATGCTTACTGGTGAGCCCCTCCCGGTAGAAAAACTAAAAGGCACCAACTTGAAGGCGGGAACCACTAACCAAAGTGGAACGCTGGTTTTTCGCGCCACTAGTGTGGGTTCTGAAACGCTGCTTTCAAAGATTGTGCGATTGGTGAACGAAGCGCAGCGGAGCCGAGCTAATATTCAAAGTCTTGCCGACGCGGTTTCGGCTTGGTTTGTTCCGGCGGTAATTGTGAGTGCGGCTGCTACTGCGGTCGTTTGGGCGGTGTGGGGGCCAGAGCCCGCATATGTTTACGGATTAATAAATGCCGTAGCTGTATTGATCATCGCGTGTCCCTGCGCGCTTGGTTTGGCAACGCCAATGTCGGTCATGGTGGCGACTGGTCGTGGAGCTCAGGCCGGAGTATTGGTGCGGAATGCACAGGCCGTTGAAGCACTAGAAAAAGTGAATACCTTGGTAGTCGATAAGACGGGCACTTTAACCGAGGGTAAACCCACGCTGGCGCAAATTCGTACGTTCGCGGGGTTTACGGAACTTGATGTTTTAGAAATAGCTGCTGCAGTAGAGCGCTCTAGTGAGCACCCGTTGGCGGCTGCCGTTTTGGCAGGCGCTAAAAAAAGAGGGGCGATTGGCGCGAGATCCGTACAAAATTTCAAGACCATACCCGGGATGGGTGTTAGTGCAAACGTTGATGGTAAAGACATTTTACTCGGAAATCAGGCGCTGCTGGGAAGTATAGCAGAGGGAATGGCCGATGCGGCACAAGGTATGCGAGCAGAGGGTCTAACGGTTTTGTTACTTGCGATCGCTGGGCAACCGGCGGCGATCTTTGGGGTGGGCGATTTGATTAAGAATACGACCCCCGAAGCCTTGACGGCTCTTCGCGAATACGGATTGCGGATTGTCATGGTAACAGGTGACCATCCTGATACGGCCAAAGCGGTGGCAAATCGTTTAGGCATCGTCGATGTACACGCGGGCGTGTTGCCAGATGGCAAACTTGAAATCATTCGAAGTTTGCAGGCGAGTGGGCAGCGAGTAGCAATGGCTGGAGACGGCATAAACGACGCTCCTGCTTTGGCTCAAGCTGACGTTGGCATTGCCATGGGAACAGGTACCGACGTTGCGATGCAAAGTGCAGGAATTACACTGATCAACGGAGATCTACGCGGAGTAGTGAAGGCGCTTAGGCTTAGTCGTGCGATGTTGCGCAATATTCGCCAGAATCTGTTTTTTGCCTTTATCTACAATGTGCTGGGAGTTCCAGTAGCTGCCGGAGTTCTGTTTCCATTTTTCGGTGTACTGCTGAGTCCAATGTTAGCAAGTGCAGCAATGAGTCTCAGTTCAGTTTCAGTCATTGCCAATGCATTACGTCTGCGAAAGGTGAAGTTATGAGAGCACGAAACTTGATACTAGGCTTAGGGTTGCTGTTGAGTTTGGTAGGGTCGGCGCACGCCAAAACAGTGCGCTACGAACTGACTGCGACTCGAGGTTCGGTTGACCTAAGTGGTCGCGGGCCAGTGGATTTTGCACTCATGTTAAATGGAAAAATCCCGGCTCCGATTCTAGAGTTCACTGAGGGTGACGAGGCAGAGATTGTGGTTCGAAATAATATTCCGGGTGAAGAGCTTTCGATTCACTGGCACGGAATATTATTGCCCTCGGAAATGGACGGTGTGCCGTATGTCACGACGCCGCCGATTTTTAGTGGAGATTCATTCACCTTTCGTTTCAAAATTCGGCAGCACGGTACGTATTGGTACCACTCGCATACCAATGTTCAGGAACAAAAAGGGTTATACGGCGCTTTCGTGATTCATCCGAAAAAGAAAAAGTATTCGACGAATTATGACCGCGTCGTAGTTTTGAGTGACTGGTCTGACGAAGACGCACTTACGATATTAAAAAACCTTCGAAAAGATGGGGATTATTATCTCCATAAGAAAAATACCATGCGATCCTGGATTGGTGCGATTAGTGAAGGAGCGCTAGGTACGTTTCTGCATAACGAATGGACGCGAATGGGTGGCATGGACTATTCCGACGTAGGATACGATGCCTTTCTGATCAACGGCAAACGCGAGAGTGATTTATTAGAGGCCAAAGCGGGAGAGAGCATAAGGCTACGAATTATCAACGCCGCGGCTTCGACGTATTTTCATATAGCACTGGGAAATCAGAATATGAAAGTCATCTCAGCCGATGGAATCGACGTTGCTCCGATACGAGCGCGAGAAATTCTGATCGGAATGGCCGAAACTTACGATTTACTTTTTAAGTTACCGGACTCAAAAAAGTACGAACTTAAAATCACTGCGCAAGATGGTACCGGTACAGCGTCTACATGGATTGGATCTGGAAAAAAAGAATTCGCGCCCATAAAACCAAAACCGCCACTTTATGAATCCATGGATCACTCCGCCCACGCCAACCACGGCCAAGCCAACCACGGCCAAGGTGAGCCTGACGATTCCCACGCCAACCACGGCCAAGCCCAACACGGCCAAGGTGAGCCTGACGACTCCCACGCCCATCACGGCCAAGGAAAGCCTGACGACTCCCACGCCACCCACGGGCAAGCCCACCACGGCCAAGCCCATCACGGCCAAGGCCACCACGGCCAAGGTGAGCCTGACGACTCCCACGCCAACCACGGGCAAGCCCACCACGGCCAAGGCCACCACGGCCAAGGTAAGCCTGACGAAGGTGAGTCTGACGTCGTTTCGACTCTCACTGTCGACAATTTAAAATCTCCAACCAAAACGTCGTTTGCAAAAAATGCGAAAGTCCACAATGTAAAATTTGTTTTGGGTGGCGATATGGAACGTTATGTGTGGCATTTAAACGGCAAGGCAATACATCAAGATCGTACTGTCGAAATCAACGAAGGTGACGTGGTGAGATTTACGTTTGAAAATCAAACGATGATGCACCACCCGATGCATTTGCATGGGCACTTTTTTCGAGTGTTGGGTGCGCAGGGTGAAAGAGCTCCGCTCAAACACACGGTTGACGTTGCTCCTCATTCGACTCGGACCATTGAGTTTTTAGCAGACGAACCCGGCGAGTGGATGTTGCATTGTCACAATCTTTACCATCTCAAAACTGGCATGGCGCGCGTAATAAAGTATTCCTCGTTTAAGCCAAAAAAAGAGATGCTTCACTGGCAGAAACACGACCCGCACTTGCATGACCATTGGTACTTTTACGGAATGCTCGAGGCCGCATCGAATCATGGTCAGGCTTACTTTCGAGGATCGCAAACCTGGAATCAAGTTGAACTCAGAGTGGAAACGGCCAATGTAGCTGGCAAAAACTTTTCGTTTGGCGAACGCTGGGACTACGAGGGCGATTTGTTTTATCGTCGTTGGATAGATTCGAATTTAAATCTAATCGGCGGTGCTACAAGTTTTGGTCGCGAAGTGCGAGCCGCGCTGGGAGTCGGATATAGGCTTCCGCTGCTGATCGAGAGTAATTTGTTAGTGAATCATAGCGGACGAATTCGGCTAGATCTGGAAAAACGATTCCAATGGGCCAAAACAATTTTTTCAGATGTAGATTTTAGCTGGAGGCCAAACCAAAAAGGTGACCACGCTGCGGAGTTTGAAGTGACGTTGATGTATTCACCAGCTTGGGCATGGGCTGTAGGAGCTATGATCACCAACGATAGTATCGGAGGCGGAATTCAAGTGCAGTTTTAAGGGCGTCTGAGTGTATTCGGTTATTTGCGACCTTTGGCGAGAAGCTTATTGCGAACTGTATCGAGACGTAAGTGGAGTTGTTTGAGAGTTGCCTGGTCTAGATCGCCTTTTTTTTCGTCCAATGCCCAGTAGCCGGATATGTCGAGCCCCAACGAAAGATCTTCTATTGCCGCTAGTTCTAATTCGTTAGGGGTAATTTCTTGCTCAATAATTTCAGCGATTTCGACGTAAAGGTGTGCGCCGTAATTGTTGTTATAATTGACGTAGGTAGAATGATCGTCTGCCATTCGAAGCACGCCCATTAGTTCGCTAGAAAAAACGAAACCATTAACAAGCTGCGGGTGCAAGACCGCGTCTTTTTTGATGTCGCGAACAAGTGCGCGGGCCATGCGAAGAATTTCCTGGCGGTCGGAGGTCGTTTGGCCGGGGCGAATGCGTTCAAGGTAAATGTCACTTCGCCAGCTGGCAAGGTCGTCATCCGAACCTGTAATGATGTAGCTGCAACTCACCGCTTGGTTAAGGCTCGATGCCGTGGCGAAAGAAGCTGTCGAGAGAACGACTATCAGTGCTAATAAAAGGTGGGGCATCGGCTACCTCGCTAACAAATGCTTTTAACCGGGGATCCGCTCTTGCGAACGGCTTCGTAATACATTTGGATATTGTGCGTCAAGTTGCTCAAGAAACTACTTACATCGGGCGCATTTGTTTTTAATCCGGGGTCTAAGACCGTGTAGGGAAGTGTTGAACTACTGGGAATAGGGGATTACTCTAGCCAGAGAATAGGAAATACTATGAAGCTTAGCTGTGTTTGGAACGAAAAGATGCAGTTTGATGCCAAAACTGGTGCACATTCCGTGCGTATGGATGCGAAAAGCCCGATAGGGAACGATTCTGGACCTAGTCCTAAGCAGTTGTTGCTCGCGAGCATATGTGGCTGCACCGCAATGGACGTCGCGGCATTAATGCGAAAACATAAACAGAGCATGGAGCGGTTTGAAGTGGAAGCCGATGCGGAGTTGACCGAAGGTTCTTATCCAGTGGTGTTTAAAAAGATTCATTTAATTTTTCGATTGGCGGGAACCTTAAACACCGAGACGGTTAACGAGGCAGTGAAGTTATCGCAAACTAAATTCTGTGGTGTTACGGCAATGGTGTCGAAGGCGGTGCCAGTTTCCTATTCGATCGAAATTAACGGCCAAGTAGTGGGCCAAGGCGAGGCGAAATTTAATTTTTAATTGGCGTTTGATCGCAAAAAACAGAAGGGAATAGAATCTTATGACCAAAAACATTCATCCAATTGAGCGGGTAGTACGAGTAGTAGTTGGTTTAGGACTCACTAGTTTAGCTTTCGTTGGTCCCGCGAACCCTTGGTTTTTGGTCGGGATAGTCCCTGTTCTTACAGGACTTTCGGGCTGGTGCCCGCCTTACCAACTGCTAGGAATCAGTACCTGCCCTCGCAAGCAGTAGCCCTTAAAAAAATTAAGTAGGATGTTTTGGCGCATTCGCTCCAATCTTTCGTGCATTCTCGTGCCTATATTGTTCCTGGTATTTTCGGGAGCGATCATCGAAGAGCGCGGTGGGCACTATTTTAAATACGTTTTAGACCCAGACTATACCTATTTCATGAACTCCCATGCCTTGGCTCGTGGTCGCACACCTCGGCACAATGACCACCCTGGGGTTCCGGTTCAAATTGTCGGCGCGGTCGTGCAAAGGGCGTGGCACGTTAGTGTTTGCATGAAAACCTGGGCGACCAATGGGGGTACGTGCGCGAGCTTTGGCGACGCAGTACTGCTCAATCCCGAACGGATTTTAAATTACACGGCCTGGACCTTGACCTTGTTGAACAGTCTGGGGCTGCTGTTGTTGGGCTTATTTTTGAAAAAATCGGGAATTCCGAATCTGGTTGGTTGGGCCGCTCAGATCAGCATATTAGCTTATGGTTCGACAGCCAGCGCTATAGGCCGAGTATGGCCCGAGGGTTTTATGATTTTCCCATCGGCGCTGTTAGCGTGGGCGTTTTTACCGCATGTGATGCGAAATGAAAAAAAACTCGGGTACTCTCCAACAAAACATGCACTCTTTCAGGGGATTGCAATTGGTTTCGGCATCGCGAATAAATTAACCTTTGCACCCTTGGCGTTGAGTGTTTTTTTGTTCGTTCGAAAGAAAACGATCTTAATTTGCACAATTGGAATTATCTTAGGCTTTTTAGTTACCACAAGTCCTATTTGGAGTCGCTTTCCTTATATGTTTGATTGGGTGTTGCAGTTATCGCGCGGGCGAGCTGCAGAAACGATTGAAGTTAGTGCCTGGTCCGAGATGTTGCTTTTCTTAAAATCTGAAAAAATTCTAATCGTCGTAGGGACTTACATTTGTTTTGCAATCGGCTTCGCTACTTTTACCAAAAAAAAACTAACCAACGACGGTGCAATTAGATTCTTAGCAGTCTATTTAGCAATTTTAGCATGCACCGCAGTTATGCTTTCGAAACGTCCAAATTCTTATTATTTAATTCCGGTCTTGGCATCTGGCCTGCCAGTACTTTGTGTTGTGATCTGGCGATTGTTCTCGGTCGCACCTGAAACGAGAAAAAAAGATCTTCTGATTCCAAAAATTGCCTTTGTTGTTGTGACGGGATTAATGTTTTTCGGACCGTTGGTTTCCACTCTGCAGTACGATTTTCGCCTGCTCACTCAATTGCGGAAAGACCGGATCGAACATGAAAAGATTCCGCGAAAGTACAATCATTGTACTTTGATCGGAACTTACACCTCATCATTAATTAGCTATGCTTTGGCCTATGGCAACTCTTGGGCTCACGAACTGTTTAACCAAGATCTTCGTCGTCTGTATCCAAAGTTCATTCAGTTCCGGGAAAATGGATACAGCGGTTTCGGAAACTTTGGTTTACCTGTTTCGCTGGACTCTTTGCGAAAACGCGTTCGTGATGGTGAGTGTATCTTCTTTTACGGTAGTTCGGGACTCGGAGAACAGCCGCCGAAGAGTCACGAAAAATTCACGTTAAAGGCCAAAGAATCCTCGGGGTCCGAGACCCTTTTTGAAATCTTAGAAATTCAAGGAAAACATTAATTTACCTTTGCAAATACCGACAGTGGTCACGAGCGCAAAGCCCAGCTTGCGAATTCAATTAGATATAGTTACTAGGTGTCACTAGAATGTTTAAACCAAGTGCCAGACTTGGACCTCTGCTCGTTGATCCGACTAAACCTTACATTTACCGCGATGTGAGTTGGTTGCAGTTCAATCAGCGGGTACTTGCGGAAGCGGCCGATAAAAAAAATCCGCTTTTTGAGCGTCTTAAATTTCTTTCGATTTCTGCTTCAAACCTTGACGAGTTTTTTATGATTCGCATGGCATACGTGCACCGTAGCATTGCCGGTCAGGCGAAAGTAGCTGAGTCCGCCAGGAGTGGAGAGCTTTCGAAACCGGTGGATACCAATAAAGCGGCGCGCCTACAGCGGATTGGTAGTTACATTCTGCGAGGGGTTCGAAAGTTTCACGAACAACAACGCGTAGTGCTCAATGACTTAGCTCGGGATTTTGCCAAACAAGAGATTCGGATTGTGACCGATGTGTTTGCGACTAGGGAACTGAATGAATTAGGGGAAAAAATTTTTTTTGAGCGAATCTTACCCGATCTTCAGAACCCTCGCCCACTTCAGTGGCCTTTACTAGCCGATATCGATAATCTGCAAATTTTTGCGACCGTGTTTCCCATAAAAGGAAATAAGCTCTTCGTCGCGGTACCGAAGAAAGTAAAGTCAGTTTTCGTAGAACGTGACCCTAAAACAGGGGTAGATTATGTATTTTTTCTCGACCAATTGCTTGAAGCGTTTCTGCGTCGCGTATTGAACGTCGAAGGTGCTGTAGGGGTGTTTCGGCTCACGCGCGACGGTGACGTAAGTGTCGAGTTACATGACGAAGTGAACTTTGGATCGATCCCAGACACTGTGCGCAAGAGTCTTAGCGGTAGGGATCGAGGACGTCCGATTCGTTTGCAATACCGAGGCGATGTACCGCCACTTTTACTTTTCGCAATTCAGAAGGCCCTTCGTTTGAAAACCGAGCAGCTGTTTCAGGAGCCGTTGTCGTTTGCATTAGGTGGTCTTTGGTCCGCGACTAGTGCACTCGCCACCCAAGTAAGTTCTAATCCAAAGTTGGCGCACCCTCCGGTGGATTCATTTGTACCAGAAGCGTTTAATAGTGCTGAGGTGTTCGAACGAGTTAAACGATCAGACTACCTGTTTCATCATCCTTACGACTCATTCGAAGGGTACATACGGTTCATACAGACAGCCTGCACAGATCCGAGCGTAGTGGAAATAGCACAAACCGTGTACCGCATGGACGCCATTTCACCGGTAATCGAAGCGTTGAAAATGGCTGCTCGCAATAAACGCATACGCGTGGTCATTGAATTGCGGGCACGGTTTGATGAGTGGAATAATTTAAAACTTGCAGATGAGTTACGACAGGCCGGGGCCGACGTGGTGTTTGGTTTTGGAAAATTGAAAATTCACTCTAAGATTGCGCTCGTAACTCGTAAGGAAGATGGAAAAGAAATTTTCTATACTCATTTATCTACTGGAAACTATCATGCAGGGAACGCCAAACAGTATACTGATCTCTCAATTATCACAGCAAATTCAGATATAGGGCAGGATGCAAAACATTTTTTTGATTCGGTGGCTCTAGGAAAAGTTCCGAATGATTTTAAAGTTCTGGTACCCGCGCCCTTGAAGCTTCATAAAAAATTATTGCAAATGATTGAGTCCGAGGTTGAAGTGCAAAATACCGGGGGCAAAGGGCGTATTTTTGCCAAAGTGAATGCGCTGATAGATGAAACTATTATTGAACATTTGTACCGGGCTTCGGCCGCCGGCGTTCAGATTGACCTAATGGTGCGGGGCGCTTGCTCGTTGGTGCCAGGCCTTAAAGGGCTCAGTGAAAATATTCGAGTCTTCAGTATCGTCGATCGCTTTCTCGAACACAGTCGAATCTATTATTTCGAAGGGGCTAAGAAGTTATATCTCTCCAGCGCCGATTGGATGCCGCGCAATTTTCACTCTCGCCTAGAGTTGGCGTTTCCTGTGTTGAGCGAGAAGATTTTTTCGTATCTTGCCGACGTTGCCATACCAGCTTATTTGGCCGATAATGTGAAGAGTCGTTATTTAAGCTCAGACGGTATTTGGCGTTCACGAGTAGTAAAGAAATCGGATCGTGAAATTCGTGCGCAGGGAGTGTTCGAGCAGCAAGCAAATAACGAGTACAAAGGAACTAATTTTGAACGAAAAAACTTTGATTCTAGTACGCCACGCGCACCGGGATAAAGATCAAGGTGCGGGGTTCGATAACGGTCTTAGCGAAAAAGGGCAGGATCAAGCCCGAAAAATTGGCGCGCACTTTGCGACCCGGCTCGAAGGAAGCAATCCTGTTTTTTTGACGTCCCCCAAAAAAAGATGCGTTGAAACGATTCAAGCTATTTACAAGGCGGTACTCAAAGACACCAAAAACGTTAAGGCGCCGAAAGTGGAAGAGTTGTTAGGTGAAGGGCCCTATATCGACGACCGAGTGGAAAAGTTCTTTGACTGGTGGAAAGACGAAGCAAGTGATCTTGTTGTTGCTTGTTCTCACGGCGATTGGATTCCGACTTTCGTTCATTTCACCGTCGGAATCGACATCCCGCTAAAAAAAGCCGCCTATGTACAACTCAATTTAGTGGGTTCTAGGCCCATGTTAACCTGGCTCGTCCAGCGCGTTTAGCCAATTTCGATTTTCTTTTCGAAGGCGTCTTTAAATAATTTTGAATATTGTTGAAGCTTAACGGCCTCTACGCCTCCGGCGGTTAATCGAGGATGGTGCAGGTACCATTTTTTTCCACGACCGCGGACTCGAAAATTACCAATGGGGGCACCGCCTAAATGGAGCGTTTCACAAAGTATGAGCAGGCCGGTGATTGGGGCGCATTCCATAGGGAGTTCAAGGCGTCGCAATTGTTTGCGATCAAATTTTTTAGCTCCCGTGGGGTCAGAGCTTCGGCAAATGTGGGCGATTAGTCGCGTTTCCCAGTCTTCGAGGAAGGGAAATTTAGCATGCTCTACAATATATGCAGAGTGAGCCCCAAAGTCGACCGACGAAATAAGTTCTCCTGTTCGACGAAGAACAGCTGCCGCTAACAGATATGGTTCCCAATGTCGCGACAATCGATGCATCTTCTTGGAACTGCGAAAAACCAATGCTGCGTTCCGAAGGTGTTTGCGAGACTCTTTTTCATTTACTCCGAAACGCGCGGCCCAGGCAACGATATCGTCGAGATGTGCAAGAAGACTGGCGCCAGTAGCGGTCGATAAACCCAGCGATTGTTCGTACATGATCCCGTCTCGCAAAGAGAACTCTGTAGCTACAATCTTAGTGGCGCCGATTACGGCAGCACATTCTTCCAGTAAAATTGAACCTGATAAAATCATGTCGACGCGTTTCAAATCCATTCGAGGGATAGAAATCAATTCACCAGTGGACATAGTTGCCATGCGAGAGTTTAGTTTATGCAAGTCGCGTAGTTTAAAGGTGCGGCCGCCTTCGCGTTCTCGAAGCACCTTCGCGAGCGCGCGCACAGTGCCGCTGGATCCGATTAGGGTGGCAATTGGCGGATGCAGAACTTTACTGGCTGCGAGTGCGGTTTTAAGAGATTTTCTAATTTCTTCGCGTAAGCTCTGAACTGATTCGGGCGACGGCGGAATTCTACGAAGAAATATTTGTTGCAATCGAGCAGTACCAAGAGGAAGGCTCACGCTGAAATAGGTCTTATTTTTTTTACAAAGACTAATTTCCGTACTCCCGCCCCCAATGTCGATAAGTGCGAATTTTTTTTGACCGGTGCCCAGGCGTTCGTTTTGCAAAACTCCAAGAGAAATTAAACGGGCTTCTTCGGCACCGGAAATTACTTTGAGCACAATGCCGGTTTCGCGAGCGATTGCGTTTATGAGTCTAGGGGCGTCTGATGCCTCGCGAAGTGCGCTGGTGCCAAATGCGACTACTCGTTTCACATGGAGACTTTGAATTACTTTGTGAAAAGCCTTGAAAGCTAAAACCGTTCGCTGAACAGCCTGGTTATTTAGTCGACCCTTAGTAAAAACGTCCTGGCCGAGGCGGACCATAAGTTTTTCTCGAAATAGGGTTTTGTAATTTCCTGATTTTGCTAACTCATGAATGTCGAAGCGAACAGAATTAGTGCCGAGGTCGATGACTGCGATTCTAGCCATTAGCCCCACTCCAAATTCGCAATCGTTTAAAAAAGTCCAACAGGTTTAGAGGTTTTGGCATAGCCCGAAAGTTTTCAAAGGCGGTCAATGTTTTTATTGCGCTAATTTCAGCATTAGAATGAAGCAGCGGATCAAAGATAAGCAAAACTTTCGGACCATCTTCGATCTTCAAAATGCTTTTCAAAAGAAAACCCCACCGTTCGGTTTGTGCGAAATCGATATCGAAGATAAGAATATCCAACGCGGGAAACTCTCGCCCGCCATCGACCGCGCTAAGAAGCGCATCGAGATCAATCGACTGCAGTGCGTAGCGTTTGGACTGGTGAACGATTCCGTCGATTGCCGCCTGCGCGCTACGATCATTAGAAATAACGGCGATGCGAGTGGTCTTTTTATTAGCAGTGGATTTTGACTCAATACCACGGGCGAGCTCTTGGGTAGGAGTGTGCCCTCGAACGAAGCGTCTAAATAGGTCACGCATGGAAAGTACGCCCGCCAAGTGCTGAACTCCTCGGTCGTCGGTGAACACGACTGGAAGATGGCGGATGTTGTTTTTAACCATGACCTCTGCTGCCTGATCGACTTCGGAAATATGAACCGTAATGAGAGATTTAGTCATGATGGTAGAAATTGGTTTGTCCCAGAAACCACCAGAGGTAATTTCGTGCACCCAGCGGACGAGGTCCCTTTCTGTAAAAATACCTACCAGTTGGTGCGGATAAGTAGAGGCGGTGATGATGAGTGAGCCGACTTTGCGCTCTCGCATCACGCGCACCACTTCTCCGATCGAGGTGTCCGATTTTAGAGTAATGGCAGAGGACGGTCTAATTTTGATCATGGTGACTAAATGATACAAAATAGATCAGCGTCCCGAAAGGTCCAAAAAAAAAACGGGCTCCCACATTTGCTGGGAAGCCCGTCTTCTTTTTAAAATAGCGCCAAACGAGGGGGTGTTTTACGCGCTATTTGACTGTAATTTGTCGTGCTTTTGCTTCTTCGCCCTTGGCGACCGTAATGTGGAGTACGCCGTTTTCGAATTTCGCTTCGACGCGCTCGGCATTTACGTCCTGAGGGAGTTGAAAAGCCCGGTAAAATGACCCGTAACTTTGTTCCAGCACGTGTTGACGCTTAGACGTTTCGCGTTTTTCTTCACGTCGCTCGCCCGCCACGGTGAGCTGGCCTTTGTGTAGCTCGATTTTTACCTCTTCTTTTTTTACACCAGGCAAATCGAAACTAAATTCGTAGTGCGTTGGTGTTTCTTCTACCTTAGCGGCGGGATTAAACCAGTTAGCGTCGCCATTTGCTGGAACTGTATCTTCAAAAATACGATCCATTACGCGACTCCAATTAGAAAGTCCGCGCCAAGGATTAGTTTGTCTCCAAAGTTCTAGTGAGTTCATAGTTTTCGTGCCTCCATGCAAAAAAGATGGAGTCGTGTTTATGGGTGTCAAGTGGTGCGAGTTAAAGGGCGATCAAAATTTTGTATTCTTCTTGGGTAAGTGGCACCACCGAAAGGCGGGATTGGCGAAACAGTTTAAGCTGCGCGAGTCGCGGTTCGTTTTTGAGTTGGTCTAGGGCGATGCTTTGCGTTAATTTGTCTAGAAATTGGACATCGACTTGTGTCCATTCTTTCGACACACCGTCGACCGGTTCGGGGTAGGGGGCGCTCACGATGGTGCCTCGCCCAACGATCGCTGGTTTTTTTCCGCTATGGTAAATGAGTGCAATGTCGTTGGGTTTCATTGAACGAATGTAGTTGCGCGCCTGATAGTTTCGGACGCCGTTCCAAGGTGATTTTATGTCGCGCAAGGTCGTCTATACTAAATGTTTCAGGTTCAGTTTTTAGAATCCAGTACTGCATAGCGGAAAATCTAAACTTTATTCGTAAAACGATTCAATAGAAAAAGTACCGTCGTTGTTTTCTCGCAAAATTCGCGGGTGCACTGAAATTCTAGGCGTGCGTTTGTTAGATTTTGGTCGAACTTTAAATTCGGTAAATACTTGGCGGTGGACCTGTTGGTAGGGATGGGCGGATTCATTGTCTAGTTTGACCTGAAAGTTCTGACCAGTGGCCGGCATGCCGCAGCTCAATTTGCTTGTTTCAATATCGAAGCAACGTATGTTTTGGCGAACTCGGTCCGTGAAACCATAGGTATAAGTAGCAGAGGCGGTGCCGACGATAACTTCTCGCACTTTATTACCCGAAGGCGTTTCGATAAATTCGTCCCAAAAAAGGTGTTCATGACCACTGATATAGAAGTCCACCCGATTTTCCCCGAGGATTCGCTTCATTTTTTTTTCGAAATAAGTGGAATCTCGTCCCATGACGGAAACGAAAGGAACGTGACCGAACACCACTTTTGTAGAAAATGGGCGTTTGAGTTCCTTGAGAAGCCAACTTTCAACCTCAGCGTCGAGGTCATGCCGAACAATGTGGGTACCGGCGAAAAGAATACCGTCGACCACAAAACTGTAACTAAATGGTGCAGAATGAGTTTCCAGAGGCGAGTGCCAGTTGGACGGGCCAGTGGGGTCGCTAAACCAGCCGCCGGGTATCATGCGCGACCACGCATTGGCATAGGCCTGGCGCTGAGCGTGTAGGTAGGAGTCGTGGTTGCCAGCTACTGCGTAAATGGCGATTCCAGCCCGTGAGAGTGGGGCCAGCGCCTGCTGTAACTTCTCCCACCACATGGGCAACAAGGCCTGACGTTCCTCGGAATCTTTCGGGTTTCCGACCGTCGAGTCTCCAGTGATCAGGATAAAGCGAGGGGGAATAGGTTGAGCGGCGATCGTGCGCACGAGGTCGTGAAATCGTTGAGGCATTGTGCCGTCTTTATAAACATGTATGTCGGAAAAAGCGTAAAAGCTCCAGGGAGTGGACGCCAGAGCCGGGGAACCAAGAAAGAAAATTCCGAATAAATAAAATGTCGAAAATACCCGTGACATCCGTGTCGCTCCTTTTGGTGATTCGAGTTGTTTTGATTCTAACTACGAGGACTTAGATAGATCAAACCCCAAAATGTAGAATTCTTGACTCAATTACCCAGACTCGGTAGTAGGGATACTTCGAGTGGACACAAGGGGAGATTCTTCATGAGAGTGGGTTCCTGGCGTTGGTCAGGTGTTTTGGGGGCTTTTTTAGTTATTCTCGGGTGCGTTTCGAACGCATCGGCGGTATCTCCGCTTAAAGATACGCCGCACTGGCGCGATATTCACGCAGTCGAGGCGCGCGACGGTGTTCGGTCCTATGTTTTTTCCTATGAAGGTGTTGGCAAGGAGGCGTCAAATCCAACCACGATTGTTATGCAACCTGGCTACACGCAAACGCCTGCCTCGGTTGAATCGGTCGCGCGCGATTATTTGATTGCTGGAGCGAAAGTCGACATTGGCCAAGTCCGCGAGGCGGGGCGAGAAATCGTTTCGGGCAAGGGACGCTACAACGGATTGCAGGAAATTTTCTTTAATGACGGTGTGGCCCATTTGGTCGATGTGTTTCGTCGCAACGAAGGAAAACCGATAGCCCTTTGGGGCAACAGTATGGGCGGGTTGATTTGGCTCGCTATTTTGACGAACCCCCATGTGCGCAAAGATGTAGTGCGTCAGGCTCAGGCCGTTTGCCCGCCGAATTCGCCGATTCAGTGGGTCGACGATCTCGACGGCCGTATGATCGAGAGTTTACAAGTAATCGGCAGTCCCAGCCATTTTCGTTCGATCCAGCACAACAATCGACGACTGGTGCAGTTTGTTCACAAACGGTTGGATCTCGTAGTGCATCTGGCAGAGCGTATTCCTGATTCAGTGCTGAACTTTGTTCAGCGATCGTTCGACGAAGCTTATCGCCTCGACCGCACCGGCCGCCTTCGCGATAAGATGAAAGCTGCAGCAATTCGAGCCACTCTAGTGGCCCCAGTATCGGCGATCATGAAATACGGAATTGCCGACGCCAAATATATTAAAAAGGAAGATCTCCGCCGTTTCGTGGCTAAAGGTTTTTCGGCGATCCCGCGCGAACCCGGAGTAGAGTTTTTACATGCCATCGGGGATGGTGAAATTTTAGGTCGAAGAAATGGGCACTACGAAAACCCAGAAATTATGGCACCACTCGAAGGTCGACCGCTTTTGCAGTTGGCGCTTTTTCCCGCGTCGATACCAGTTTTGATCGTGAGCCCCGACGACGATTTGTTCTGTCCAACCTGCGAACAAAAAGATTTATTTGATGGTCTACCAGACGGCAACAAGGCTTGGTTGCGGGTGCCGGGCAAGGGCCACCTTTATTTTATGGAAGATCGACTGAGGGAAGTAAATAAACCGACGATCGACTTTTTCAGGGATCCGCGAGGTTTTATTGAGCGGCAGAATAAATCGCGGGCCCATTTTTCGACCACTCATTCCTGCAGTGTCCTTCTCGGGAGTGGCGACGACGAAGTGGAAAATACTCGCGCCGAAAGTGTAGGTCTCGGAGCTCGGATTCTGTCACAGCTCGGGAGACGGCGCTGAGCTTGTTTTGGGTCGTATGGGTACGGTCCACCAACGGTTGTGTGGTAGGCGAGTAGTTAGAACTCGTGGCCATTGGGTGTTCGACGTTCCCGAAAATAAATTTCGCAATAAACAGCTGATACGATCAACCAAATAAGATGTTCGAAATAAGTGGGCGGTCATACGCCCACGGTGCGCAATGGTGAACAGCCACGAAAAGGCGTTGGTATTGGTAAGTTCGCTGGCGGAACAAGGAAGACTATACCAAAGCAGGCGATGGCCATTGCGTAGCTGAACCTTGCGAATTGAAATTCCGTAAGGGAGGCGAAACCAGCCTCGAAGCGGAAACTGCCAAAAAGTGAACGCGATCGCCTTTTCGAACGCATCTGAAGCTTCAGTTCCAATCGTAATTATTTTCGATCGAGCTGATGAAGAGAGTATTTCGTGAACACTAGCGGCTCCTGTGAGCACTGGTGACTTCGGCCAAAACGCAATTTTCATTGCAGTTTTTGGAAAATCGTAGGTTTTGTAAATCCAACTTACGAGTGCTTTTTCGACCAGCGATTCGCTGTGGGCAGTGATGTTTGACTCGCTCTCGACGTATTTTTCGATTTGGCAGTGAAACCCGGGGTGTTCGCTTTGAAAGCGCGTTTCAAATCCGGCTAATGTTTGAAGGCCAAAATTCCAAAAACGAGTTTTACTAGAAAGTCCGGTAATTCCTTCTAGACCCGCACCGCCAATTTCAATTTCCCCGACGGTTGTTGGCCCCCAGCCATCGCGAATGGCAGTTTGAAGGACTTCGATTCGATTCGGATCGAGGTTGAATATTTGAGCCGCGACTAGATCGTGTGCCACTGCGTTGTTTGCAACAAGAATAACTCCGAGTTCGTGGCCTCGCCCGGTAGTGCGATTCGGTCCGACCGCCGCGATAATTCCGTCAGACACGACGCAATCGGGCGCGCTGATTTCCAAAGAGTCGACGATTCGTTTAGTGGGATCGTGGTTTAAAAGCAAAGCCAATGCTCCGCTGAGGCCGTCGAACATTAAATCAGTTTTGAGTTTGGGACAAAGGATTCGATAGATCGGCTTGTTGTATACGTCGAGGTGAAGGGTCTGACGGGCGGGTTGATCGACACGTTTTGCCAAACAATATCGGGCCTTCGGTAATTCTTCCCATGTACGCACGGCGACTCGTCCGGCAAACGCGCGCTCGAGTTCGTAATACCCCCGCGCCTGGTAGTGATCTGAGTTGCCGTTTGCCCGAGCCAGCATTCGGTGGGTCGAAAGCTGGGGAGCGGCCTTCGCAATGATTTGCAGTTCGCGGTAGGGCGTAACCGATTGATCGTTGTTCCCAAACAACGTGGTTGCAATTGCTCGTGGAATTTCAGGGTGGGTGTAGCTGTGGCGTGCCCAGTGAGGATGAGCAATCTCCACGTCTGAATAAAGTAAGGCCGCTTTTAGGTTTTCGCCGGCATTCGTGTTGAGCGAGGAACTCCCCACGTAAAGCATGGCGTCCCGAACGGTTTTTTCGATAATGCGCCGGTCCAGATAGCCCGTGGAAACGAGACCCACGTAAACTCGAAATGGTCCTGGTGTGCGCATAGGTGTCTATTTTTGAAAAATCTGGCTCGCTTGTCACCTAGTTTCTTTTAGTGCTACGAGATCGGGCAGGGGGAGTTCATGCAGGGGAGATTTTCAACTTTAATGACGTTCGTTGTTCTGGCGCTCTGGAGCACAGCAGCGCCGGCGCATCAGGCCGCGGAACCAACCCGACCGACGCGCGTTGAAGACCTGAGTCTTGTCAGCGAGCGTGAAGCCGCAGGCCACGTAAACGCCCGTGTGTTGGAATACCAAAAACTACTCTTAGAAGCGGCATCGATCGATCCTGAGTCACCAGATTCAAAAAAGCGTTTCCGAGATTTGGTTGTCGAGGCCCACGGCCATCTTGTTCATGCCATGGTCTGGGCGGCGCGAGTGGATCGGTTATACCCCGAAGAAACGACCATAGGCGGGCGGTTGTTAGATGGTGGGTTTGCAATTGTAGGACTTGGAGCCACCGGTCTGGGTGCAGCGGGAGTCATGTTTTACGGTGTTTTGGCGGGTCTTAATAACGCCTTTAACGATGTTGTGGGGTTTGGCTGGTCTCTGGGCGGTCTTGCCGCTTCGGCTTTTTTGGGGGGGCAGGCTCTGCGCCTGAGCCTCGGATTGGCTGGGAGCGCCTTAGGATTAACTCCGTCGGACCGTCTGACGGCAAGGGTTCAGAAAAGTTTTTCGAAATTTTCCATTAAATGTTCAAAACTTAGCCGTAAAAAATATCCACAAGCTGGAGAAGTCGAGAAAATACACCTCGCCGCTGCAGCCACCGTGGAGCGGCTCTGGCTTGAATTCCGGAACCAGGCACCCGAATTCGTCCCTCGGTGTCGGCAGATCATCGGTGCGCTGCGAGATCCGGCGATATAAATGCACTGTTTCCGTCGGAGATGTGGTAATAGCTCCGGACGGAGCAAACGTGAATCTCTCGACCAATCAGCCAAAAAAACTAGCCGAAACTCCGGTGACGAACGCTGAGGTTTTCAAGCGAGCGGCCATGCAGTTCTTGCCAACCAATCGCCAAGAGATGCTTTGGCGGGGCTGGGATGAAATCGATATTTTGCTGGTGAGCGGCGACGCGTATGTTGATCACCCAACCTTCGGTATTGCAGCGCTTGGGCGCTGGCTCGAGCGTTTGGGTTTTCGAGTTGGAATCGTCTCGCAGCCCCGTTGGAGTTTGACTGACGATTTTCTTGTCATGGGGCGCCCGCGCCTATTTGTAGGCGTGTCGGCTGGCACTGTCGACAGCATGATCAACAACTACACTGCAAATAAGAAAGTTCGTTCCGACGACATGTATTCCGAGGGGGGGCGAGGTGGTCGCAGACCCGATTATGCGAGCATCGTGTATTCAAAGCTGGCACGACAGGCGTTTCCGAATACCTCGGTGATTGTAGGTGGAGTAGAAGCAAGTCTTAGACGGCTTGCTCACTACGATTACTGGCAGAACCGAGTGCGCCCGTCGATCTTAATGGAAATCGACGCTGATCTCATGGTGTTTGGCATGGGCGAGCGTCAGGCCACTCGACTTGCGCAGGACCTGCGAGTAGTCGCCGACCAGGTTGGCGGTCCGGTCGATTTATCGAACCCTTTGTTTCAAGAAGTCATCAATCGTTTGCGCGGCGAACGTGGCATTGCATATGCAACCACCAAAGAAGAAGCGCGTTTGCTTGAGCCTCGTCTCTCGCTACCGTCGTTTGAAGAGGTGCGCGACGATAAACGCAAGTTTGCTAAGGCTGCTTATTTTATTGAATACGAAGCGAGTCCCTACAATGGAAAACGATTAGTGCAATATCACGGCGCTCGTGCTGCGGTAGTGAATCCGCCGGCATTGCCCTTGTCGCAGGCCGAATTGGATTCAGTGTATGAGCTTCCTTTCACGAAAGAGCAGCACCCGATTTATAAAGAGCGCATTCCGGCGGCCGATATGATTCGTTTTTCGGTCGCAAGTACGCGCGGTTGCTTTGGCGGATGTTCTTTTTGCGCGATTACGTTGCACCAGGGGCGCATCGTGCAGTCGCGTTCCCAAGACAGCGTTTTAAAAGAACTCGGTGACATGAAAAACGTGCCGGGATTCAAGGGCACAGTGAGTGATATTGGTGGACCGACGGCCAACATGTACCAGTTGCGTTGCAAGAGTACTGAGATTCAAAGTAAGTGCCGAAAACTTTCGTGTGTACATCCGAAAGTTTGTCCGCACCTGCACACCGACCACACGCCGCAGGTGGAGCTGTTGGAAAAAGCCCGTAACATTCCAGGCATTAAAAAAATCCGCATTTCGTCTGGCTTGCGCTACGATCTCGCGTTGCATGATCAAAAATCGGGCCGCAAATATTTAAGAGATTTAATTTCACACCACGTGGGCGGTCACTTGAAGGTAGCACCCGAACACCTCGACGAAGACGTCTTGCATTTAATGAAAAAGCCGACCATGTCCAATTTCGATGAGTTTCGGGAAATTTTCGAGAAGGTTTCGAAAGACGCCGGCAAAGAGCAGTACTTGATCCCGTATTTCATAAGCGGTTTTCCGGGCACCACGCATGAGCAAATGGAAAAGGTGTACGACTACATGAAAGAACGGGGTTGGCGTTTGCAACAAGTTCAGGCGTTCATTCCAACCCCGATGACCCTCGCTACCGCAATGTTTTGGACCGGCATAGACCCCATGAGTAAAAAGGAACTCTTCGTTCCACGCGACTGGAATGATCGCAAGATTCAACAAGCTCTACTGCAGCCTCATAAACCAGAGCACCGTGATATCCTGCGTAAGTACCGTCAGCAACGCCGTCTGGCTGCAAATAAGCCGTCCGCGGCACCGCATCCGTCAAATCGAACCAAGCTGGTTCCTCGCTCTTCTAAACGTTCTCTGGTGGAACCACCCAAATCTAAAATGGGACCTCATCTGTACCTAGACGAACGATAGTTTGGTTCAAAATAACGTGCCGCATTATTTAGATATTGAGATTGGTACCAAATCTTGATAATAAAGCTCCACTTTATTTTTGAGGTGAATCATGGGTTTACTCAACGTTCTTCGAACAATTGCCCTCGCAATCGGATTGGTTGTTGGATTTAGTGGGATTCGAAATATCGCGGCGGCAACAAAACGGGTCGCCCCCACTTGTGCTGAGATTCTCGCAGAACGTGCGCTAGAGGCTATATCCAGTACTCGTCTGACTCCGAACGAAGCCTGGAGCAAACTTAAGAAGGACCTCGAGCTTGCCAGCGGTCCAACGGTTTTGCTCACCAGTTTTTCTATTTCTGCAAATGTCTCAATGGCCATGTTGATGGAATTAGGAAAACTTGCCGCTTCGTTGGGCGTTGAAGTTGATTTTGAACTTTCTACAGCCAATGCGGTGCGCACCAAAACAAGTTCAATTATTTACCAAAATTTCGTTTTTTCCGGACCTGCGGCCAAGATCGCAAAATTGATGACTTCGATTGCGTCGAAGCCCTTTGTTGAGACTTTAACGCTACGTCACAGTGAAGTGCTCAACGCTTTGGTTGACGAGCCGTTGATTCTTCCGGCGTTAAAAACACTCGATAGTACTAGCGAGAAAAACCAGAATGAACTGTATAAAGTGGCATTCGAAAAAGCTGCACAAGCCCCGGTCCTTTTAATTGATCAGCCCGGCCGTTTTTCTGTTTTGGTTGCCAGCGAAATTTTTGATCGTTGGGCTAAGAATTCCAAAGTCGCTAGTGCTTTCAAAGTTCATAGAACTACCTTATCCGATATGGCTAAGAGCTTAAATGGGTTGGGCGCCATTGATCGACACTCAAAACGTGGGGTGTATCAAGTTTCGGATCCTACAAGTAAGAATCAGATCTACGTAATTTCGATGGATGTATTTTCGATCCTTCAGCGCGAAGCAGCCGATGGTGTGTTAGGAGAAAGTGAGCCCGCAGTTCTTAGAGAGAAAATTAGAAGTCTCCTGAAAGTCGAAACGCAGCAGATCGCTCCTATACTAGAAGATCTTCCCATCGAAGCCCCAGCAAAACCTTCGATCGCAGAATTAAAAAGCGCTAAAACTAAAGCCGAACGACGCACTGAAACGATCTCGGGCAAGCAATCTCTCAGCATTAGTGCATTTATATTTTTAAACAATAAACAGAATCTTCTGATTTCACCAGCAGGCGTCGTGATCGAGAAACAAGGTTCCGGTCCCAACGGAGTACAAAGAAACCGCGCGACCATTCCGAGAGCGGTATATTTTGCGGCCCGGCCGGAATTGGACGCGCAATATGTAGTCGAACAGATTCAAAAGCACCTTGAGCGCTACGATGCGTCGCTAGTGCTTTCTCATGACCAAGTGGAGCAACTCCGCGAGCCTATCGCGCGGTTGCTGTCGGATCCCGCTCCATCAGATATTCAACTGATTCCAAACGACCCGAATGGCCGTTTGCGTCGTTTGAATGAACTGACATTGGGCACAGAGCGCCCGCCGGTACTTTTAAAGCGCGCTTCGTCGGGAATCTACGGACTTCTCATTCCTATCGCACCAGTTCCAGAAGTCGCAAAATCAACGGCAACTGCTGAATCGATCGAACCCGGGCCGGTAACTCAAGCGCCCATGACCAGCGATCGAACGCATTTAGGTTCTCCAACGCAGGACCTCGTTGGGCAAATGGAATTGATTCGCCCCGGTATGGAGATATCAGAGATTGGGCCCAAAACAATCTTGGGGCGCTTTAAACCATTTCGCGAATTTCTGAATCGTCCTGAAACCTACCTCGACGGCTTGATGGGAGATCCTAAAACAAGCACCGCTGGTGCGCCGTTTTTGGTACTCACGCGCCGTAGTGTGAATAGCACGGCTGAAAGCCCCTATCTTGTATTATTTAGTGAGAGCTATTTTGGCGCAGCCACCGAAGAATTACTTTTCGCACAGTACCGCTACGCCTTGCAGTTGGGCGAGGGGGAATCGCTGACCGGTGGATTGCAACGTCGGTTTTTAGATGAACTCTTGGGGGAACGAACTCGTAATGCCGAGGTTATGACAGCTAAGGCCCTCCGAAGTATAGCAATCGGCAAAAAAGGTGGAATTTTTTGGAGTGCTGACCCGAAAAAAAATCCGCTTGCGATTCGTTTTGTAGCGCTACCGGTGCCCGACCACATGAAGGCAAATTTTCTAGCGGTGGAATTAGAAAATCATTCGGGTGTCGAAACGTCGGGATCTGAGAACGAAGAACTTTCTTTGGCGGCATTCAATGAATCACGTTTTCTTAGCAAAAGTGTTTTCGGCGAACTTGACGCCACTGTGGTGCCGTTGATTGCAAACGGTAAAAGTAAGTTTATTGCAGTGCGAGTTGATCGCATTCGAACAGAAGAAGAGCGTCAGCGTACCTACGTAGAATTAGTCGAAGAAATAAATGCAGCGCAGGTTTTGGATTTTCCAATAACTTTGCCACAGGCTTCAGAAATGTTAACGACCGCCATTGAGTCGACCGAACTTGATCAGGGGTTCCACATCGGCTCAGTGATCGCTCGAGCGCGTTTTCTGCGAGATTTAGCAGCAAAAAATCGATCAACAGTGGTGATTCATGGTTTGCAAAATGCTTCAGAACGAGTGTTTTTGATTCCGTTGAATACGACCTTGGCGCGGTTCGGATTCCCAGAAAAACTTGAAGTAGTAGAGTCTGAAAAGAAAGTCTCTCCCGAAGATCAGGTTTTGGAAACGATTCAAAATTTTGAGCGAGTTCTTCAAGGGGAGCCCCCACTCTCGCTTTCGCCGCTCGAAGTCGTGGCGCTGCTAAAAAAGATGCTCGAAGACCCGGTATATCAAAATGCGCTTATTGGAATGGGCAACAGCGATCTGCGCGAATGGGTAAGGTCCGATTCTATCGAATTGTGGTTCGAGGTTGTTCGGCACACTGTTAAAAAGGAACTGCGCGATGCGGTGGATGGGCTTTTACCAATCCCTAATCCCACAATTGAGCAAAATGAAATCAGCGAGAAATCCGAGGTCGATTCGGCCCCTGATCGCCGAAACCTTGCGCGGCAACGGATTCGTGACGAACTGCCTGCATCTTTGCGAGCAACCTTTGATCAGGACATTTTTTTTGTAAATGCTGCTCTTTCGGAAATCGGATCCGAAAAAAAATTGGCTTGGTTGGTCCCGTCTCTGGTCAAAAGTCTTCGTAAAAACATCGAAAGCCAGTATCGCATCGGGTCCAAGGCCATGGTGATTCATAGCCTATCGAATCGCCAAGTTTACTTTGCGGAATTTGGCGACAATGGCGGAAAAAAGGGGTCGTTTACCTTTCTTCGTAACAACAGAGGGCAGGTACTTATTCTAGATATCAGCGCCTCATTTATAAATTTTGGAAACAATCGCTGGGCTAGTGCGGTGACTTTGCGCTACGAGGTTGCACTTGAAGAAGTGCCCGAATTTTTTAACGATACGAATACGACACGTCGATAAATCGAGATGTGAAAAGTTATTCTAAAATTGCCTGGACGATTTCGAACGTCGGACTGAGATCACGAAAATAGTAATCGGGATTTTGGGCTAGTAGCTCTTCTTTTGGAACATTTTTTCCGGTGCCTACAGCAATGGATTTTACCCCGATTGATTTTCCACAATTCACATCGTGAATGGTATCACCAATGATGACGATCTGTTTGCCCGAGAAGTGTTGCCCTAATTCCGTTTTAGCGCGTTCAACGGCCAGAGCGGGCAATTTGTAGCGGTCCCAGTCGTCGTCGCCAAAAACACCAAAAGTAAAATGATGTTCGAGGTCGGCACAGGCGAGTTTTGCGAAAGCACCCTGTTTAACATTGCCAGTGAGCAGGCCTACGATAATGTCGTCCCGCTGTTTTAGAGTGTCAAGTAAAGGGCGCACGCCAGGCAATACCGTTACTTCGTGAGCGCGTTTTTCGGCTAGTGGCACCGCAAGGTTGACATAGTGTTCCACCACGATCGGCATTTGCCGTTCGACGAGAGCAGATTCAACCCCCGCTGCAGCGAGTACTTCTCTTGCGATTTGCAAATCGGTTTTTCCACAAAAAGGCACGTTCGGGAACTCGATGTTGGGGTAATGGTGGCTGAAAGCCTTGAGAAAGCATTCTTTCCAGAGTGGACCTCCGAACAGCAGCGTTCCATCTATATCAAATAGTACGAGTCGAGAGGGTGACATTTCCCTCAACTTACGGCAAAGTTTTGCAACATGCAAATCCAGAGAAAACACATTCAGCGTAGACCCAGCGATCGCCGAAAAAAAACGGGGTCGTCGGGGCTAGAACGCGAAACCCTACCAGTCGTCCGAGTGCTGCTTTACGGTCTAGGGTACATTGGACGCATGGTTGTAGAAACAATTGAACGGGAATCCCCATTCTGGAACCGAAAGCTCGAGATTTTTGGCGCTATCGATATAGTGCCAGAGTCGCGCCGCTGGGCGGAGAGTCGTAAAATCGCTACCTATGGATCGCTATCTGAGGCGATTGCCGACAGTCGCCCTGATGTTTGCATTCACACCACTTCGTCTAGTCTCGCGATGGTTGTTTCTCAGCTTAAAGAGTTGGCACGCGCCAAAATACCGGTGGTGTCGTCTTCAGAAGAGCTGTTCCACCCGTGGCAAAGTAATGCGGCGATCGCCGGAGAGCTCGATCGTATCAGTCGAGAGAGTGGCGTGGCGGTGATGGGCACTGGCGTAAATCCAGGTTTTGTAATGGACGTGTTGCCAGCGATTTTGACGCAGGCGGTACAAACAGTAGATTATTTAAAAATTACCAGAGTCGTCGATGCCGCCACTCGACGTCTACCGTTACAGCGAAAAATTGGCGCCGGACTCGACGAACCGACCTTTCGTTCTCTTGTTGAAAAAGGTAAAATTGGGCATGTGGGTTTGCTTGAATCCCTCGATTTTTTAACCAGTTATTTTGGCCTTAAAGCGGATCAAAGAGATTCAAGCATTGAGCCAGTTTTGGCAGCCCGATCGGTGAAAACCAAAACCCAGGCCTTAAAAAAGGGTCAGGTGATTGGACTGCATCAACGAGCAACCGCTAGTAAACGCGGACGAACGCTAATTGAACTCGACCTCGAAATTTCGCTCGGGGCGGCCAAACCACGCGATCGAATTGAAATTCGTGGCAATCCGAATTTAGTTGTGACGATCGAAGGCGGAACCCCCGGGGACCCAGCCACGGTGGCCGCGTTGCTGCGAGGAATTCCGATTGTACTTCAGGCAAAACCGGGAATTGTGCGTCGGTTGGAGCGAGATCACTTTTTAAATTCAGCTAAGTAATAGATTGACGCCACTGAGGGTGTAGAGAAAGTCGCGCGCGAAGGACAGCGCGCTCTTCTAAGCTATAGATGTGGGACCTCTCAAGCCGACTTAGAAAACTCGGGCCCAGTGGCGACTTGAGATCTTCCATTCGCATAGCGGCGGCGGTTGTGTGGTTTTTCGCTCCGGTCGATTGGCCGCGACCTACATAAAAACCGGAATCTAACAGTGCGACGTGTACCCGGGTGGCTGAACTGTAGGTAAATAAGCGGCATTTTGGGTTGGAACGCGAGTGGACGAGGGAGAACACTTCCTTGGTCCATAAATCAGGGCAAACTTTCGGTGAGTAAAAATCATAATAAATTAAATCGGGAGCGGGTGCTCGCTCTAGGGCCGTTCGAAAGTCACCGTCGAATACCGTCCACGTGACGTTTGAAGATATCGATATGGTTTCTCGGAGCGACTCATCTGGACCGAGTTTGCGCCAGCGATCGAGTACATGATTAGCGGGTTCGCGGAATTGGGCAATATAGGGCAATATTTTTTCGTTTTCGAGAGCGAGCTCTAGACCAGAGAGATCATTTTCAAACGAAACGACCTGTAAGCGATGGTTGGAGGGAGCTTCCGCCTGCGCACCCAAGACGGCTGCGATTGCGGCAAATGCGTTGGTTCCGGCCCCTAAACCACAGTCCCACAGAACCAGTGACTCCGAGGACAAAGCTTGGCACAGGGCAGATTGTTCCACATAAAGCGCCAAGGCCTCTTCCAGCGGTCCGATACTTGAGTGCATGACCTCGCCGCTCTCGATATGGCGTAGCGAGTGAGAACCGTTTTTGTTAACATGAATCGTATGCGTTCTGATCATCCGCTCCTCGTGGTGGTGAACCCTCATGCTCGGTCTTCGCGACTGAATCCGAAAATCCACAACCGGCTCTCGAAGGTACTATCTAGCGCTGGAAAAGTCGAGCTGACACCGTCGCTCGAAGCACTCGATACTCTCATGGCGCGCCAAGCCCAGAGTGATTTTCAGGCGGAAAATCGAGCCAATGGCACTAAGGTCCCAAGTGGTTCTCTTTGTTTTCATGGGGGCGACGGTTCGGTGAGTCGCGGAATAACCTCCTACGTACGGCATTATCGCAAACTTGCGGGGCAGGATCCCAAAATACTACCCCCTATTTTAGTGGTGCGGGCCGGTACCTTTAACATGTTGTGCAATCGCTTAGGAGTTTCAGGCTCGGTGCTGACTTCTGTAAAACAGTGGCGTGACGGTAAAAAATCGAAAATCGAAACTGTGCCTACGGTTCGGGTAACGGTGGACGGGTTTGAGCCAACCTATGGGTTCGTGTTTGGTTGGGGCATAGGGTTTCGAGTGTTGCGCAATTATTATTCAGTGCGTGCCTATCCCAGTGTACTAGACGGTTCCGTGATCGCGGCTAAGACCATATTTTCAGGCCTGCGGCCCGATGCCTCTGATCAGCCGTTGTTTCGAGGTGAAGACACCGGAATTAAAGTGAACGGCGATTACGTGCTACCTCAAGTCTCAGTCCGAGCAATCGTTGCAGGCACCATTGAGCGCCTTTGTCTGGGGCTTCGGCCTATGCCGCTCAAGACACCCGCGCTGGGAGCCTTTCATGTGGCGGCAACCGGGTTACCACTCTGGAAACTTGCACTACTTTCTCCGAGTTTTCTTTGGGGTTACTTTCGCGAGAACTCCAATCGTCCCTTCGACGACAGTTACCTGGGTGCCGACGTACAAAAACTCGATTTTCACGGAACTGAGGGGTTCACGGTCGACGGCGAAGTGTTCACGTTCGACGGCGCAAGACGTATTTTGATCGAACCGGGGCCTACTGCGCAGTTTTGGGTTGATAATTCGTCGCTGGTTTAGAATGATGGTGAAAAAAAGGGGGCTCCTTAAATGGCCAAGAAAAAAACTACAAAGAAAAAGAAACCAGCAAAGAAAAAGTCAAAACGCAAGCCAAACGCTGCGTTCATGAAACCTCTCACTCCGTCGGCTTTATTAGCTGAGATTGTTGGGGTTAAACCACTACCACGCACTCAGGTGGTGAAGAAGCTTTGGGAATACATTAAGCGTAAGAAGCTGCAAGATAAGGTCAAACGTACTTTTATTAACGCCGACGACGCGTTGAAGAAGGTGTTTGGCGGCAAGAGCAAGGTTTCGATGTTTGAAATGACCAAGCTCGTTAGCAAGCACTTGAAATAAGCTTCGCCTTTAGAAGTTAAAAAACGAGAAGGCCTGGAACTGTGGTTCCGGGCCTTTTTTATTTCGCTAAAAGCAAAAAGGGTCGGGTTTTAACTCCCGACCCTTTTCGAGTCTTTTTAGACTGTAGTTTCGATTCTAGTCGAGGCCAGTTCCAGTCGAACCACTGTCTTCTGGAATGCTGGCTGGTGCGCTGTCGTCGTCCGAGGACCGGCGGCTTTTCTTGCGAGCCGGTGCTTTTTCTTCGGTTTCTACTTCAGCTTCAACCTTGTTCGAAGTGGCTTTCTTAAGAGCCATTCCGGTTTGTTTCTCAACTGCAGCTTTTATTTCGTCGATGGCTTTAGTTTTATCGCTTTCAAGCAGAGCAACGCTGTTGCTCGCATTGATGGCAGCGCTTGCCATGAGGCTTGAGCGATCCATCGAAGTAGTTAATTGGAAACCAACATTGCCTACAAGATCGCGGTTGGTCTTGTAGTTATACCGGTAGCTATTTTCTTCCAAAGTTTCATCGATTTCAGGCATGTTGGGTTTCTCGGAATCTTTTGCTCCAGCGAACTTTAGATCTTGAGCCGAGAGCATGCGCCCTTCGACTTCGTCTTGTAGTTCCTGAATTGTGAAAAAGCGTTGCTGTATTTTTCCACCGCTGTTTGGAATTTCATAGTGGTCGGCAGCTCGAAGATTTTGACGCTTCCACTTGTCTAACGATTTGTTGAGCTTCAACAAGGCTTCTTTTCCGGCTTTGTAGTCTGCCGCAATTACGTCTTGAGCGCCTTTGACGGCTGCAAGAATTTGTTTTTCTTCTTGGCCCTTCATAGCGGCTCGCAAAGTGGCTTCAACACTTTTCTTTCGAGCTGCTTCTTGTTTTTCGATAGAGTTCAAAAGCTCTTTTCGCTTCTCGCGAATACGATCGAGAGTTTCGTCAACCACTTCAAGTTGGCCTTCGGTGAGCATCACGTTGTAGCCCACGAAGGTATCAGCGTATTTCAACGAAGCTTTGGCATCGCTGAGTTGTTTATCGTACGAAACTTTATCGGCCAGCGCTACGCCTGGCAGGATCAATGCGCTTACCAGCGCGAGTTTTGTTACGAGCGTTTTCATAGTCCTTCTCCTTTAACCAATCAGTAATCAAATAAACCAATGTCTTGACCATAGACAAAGCAAGTCCAGTGCCATCCCAAACCAACAGGGGGCGGGCCTTGGACCCCGTCGAAACCACCGAATCTGGTAGGCAGGTGTCTAAAACTTAGACGTCGTAAAAAAAGACAGGTTAACGCGCTTTGTTATAGGCGTGTTAACCTGCAAATTGAAGTGAAATCCCTTTTGCGTAAAACCGGGCTAAAAACCGTCGATCACTACTTTTTCTTGTTCCCAGTCGCTGGCGGAAGATTTGCGTTTTTTGGACTTTTTCTTGGGCACTACAACTTTGGCAGGCGGGGGCGAGACCACAGGCCCCAGACCGCTGGTCTTCGTCTGTACAACGGCTAGTAGCGCCATGGTTCGGCCAAAGGCCGAAAGAAATTTCTTTTCGAGATTCCAGTACCCGTTCGGGTTTCGGTTGACTGCAATTTCATCGTTCGCAGCTTTGAATAGTGCGTAAGTCTCGCCGAGTGACTCGTGGAGATTGGTCAACGAATCGGTAGCGCTATGAATCAAGGCAGCGGTGTTCGGGTCCTTGGTGAGCGTAGTCTCAAGTATAGAGAGGGTCGCTTTTTCTTGGCGAAACGCCGCATAGGTGGTTTTCAAAATCGAAGCATAGGCACCGAGGCTCCGCGTGATTTCGGTGTCCGTGATTGGGTAGAATTCCTGTTCGAGCTCGGCAATTTCAACTGCAAAACTCGTGAGCGGAAGTGCAACGAATAAAGAACTAACAACAAGGCAGAACGCCCCAAAATTTTTCATATTTCCCCCTAAATTTTTGATCCCCGAAATTAGGCCTACCTTGGAAATTTCAGATTTTCAAACAGGGGAGAAAAAGAGCTTGCGAAATGACCACACGCTCAGTGCGGCGCCGGATAAGATGAAGAACACCCCAAAACCACCCGAAATGGTGATCGCGAAATTTTGACGCCCCTCGTAAGCAGCCGGGCGATCAGCCTGAGTGCTGATGTCCCAGCACTCAGGGGCACCTTCAACATTTAGAATTGGTACGTGGTCACCCGGCTTTTTCATCCCGTACAAGTGTTGAAAACCTTCGCGTTTTCCCGTCACAGGAGTGCCGTCTGGCCGAGTGAATTCTACGGTCCACACCAACGCGCCTCGGCGGTTCTTTTTCTCTTTGAGTACTTTGCCGTCAAGCAAACTCAAACGCTCGGGCACCATAGCGCGCTTGCAATGAATCATGTGCAATGCGTCGATGCTCAGCAAAATTCCAAAGCCGAACACCAAAAAAAAAGATCCGCAAAACCAAATCCACTTCAATGGACGGTCGCCATCTGGCGTACCGTTAGTCCTATTCGAGTTTTTCAATTTCAATACCCACGGACTGAAGCACCGCGATCGAATCGCGAATGCGATAGTCGTTTGCGTAGTAGACGCGTTTAACGTTTCCTAAGTTAATTAGTCGTTTCGCACACTGCACGCAGGGCAGGTGAGTGACAAATACGATTTTTTCAACTTGTCTCGGTGCATCGCAATTAATCACCGCGTTTTCTTCAGAGTGCAGGCAGCCGCAGTTTCCCGGTTCGGTGCGATCGCAGCCGTTGTGCAAACCGGTGGCGTTTCCATTGTAGCCCACCGCGAGCACGCGCCGATAGTCCGTACTGGTTACCACCGTGCCCACCTGCAGCCGCACGCAAGTAGAGCGTTCGGCCAAGTGAAACGCGAGTTTCATGTAAATGCTTTCGAATTTAGGGCGTAAACCGGTTGGGCGTACGAGTGGTTGATTTTGGCTTTCGGTTGCGTTCATAGAGTTGGAGTATTACAAGTTTTGGGACTATGGCAAGTCAACCACGGCGGACAACGAAGCGAACCGCTACCCAAATACTCTCCTGGAACGTCAACGGGCTTCGTGCGGTGGGTCGCAATGGTTTTTTCGATTGGCTCGCCGATACCTCGCCCGACGTGCTCTGTTTGCAAGAGATCAAGTGTGTGGTGGGGGATCTAGAAGATGCGCAAGTCATGCCGCTCGGGTTTCGAAGTTACTGGCATAGTGCCGAAAAACCAGGGTACAGCGGTGTGGCAATTTACACGAAACATGCTCCGGTGCGGGTGATCGAAGGCATTGGGGTGCCCGACATTGACCGCGAAGGGCGTGTGTTGAGCTTGGAGTTTGAAACCTGCATTGTCGTGAACGCCTATTTTCCGAATTCCCAAAGAGAACATGAACGACTGCCCTATAAACTGCATTTTTGCGCCGAACTTGAGAAGTTTCTAAAGAAATTACGCCAATCTGGTAAACCGGTATTGCTCTGTGGGGACTACAACGTAGCTCATCGCGAAATCGATCTACGCAATCCGAAAACCAATGTAAACAACGCGGGATTTTTGCCTGCAGAGCGCGCCTGGATGGACGCGTTTTTGAGTGCGGGCTGGACCGACACGTTTCGCCATTTCGTTCGGGAGGGCGACCACTATACTTGGTGGAGTTACCGCCCTGGTGTGCGCGAGCGAAATATCGGGTGGCGTATTGATTATTTCTGCGTGAGCAGTGAAGCTATTTCCAAAGTAAAAGACGCATTTATTTGGCCCGACGTTATCGGCAGCGATCACTGTCCGGTAGGCGTCGAGTGGGATGGAGAACTGTGACCAATCAAAACGGCGAAAAAAAAACAGCCCTGCCCGAATCCAATGGCGATTCCCAGGCGATGAAAAAACTTTTCTGGATCGATCTCGAAATGACGGGACTCGACGAAAAGGTCGATCAAATTTTGGAAGTTGCTGTGCTAATTACTGATTTAGATTTGAAAACACTCGATAGCTACCACCGAGTCGTTTTTCAGGCCCCAGAGGTGCTCGAAAACATGAACGATTGGTGTAAAAAAACTCATGGCAAGAGTGGACTTTCGGCAGACGTACCTGGAGGAATGCCGCTTAAAAAGGTTGAACAGGAGTTAATTGAGCTCGCGAACAAACACTATCCCAATCCCAAAGACCGAATCGTGCTTTGCGGAAATAGCGTGGGAAACGACAAGCGTTTTATTGACGCTTATTGGCCGGACTTCGCCAAGAAACTTCATTATCGTTTGGTCGATGTTTCTTCGTTTAAGGAAATTTTCAAGGCGCGGTATAATATTCAGTATAAAAAATCCGACGAAGGCCGACACCGAGCGGAAGACGATATTGTTCAATCTGTAAAAGAGTTGGCTCATTACCTCTCGTTTGTAAAACCCTAGTATGGCCATATTCACTGCGCTTTTTGCTGCAACTTTATCGACCAATGCCGCGCTTGTCGAGGGAGCGCCCAAGTGGGCTACACTTGCTAAAATCAATCGGGTGGCCGACCGGATTGAGCGGGCGCTCGAGTGGGACATTCGCAGAGTAAGGGTTCGCTGGTTTTCCAATGCAGATCAATTCGCGCAAGCCCATAACCTCAAGGGCGACGGTACTGCAAATATTTTGGCGGTCACCCATAAACAACGAGGCGAAATCCTAATTGGCCCCTTGGTCACCCCCGATAAATTCGAAGGTGTATTGGGGCACGAGTTCGCCCACGTCATTATTTATCAGAAGTACAAAACTGCTATACCACCGTGGCTCGAAGAAGGGCTCGCCAACCAGGTCGCCGGCCGTAAAACGGTGGAATGGAAAGCCGTACGGATTTTTTTAGAGGCGAACCCCGAATTTGATGTGCGAACGCTGGGGCACCCTTTCAAAACTGAGACGGCAAACTTAAGCGTGGCTTTGCAATATTCAATTTCCACGGCCCTCATGCAAACGATCGCCAGTCGATGCCGCGTTTATGACCTTTTGCAAATGAGTGTCGGTTATAGCGTAGATACGTATTTAAAAAATCTCTGTCAGATTGATGATCTCAACACTGCGTTTCGCAGGTACGTATTTAAAAACGCTGGCGCTTAATACAATTCGTAGCGCAACAAACGGCATTCAATCGGGCCGTTAAAAAGAGGAATGCGCCGAGAGGTGCGTAGGCCTACCGATTTCGTGGCATCAGAGTTGCCGCTAAAGATGAATCCCTTCCAACCTTTGAACTGGTGTTTGTAGGCATCGCCCAGACGTTTGTAGAGTGGCTTTAAGCGATCTGCAGCCCCCATGCGTTCGCCGTAGGGTGGGTTCACAATCACGGTGCCCGCAGTAGTTGGAACTCGATTTGACGGTAAATTTTCAATGCGCCCAAGTTCAAAACGTACAAGCTTGTCGACCGAGGCGCGTCTGGCGTTGGAGCGGGCCGCTTCAATTGCGAGCTCGTTCATATCGAATCCTTGGATATTGAGTTTGGTGGTCGATCGTGCGGCTACGGCTTCACTGCGCAGGCGATTCCAAAGTGCCTTGTCGAAGTCGCGCCAGGTTTCGAAGCCAAACCGTTTGGTGCGCAGAAGTCCGGGTGCGATATTGGCGCCGATGAGTGCGGCTTCGATACAAAGCGTTCCACCGCCGCACATAAGATCAATAAACGGCTGGCTGGTGTCCTTGGGCCACTCTGTCATGAGGACTAGTCCGGCGGCCAAAGTTTCGCGCAGCGGTGCGCCCGAGTCCTGTTTGCGATAACCTCGCTCGTGCATGCTGGCGCCACTGGCATCAATACTCAGTACGCACTTACCGTCGTTTAAATAGGCATGAATTAAAACATCGGGGTTTTCGGCGTCAACACTTGGGCGTACGCCGTTTAAGCGTTTTCGCATTTCATCGGCAATACCGTCTTTAATTTTAAGCGCCACAAAGCGGGGCTGCAGGCGGTTGTCCACCGCATGCGGTTGCAAACGGCGATGCGCGAAGCTAGGGCTGGTGGGCGCGATGCTAGGGCTCGCCAGAGGCCGCGGCGGTGCATTTTCGAAGTCTTCGTCCAGGGATTCTCGTTTTACCCGAGTTCCACTGGCGACGCAGTCCACAGCAAAAGTCATTTCAGCGGTTAAAAGCTCGTGCCATTTTAAGCGGCGAATCTGATCGTAGAGCATTTCCGGCGAGCGCGCAGAAAAGGTGCGAATTTCTTGCAACACTCGAGTCGCGGTTCGAAGCCAAAGGCAGGCTTTGTAGAGGGTCTCTTGGTTGCCCGCGAAGGCTACGCCGCCCGGGCGTTCTTCAATGTTCAGGGCACCGAGAGCGCGAAGCTCTTCGGCTAGTGCCGGTTCGAGACCTTTTGCCGTAACCGCAAAGAATGATTTCTGCATAGGGGGATGACATACCGCATTCTGTATTTTTTGACAAATATAGTTTCCTATTATAACACCTGTTTTTTATGAGCTTTGCCACCTGTGTATGGATATTCTTTGCGGTTTTAGTCGATGGGCTTGCGGGGCTCGTCGGGGGGTTTCTCCCCGCCGCCTGGGTGCAGCGCCATTTGGCGGCGCTTTTGGCGTTTGCTTCGGGCACGCTAGTCTCGGTGGCGCTTCTCGACCTGCTTCCGGAGGCGCTCGAGCACATTTCTAGCCTGGATTCGTTCACTCCGATCATGCACTCGGGGGCCGAAGATGTAATGGTTTCGGTCCTCATAGGTTTCGTGACTTTTTACGTTATTGAGAGCTTTTTGGGCAGCCATGCCAGTGGCCAGTCGGGTCATAAACACGACACCGTGGGTCCACTCATCTTGGTGGGTGATGCCGTTCACAACGCCGCCGACGGTGTGGCGATTGCCGCGGCTTTTGCAGTGGACGTCAAGGTCGGCATTGGTACCGCGATCGCGGTGGTGGTGCATGAGTTGCCCCAGGAAGTGAGCGACTACGCAATTCTAGTTTCCCACGGTTACTCTAAACGCAAGGCACTTTTGAGTTTGTTCGTGGTTCAAATGTTTGCCATGGTGGGAGCCGGTGTTGCGATCGTTGCTTTTCGTTTCGCTGAAGTGGCTGCAGTTTATTTAATGGCACTCTCAGCCGGTGGGTTCATATACATCGCGGCAGCGGATCTCCTGCCAGAGTTGCACCGCAGAAAATCGGGCGCCCCAATTTTAAAGCTCGTTTCTTTTGGTGCGGGTGTCGCGGTAATTGCAATAACGCGCAGCATTTTTTCGCACTAACCCTATTTTCGCGTTACCATTGAGATTATGAAACGCACGATCGTACTCTCGCTCGCAATTTGCACGCTTTTTACGGCCCCGGTCCTTGCTGAAGAAGAAACTCCGCCTCCGCCACCGGAATTCGCCGCTAAAATTCAAGCAGTGGAAGGCAATCCAGAAGTTCGGGTGATCTCGATTGCAGCGTCCGATCAACGCATGGCCAAACAAGGGGACTCGGTCGACGAAGGAGAAAAAATAGTGACTGAGGCGGGGCAGACGGTCATTCTGCAACTGGCCGAAAACACCGAAATCGCCATTGGGCCCGCTACGAGTTTCACGATTGAGCAGGTCTCCAAAGAGGGACCTCAACACTCG
>DGKJ01000063.1 GCA_002387735.1 Bacteriovoracaceae bacterium UBA4573 | reverse complement strand
CGAGTTTCGGAGACCCCGCCGCTCGGCTGTTTCTGGTAGGTCTTGCGCCGGCGGCTCACGGAGCGAATCGCACAGGTCGAATGTTCACCGGTGACAACTCCGGGCTTTGGCTTTACCGAGCTCTTTACAAGGCGGGATTCGCCAGTCAACCTGAGTCGCGAAACGCCGCGGATGGTTTGCAGCTTCGTGATGCGTGGATCTCGGCCACCGTTCACTGCGCTCCTCCAGAGAATAAACCGACCTTAAAAGAAATTGAAAACTGCGCGCCCAATCTTATGGCTGAGTTCGAATATCTCTCCCGGGTGCGCGTGATTTTGGCGCTTGGAGCTATTGCCTACAAAGAGGCGATCAAAACTCTACGGGCAGGGCCTTTGGGAATAGATCCAAAAACAAAAATTCCAAAATTTTCCCACGGTGTTTGCACCCAGTTGCCCCACGGGCGCTGGCTGCTAGGTTCCTACCACCCGAGCCAGCAAAATACTTTCACCAAAAGACTAACTGAACCGATGTTCGACGAAATTTTTAAAACTGCGCGTCGACTTTTAGACGGACAAGCTCTTTAATCGATATGCCCAAGTCGCCGAAAGAATACTAACCAATTCCATTGCTCGGGCTGGGAGATTTTCTCCCAATGGCGCGATTCGCGAAAAATTAGAACCGCCATTTCGAACGCTCGCTGTTTTTGAACGTCGCTAGCATTTGGAAGATGGGCCAGGCGGTCTAAAATTACCGCGGTAACTAGAAGATCCATCGGAATGGATTTGAGTTCTAGCCTAACCCCCGTTTTTTGCGCGAAATCACCCATGATTGCTAAAAATTGGTCGTAAGGTAGTCGACCAGTGCGTCGCTCGACACCGCGGGGTAACCCGTGATCATTAAACCCTCGTGCATGCCCGACTGGCACTTGTTCGAGGAGCAGCAAAAGTTCGCGAGCATCGTATAATCCAAGTTTGTCTGCTTCTAGTTGGTCCCACAGTTTCCAAAGAACGATTCGCCCATCACCTTGGGGTTCGAGATTTGCTTCAGTTAACTCAACTTTCGGCAAATCTAAGTCGTCCACCATCCAACGGTCGTTGAGAATTTCCACCGCAGCACGACGGTCTTCACGACTTAAAAGCATACGTAGTTTCTCTTGGGTGACACTGTCGATTTTTTTGGTAATTCCGCGGCGTAGATTTAAATAAAAATAACCTCGCGTTTCATCGCGCACTTTCTGCAATACCTCTACAAGGTCTTCACCGGAGTAGGGCCGAAGTTGAGGTAACAAATCGACGAGAATTCTTTTTTGTACCTCCGAGGGCAAATCCGAAATTTCTGCATTCAGCACATCAATCGAAAATCTGCGATCCTCGGATCGCGATTTTCCGAAAGGGGCTTTTAATAATTTCCACCAACGGGAAAGTTTGCCTCTGACACCAGAGGTTTGCACGACTTGGTTGCAATCAGGTTTTATTTCGGCCGCCCAAGTCGGCTGCAGCGAATAGACACTGAACGCGCTCAAAACCAGAGCGGTTCGCAATAGGTGTAGAAATTTCAATCGATCACTCCCCCATTTCCCCACCGAACACTCTGGGGGAACTTTTCCAAAAGGTCAAATATCCAAGCCCATCGTCGCTTGACGCCCATTGACAATTTCAGACTCTAGGAGCAGATAACGCCTCTGTCCGAATTTAGGGGTTTTCGATTTTACAGGGGGTTTTTCATGGTTCGATTCGTGCGTGCTCAACGCGCTATTATCTTGTTTCTTTTGCTTACGTTCATGCACAGCGTCTTGGCCGGGGCCAGCGAACGTACGGTTTCCGGTGGCAAATGGATGCCTCATCAAATGGACGCCCATGCCGAGAAACTAAAGGAACTAGGTCTTGAAATCGACACTAAAGAACTTTCGAACTTAGATCTCGGTTTGTTGCGGGCCATTGTTAGCCTGGGTTTTTGTTCCGGATCTTTTATTTCCCCCAACGGTCTCATCATCACCAACCATCACTGTGCACAGGCGCTACTCTCCTTCATGTCTCAAATAGACCGTGAGCGCGGCATTCAATCCGACTATGTAACCAATGGGTTTCATGCAAAAACTCTTGCCGAAGAACGCTCGGCCGGACCGGCGCAGAAGATTTACGTTACTCAAAAAATTGTGGAAGTTTCTGAGGCCATTCTTCGTGACATCGATTTTATTCAAGACCCACACGAAAAACGGATGACCATTGAACGACGTATGGCGGAAATGGTTAAAGCCGCCGAACTAAATCGCCCCGGCATTCGCGTTGAGGTAAAAGAATTCTATCGCTCTTCACAATTCTTCTTAATTGAGCAGCGCGAAATTCAAGACATTCGCGTGGTGTACGCCCCTCCGAAGATGGTCGGTTTTTTTGGTGGTGACGCTGACAATTGGCATTACCCTCGCCACACTGGCGATTGGGCCATTTTGCGGGCCTATGTCGCGCCCGACGGTTCTTCAGCCCCTTACGACGAAAAAAATGTCCCCTTTCAGCCAGCGCAATTCTTAAAGATTGCTCCCAATGGTTTAAGTCCTAACGATCTCGTCATGGTGGCGGGTTATCCGGGAATAACCAATCGACTTTTAACGACTGCCGAAGTGACTCGCCAAATGAATGAGTCAATGCCGGACACTATTACATACTTTCGAATGATTATTGAAACCTACGACAATCTCTCCAAACAGGGTGAGGATCTGCGTATTAAGGTAGAAAGTTCGAATTTTGGTGCTGCGAACGTTTTAAAAAAGAACGTAGAGCAACACGAAGCTCTTACCCGCGAGGGCTTTCTGAAGAAGAAATTAGACCAGGAACGTGATTTTCAAAGTTGGATCGCCGCCGAACCGAACCGAATGCTGAAATACGGCTGGGCATCGAAGGTGCTGGAGAGCATTTACGAAAAATATAAAAACGAACTCAAAGACGCGTTGGCCAATCGGCTCTTTGCCCGGTCGCCTCTTCTGGCCTCGGCCCTGACCATTGTCCGAATGGCCGACGAAAGAGCCAAACCAGACGAAGAACGCGAGCCGGCCTATAAACAACGCAACTGGCCTCGCATCATACAAAGTGAAATTGCCAAACAAGGTACCATTGATAAACGTATCGATACTGCCATTTTTAATGCAGTCATGGCCTACACAGACAAAACCGTCCCCCTCAACGAGCGGCCCAAATACGTGGAACAACTTTTCGCCCAATGGCATGCCGACCCAAAGTTCGCCGAACAGCTTTATGCAAACACGGCGCTCGACAATCAAGAGACCCGCGTGAAGTTGCTTGAAACCGCCACCTTGGAAGAACTGGAGCAATCCTCAGACAAGGCGATTCAATTGGCGTTGCGAATATTGCCGATCATCAAGGCTCAAGATCGCTTGGCTCGTTCCTATGCCGGCGAAGCCTCGAAACCGATGCGCCGCCTCATGGAAGCACTCCAAATGTATCACCAAATAAAAGGGGACCCCCTGGCACCCGACGCGAACTCTACTCTGCGGCTAACCTACGGCATCGCAAAAGGGTATTTCAGTCCGACCCGCCAGCGATACATGCCTCCTTTCACCAACGCCCGCGGTATATTAGACAAAAACCGCCCGGGATCAGCCGAATTCGAAGTACCGCATCAACTCGTTCGCGCTCTCAATATTGCGTATTTCGATCCGGAACGGAAAATCGACACCGGCAGTGGATTTGGCCCATTGGGCGACCCTATGTTTGGCGATTTGCCGGTGAATTTTCTGGCAACCGTCGACACCACTGGGGGTAACTCAGGATCGGCTGCCATGAATAAGCGGGGCGAGCTCATTGGTTTGCTTTTCGACGGCAACGAAGATTCGCTGGCAGTGGACTTTCGATTCGATGACAAAGGCGACCGATCAATCCTGCTCCACATCGCTTACGCGCTCTGGTACATGTCCAAAGTCGACAAAGCCTATAACCTGCTCGAAGAAATGACGATTCCGGCGGCCAATTGCCGGGATTATCTCCTGGAAGGCAGTGCCAAGCCCTCGAAATAAAGCAATTTCCAGGGCTAGTCCTGCGACTTTTCAGTCTTTTTTGCTGGCCTTTCGCACAAGCGCCGTGCTAAAGAAACGCCAACAGTTGGACTACTTTTAGAAGTGGGCCAGGGAGTGGCGGGCAAGGACCGTCGCTCTTATGCCCGCTTTTTTTTTGTCGTGAGTTGAAATGACCGAGATCAAAGCGAATTCTAAGGCAGCGCTAGAGCAGCTCGAAGAGAGTGTGCGGGCGATCATTGAACCCCTTGGATACGACGTGGTCGCGCTTGAGCAAACCTCTGGCCCGGCTCGTTCGGGTCGCACCTTGGTGCTCTACATTGATTTTGCTCGTAACGCTGACGCGCACACCGCCGAGTACATTGGTCTCGACGACTGTGCCAAAGTAAACGCCGCAGTCGATGAACTGTTTGAAACTACGGCGTTGCTCGATGGGACTTATACACTTGAGGTTTCAAGCCCCGGTGTAGAACGCCCGCTTAGACGCGCAATGGATTATGCCCGTTTTAGCGGCCAAAAGGCCCGGCTGCATACGTTTCGCCCGCTGGAAGCGGATGAAATCGGCAATGAAGGATACTGGAAGAAGAACCAGAAACAAAAAAACTTCGTAGGGATTTTGAAGGGTCTAAGTGAAGACCAAAACAAGGTCCAAATGGAAATAGACGGAACCCTCGTGGCTGTACCGCTGCAAATGATTTCGAAGGCTCACCTCGAATACGTGGCACCTCAAGGGTTTAGAAAAGGTTAAAAGGGAAAAACGATGAACTTATCAGATCTCAGTCGGGTGATTGAACAAGTTGGTAAAGACCGCGGTATCAAAAAAGAGATTATCATCGAAGCGCTTGAACAGGCCGTATTGCTAGCAGCGCAGAAGAAGTTCGGCGAAGGCGCCCAGCTTGAATCGCACTTCAACAATGACAGCGGAGAAATCGAATTATTTCAGTTTAAACAAGTCGTAGAGTCTGACGACGACATTGCGGACCCAGATTTAGAAATCGCACTCGATGAAGCGCGAAAGCTCGACTCGGACGTAAGCGTTGGTGACGAACTCGGAATCAAGCTGGATAATCCGGCTTTTGGACGCATTGATGCGCAAACCGCTAAACAAGTAATTTTTCAAAAAGTGCGCGATGCAGAGCGCGACATCATTTTCGGGGAGTTCATTCACCGAAAAGGCGAAGTTATTTCAGGAATTGCTCGTCGGGTAGAACGCGGAAGTCTCGTTATTGACCTCGGCCGAACCGATGCACTCTTGCCTCGTTCAGAAATCATTCCTGGCGAAAGCTTCAAGCCAGGTGATCGCGTACAAGCCTATTTGAGTGACGTCGTCATGACTCCTCGCGGGCCGCAATTGTACATGACGCGCACGTCTCCTAAGTTTTTAATGAAGTTGTTTGAAACTGAGGTTCCTGAAGTCGCCGATGCGGTCGTGGAAATTAAAGCTGCTGCTCGCGAACCAGGGTCTCGTGCAAAAATTGCAGTAATCAGCAATGACCGCGACGTAGACCCCGTTGGCGCTTGCGTCGGCATGAAGGGCGTTCGCGTACAAAACGTGATTGCCGAACTCAAAGGCGAAAAAATTGACATCATTCCTTGGAATGAAAACCCTGCATTGTTCGTCAAATCGGCATTGCAGCCAGCTGAGATTTCGTCCATTAAAATGGATGAACGCAATCGCACCATGGAAATCATGGTCGAAGACGATCAACTATCTCTAGCGATCGGAAAACGTGGCCAGAACGTGCGCCTTGCGGCTCATCTCACTGGCTGGAAGCTCGATATTATTTCGAAATCGAAGCTGCAAAAGAAGACCGCGGATGCTATTTTCAACCTTCAACACATTGATGGTATCAACGAAACCCTCGCTCATGGCATTTACCAGAATGGCCTCATGAACGTGTTCCAGGTGGCGGAAGCTTCTATTGAGCACCTCATGAAGATTCCTGGGTTCGACAAAGAAGAAGACGCTAAGTCGCTCAAAGAAAGAGCGGCAGCAGTGGTGGAAAAAGGTGGCGAAGCTCTCATGCTCAGCAAAGATGGCACCCCACTCGAGAACGTTTCTAAAAAAGAAAGTGCCCACGAACCACGAGATGCCAAATCGATGGCTGAAGAGCGCTTGAGACAAGAAATGGCAGCAGCCGGAATCAGCAGTTCGAAACCGGATAATTCGGGGACCGCTGAATAGAAATTAGGTGGAATGCAGTGACACAAACAACAAGCTCTGAAAACGATTCAAAAAAGGGAGCCGCTTCTATGGCAGGTTTGCAAGATGTAAAAGTGTACGAACTGGCAAAAGAACTCTCCATGGACTCGATCACACTTTTGGATAAGCTCAGATCCCTCGATATCGAAGTAAAGAACCACATGAGCGCGCTGGGCGGCGAAGAAGTTCGTATTGTTAAAGAGGCGATTGCAAAGGAACAAGCGGCAACCACAAAAAGCACTAAGACCACCAAAACCACTCGCACCACTCGCAAGTCATCAGCGACCGCTGCAGCTGGCGCTTCGACTACTCCGAATGCGCAGGAACCTTCTGCTGCTTCAAAAAAAGCAAGCCCAACTGTAATTCGACGTCGTGCAAAAGGCGGCACTGACGACGCAGCTGTTACATTGGCGCCTTCGCAACCCGCAAGTTCTAGTCAGCCAGAAACGCAACCTGTTGCTGAAACTGAAGAAGCAGCTGTCGTTCAAAGTGCAGAAGCTCCGATAGTCGAGGCGCAACCTCAAACCGAAAAAACAGTTGTCAGCACTCCGGCTCCAACACCTCCACCGGCACCAGAAAATTTGGGAAGTGGACTCAAAATGCACACCCTTCTTGGCGCGAAAGCCGGCGGGATGACCTCGGCCCGAACAGGCAGCATTTTGAATATCGTAAAAGACGTTCCTAAACCGATAGTCACTCCGCGGCCTGCGCCTCGTCCAGCTGGACCGATCACGCCCGGTCGTCCTGGTGGCATCATTAATCTTGGTAAAGAAGCAATCGACCGCATGGCGGAAGAAGAACAGTCGATGCGAAAAAAGGGCGCACCCGGCGCTCGTGGGGATCGCGATCGCGAACCTAAAGACGTCAATGTGCTTGATTACCGAGCCAAAAAAGAACTCATCTTTCTTCCGAAGAAAAAGAAGGCTCCTATCGGACGCGAAATTAAGAAAACTGCTATCACCAAACCCGCAGCCCACAAGCGCGTCATTCGTATCGACAATGCAATTGTGATCTCTGATTTAGCCCAACGTATGGGTGTAAAAAGTGGTGAGCTGATTAAAAAATTAATGGGCATGGGAACAATGGTGACGATGAACCAAACCATTGACCTCGACACTGCGACCCTTCTTGCAACGGAATACGGTTTTGAGATTGAAAACGTTGCGTTCCAGGAAACTCAGGTTATCAAGAAAGTCGAAGATGCTCCAGATTCCCTTAAGCCACGGCCTCCGGTCGTAACGGTCATGGGTCACGTCGACCATGGTAAAACTTCGTTGTTAGACGCCATTCGCTCGGAAGATGTAGCGGCAGGTGAAGCAGGAGGCATTACCCAACATATTGGTGCCTACACCGTGTCGCTTGACGACAAGAAAATAACTTTTATCGACACCCCAGGCCACGAAGCGTTCACGGTTATGCGCGCGCGTGGTGCGAACGTAACCGATTTAGTAATCTTAGTGGTCGCTGCCGACGACGGCGTTATGCCGCAAACTCGTGAAGCATTGGACCACGCCAAGGCCGCAGGCGTGCCAATTAT
>DGKJ01000026.1 GCA_002387735.1 Bacteriovoracaceae bacterium UBA4573 | reverse complement strand
TTTGAAAAAGATTGCGCGCCAAGGCTAACATTGCATCGGCTTTTACTTCTTTTACGCCTGATGCAACTACTTGGCGAAGAATGGCAATCGCTTCGTCAGAGTTTTTTAGATTTTCTGCGGCATAGGCAGCCGAAACTAACGCCGCAGCTTTCGCGTGACGTGATTTAGCTTCTTCGACAGCGTTTCGATAATAGGAAAAGGCTTCAATGAATTCTCCGCGATCAAAATAAACATCACCCAACAACAAGAAAATATTAAATGAGGCGCTAGTAAAACGTGCATCGAGGGCAGGCTTTTTCGCTTCCAAAGCGAAGGAGTCAACTTTAGCTTTCCAATTAGCGTCTGTTTTGGGATGAGCCCGCAAAATTTCCGCTAGAGCTTTTTCGATGCGATAGAACTCTGCTGCACCTTTAAGTTCTTGTTGGTTTTGCCAAATCTTAAACCCGGTGAACCCAAGACCCACCAAAAAAAGGCCCCCCCCAGCAACCACAAGAGCCTTGGTATTTTTTTTTGCCGCAGCTACCAGGGCATTGGCTTTTCGTAGAAAAAAATCAGCGCGGCGCAGCGATTTTCGATCCAGGTCGTAGGTCGTAGACATGGTGTCTCCCGTCACAGAAATTACTTTTAAAAAGTTACTATTCGAGTACCCTTAAGGTATGAGACTTTTCAAGCATTTTCGAATGGTTGCGATGTTTTTGGTGCTTGCCAATTTGCTCGCCACGAGTGTTTTAGCCAAGGATTTACGGAGTCGACTCGGGATCGGATTTGTTGATCAATATTCCAATGGCGTACCGGCACTGAGCGCCAAGTATGGACTAACCAAAGATCTTCACATTGCAACGGCGCTCGGGTTCTCAACCGCCGACCGAGCCGATGTGGTTTTTTCGGGTAAAATTTTTAAGAATATTTTTTTTGAAACCAATCTCAATTTTTACAGCGCGCTCGCCCTGGCCTATCTAAAGCATGACGAACGTTCGGGAATAGAAATTCTCGGGGTGCTCGGGGCCGAGTTTTTCATACCCGGAGTCGACAGCCTTGGGCTTTCCTTCGAAACAGGAGTGAGTGGCTCGAATATTACGAACACGTTTGTTCTTAAAACAATTGGATTTACCTTCTTGCACGCGGGGATGCATTTTTATTTTTAAGCCAATACTGCACAGATCATTCGGGACTTGCCTGGTGAGCGCTTGGCTGTTGCTGGGTTTGCTGTCCCCGACTCTCGCGAAGGCTGTTGATGAATACGAAGCAGTAGGTGCAGCCAAACGCGCAGCTGCTCCTGACGACGAACCCACTAGTGATGGCCCAATATCGGGGCCGTTTTCGGAGTATGGCGAATTCGACGCCGCCGAAGATGAAGCAAATGACGAAAAATTTTTTCAGTTCGGTCGCTTTTTCGGCGTTGGTTTGGGCACAGGACTCACAACTGCAACTGGAAACTCAGGCAAGCTTTACCAGGGCGGATTTCCGATGATCGACGGGCGTCTGGCCTATTGGTTCGATTTTCAGGTCGCTCTCCAGGTTGCGCTGCAGAACAGTAAACACAATTACAATCTCCCCGTAAGTAGCGGTAACTCGGAATTGGTGGACACCAATCTTTTTCGAATTTTGTTTCAGGTAAAATACTACTTCGACACTCGCGATCTATCGGCTCCAATTACATTTGTAGGGCCTCATATGATCGTTGGTGGTGGAATGTACTCTCGGTCCGACAATAAAACTGCGGTAGACTCCCAGGGTACCAGCGGCGCGACGTCGACCGAAAAGGTGAATGCTTTTGGCATGAACTTCGGTATGGGTTTTGAACTCACGATTAAACCTAGAAAAACCTACTTGCAACTCGAGGCGTTGGCTCACTTAGTGCAGTTCTCCGATCAATACGATAATCGCTATGCTCCCACTGTGAATGATAAAACAGGAACTTGGATTACCGCGGGCATCGCACTGATGTGGACTTGGTAGTCTAACTCACGAACTGAATCGCACTTAGCGCTGCGCGGAAGAACCACGCGATTTTTTTGAAGGACTGCGAGATCTAGCCTTAAAGACTAATCGTATCGGGCTTCCCATCCAGTTATAGCGATTTCGAAGTTCGTTTCGAAGATAACGTTCGTAGGAAAAACGTACATTTTTGGGGTCGTTTACTAAAAATGTAATGGTAGGTGGGCTTACCTGGGTTTGACTTGCGTAATACAGCTTTGCATCGCCGGCTACATTGCATCCTTCGACCATTTCGATAAAACGATTGAGTTCGCCCGTGGGTGCGACGAATTGCCGTGCGCGTACCATTTCATCGATCAAATCAAAGAGCGGTTCAATCCCCTCGCCCTTTTCCGCGCAGATAAACAAAATCGGTGCATAATCTAGAAAATCTAAATTATCTCGCAAACGCTTGGCGTAGTCTTCCTTGGTTACGCCACAGAGGTCCCATTTGTTGACGATCAACACTATGGGACGGCCCGAATCGCGCAATTCGCCGGCGATTTTTTCGTCTTGATCGGTAATGCCTTCGTACCCATCAATCAAAAACAAAGCGATATCGACGTCGACCACAGAACGGATTGCTTTTACAACGCTAAGTACTTCTACACCTGCGTCGGTCTTGCTTTTACGGCGAATGCCTGCGGTGTCTAAAATGCGGTAATAGCGACCGTCTTTTTCGAAATCACTGTCGACCGTATCTACTGTAGTGCCAGCGATTGGCGAGGTGATCATTCGTTTTTCGCCCAGTAAATAATTTACAAGTGTGCTTTTCCCTACGTTTGGGCGGCCATACACTGCCATGCGAATAGGGCGCTCTTTCGTGAGTCCCCTAGCTTCCGGAGTTTTGGCGACTGATTCCTCGAGCGTTTCGTTGGGCTCATCACTAGATAATTCGAGCGCTCCGGCGATGGCATCTTTAAGATCAGAAATTCCAAGATTATGCTCGGCCGAAGTGCAAAGCACATGTTCCCAGCCGAGAGCCGCAGTTTCCATACGAGCGAGATCTTCGACTTTACCTTCTACTTTCGATAGCACCATGATCACCGATTTTCCGGACATTCGAACTAGCGTCGAAAGGTGTTCGTCGTGGGGAGTGAGCGGCGATCGAGCATCTACAACGAACAAAACAAGATCCGATTTTTTTAGGTAATCAAGTGCGGCTTCTTGTGCAAGGCGAGCAAGCTCTGCGCGTGGTGAACGGTCTCTTCGCGAGAGATCCGACTCGAGCCCCGCCAGATCCGCCAGCTGCACAGTGCCCGCATCTAACTCCAGTTCCGCTAGCACGACGTCTCGGGTTACTCCTGGCTGATCAAGGACAAGCGCTTTTCTGCGGCCGATCAGACGATTAAAAAGAGAACTTTTCCCAACGTTGGGTCGGCCGACGAGACAGACTTTTTTCATAAAGAAACTTCTCCGTACCCAAAGCGCTCCACCAACGCACTTTTTCCAGCCCAGTTGGCCGATACTTTAACTTTAAGTCCTAAAAAGGCTTTACGTTCAATCAGCGCTTCAATACGTTCCCGCGATTTTGTGCCGATGGCTTTGATTTTTTTTGCTCCCGAACCGATGACCATACCCTTTTGACTTTCTTTTTCTACAAAAATGGTTGCCTGAATTCGAGTGAGGGCTGGGTCGGATTCGTCGAAAGTCTCAATCTCCACTGCGGTGGAATACGGCAGTTCGTCGCCCAATTGCAAGAAGCACTGTTCGCGAATGTATTCGGCTGCAATCGTGCGAGTGGCCTGATCCGTGAGTGTATCGCTCTCGAAGAGTTCGCCAGGGTTTCCGGCCGGTAAATTGGCTTCGATCGTTTCAAGTAACTCTGAAATTCCGCTCTCCGTATGGGACGACAGCCAGAGTCCCGATTGGAGATCTGAAAACAAACGTGTTGCGAAGGTGGTCACCGTATTTTCGATTTCGGTGCGATGTTCTGGCTTCCGCACAAGGTCAGCTTTGTTGAACACTGGAATGACCCGAACTTTAAGTGGGAGGTCAACGTTTTCAAAAGACGCAGTAACGATGCGCTCGAGCGCCAGCAACATTGGCGGCGTGTGAGATTTGTGGTCTCTGAGTTGGGCTCCCAAACTGGGAGCATCGATCACAAGCAACATGAGCTCGCCACCGGCCATCGCATTAGCCGCTGCGCGCACGGCGTTCCGGCCGATCGCTTGGTTTAAGGCCTTGGTTCCTTCTTGCAAGCCTGGCGTGTCGACAACAACAAACTCGCAAGTTGAACTGGCGACGTGGCCCCGCAGAAGCGTGCGGGTGGTTTGGGCCTTGGGTGTTACGATGGCAAGATTGGAATCTGTCAGCTTATTAAAAAGCGTGGATTTGCCGGCATTCGGAAGGCCCAGCAGGGTAACGAATCCGCATCTGAAGGACGTCGGTTGAGTTTGATTGGTGGTATTCATGGCCAAGCGTTTTTATCATGTATTGACCGCCAAGTGTTAGCTGAAAGTTATTATTTAACCATTGAATATTACAGTTTTTTTGACCGCGTACCTGGCTTACCAGGCGCGGGGGGATTTCCAGTGTAATCTCCAGGGCTTCGCGAATGCGTTCTTGTTTTAGCTGGTCGGCCAGTCGGTGCCGCCAAATGCGCGATCGCACGAGTTCTCCGAAAGCAGGGTGGTAGGGGCCGGCCATTAACTCGTCTTTCATGACTTCGTTGGGTTGAAGCCCGATACGGAAGACCGGAATATGAGCTGCCTCAAGGGCAGCAACGAGCCTGGCGGTGCGCTCGATTGCAGATTCAAGATCGAGCGGTACGAAATTCTGGTTCATCACGTCATCGGCCAGCGCGGTTTTCTTAAACACCAGAAGCGGGTGAATACGTACGAAATCGGGCCGTAGTTTTAATACGCCGTCGAGGTTTAATTGATCGTCCGTAGGGCCTTCTGATGGGCATCCTACCAATAGGTGCAGTCCGATCGTTAATGAGATGTCTTTAAGTTTTTTAATAGCCTCTTCCACATCAGTCACTGAATGGCCACGCCCCATTCGTTGGAGTACGATGGGATTAAAAGACTGCGCACCAATTTCAACCGTACTCAACCGGTAGCGCTGTTTCAAAAACAACAGCCAGGCGGAGTCTATAGCGTCCGGGCGAGTACTAATGCGGACTCCCCCCACTTCGCCCTTCTCGATGAACGGCAGCACCGCATCGAGGTAAGTAGTCTGCAAGGTCGTGGATAGGGCCGTAAAAGTAGCGCCATAGAAAGCGACCTCGGGCAGCGGCGAACCGAGCGTTTGTTTTTCGGCAGTCGCGAGATGGGCTGCGATGTGTTTGGTAATGGCGGCGGGGGCTACAGCCACCCCCCCGCTCGTTTTTTGATCGCAAAAGCTGCAGCGCACGGGGCAACCACCGTGTGGAATAAATACTGAAATAATCATTTCTTTTTCAAATCTGGATGCCCCAGTTTGGGCCCAAAACGGTCGAACGCATTTTTTGCTGCCTGTTGTTCAGCTTCTTTTTTGCTTCGCCCAGTACCTTCGGCCAGTAATATATTGTGAATCGACACTTCGATTACGAAGGTTTTTTCATGGTCAGGTCCAGTGGCGGAAGTGACGGTGTAACGCGGCGCTGTTTTATAGAGCGCTTGGGCAACTTCTTGAAAGCGGGTTTTATGATCTTGAAGATGTAGCCCATCTCGTTCGTCAGCACCGGCTTGAGCGGCGTGTGCCCGAAAGCGTTCGTGAGCCCAAGTTTTCGCTACATCGTACCCGGCGTCACGGTAAATAGCGGCTAGAACCGCCTCTAGGGTGCCCGACAAAATACTATCCTTTTCCCGTCCCTTCGTGAGGTCTTCCCCACGTCCCAGTTTTACATGGTCACCAAGTTGGAGAGAACGCGCCACCTGTGCAAGCGTGTGTTCGTTGACGAGGCTTGCTCGTAGTTTAGAGAGCTCACCCTCTGGCAGTTGCGGAAAGAGTTCAAGCAGGAGTTCGGAGATCGCTAAGTCGAGAACCGCGTCGCCCAAAAATTCCATTTGTTCATTGTCGCGGTCTGAGGTGGCAAGCTCGGCACGGTTTTCGTTACCAAAGGACTTGTGAATGAGCGCGACTTCAAGAAGTTTAGGGTTCCGAAAGTGATGTTGCAGTAGTTGTTCGATGCTCTGCATTGTTTTCATTGGACAAAATGAAACCACTTTTTCAACTAAAAATCATCAAAATTGCCACGGGTCCACCGACTAATTCTATCATGAAACCGTTTAAAGGTGACTTGCCATTCTCCGAAAAAGCCCGCTAGCATTAGGGGCGAGTGGATCATTTTTAGACGTTGAACCAAATTCCGCGAAAGCGGGGATTTTTCTCAACGGGGGCAAACCTGTGCGTTCGAATATCTTGGCGATTTGCGCTTACGTGATGTTTGTTGGCTGGACCTGTGGCAGTTCTGCCGCCGAAGTTCCGTTGACGATTATTCATACCAACGATCTTCATTCTCACTATCGCCCCGAAAAAGGCCCCTTCAATATTGGTGGGGTGTCGAGAATGGCGACCATTCTCGATCGAATTCGCGATCAGAATCCTAACACTATATTGTTGGACGGAGGCGATTTTTCCGAAGGCCACATTTACTACAATCTCGGAGCGGGCCGAGCCTCTGTCCAAATGATGAATGCGCTTGGTTACGACGCCATCGTTTTGGGCAATCACGATTGGTATAATGGTCCGCGCGTGTTGGGTGATGTAATTGAAAAAATGCCACCGGAATTTTCCTTTCTAGGAGCCAATTTGAAGATTCCCGACGGATTGGCCGCCGATGAACCACATTTAGTAAGAACCATCAAGCCCTACGACATCTTCGTGCGTGGCGGCGTGAAAATCGGTGTAATTGGAATCGTAAACTTCGAACTTATTTACGACGAGTTCGTAAAGCCAGCGCAGCCAGACGTAGGATTTCCTTACGTACGTCGCTATGCCAAAGAACTTAAAGAAGAACACAAGGTTGATTTGGTGGTTGTTCTCTCGCACAACAACTTAGCCTACAACCAGGTGATTGCGGGTATGAGGTACGTCGATGTCGTAGTGCATTCCCACGATCACGATCGGTATTCACGCCCGATTGCAGTTGAGCGCAATGGCAAAACAGCTCTGATGGTGGAGGCTGGAGCGTGGGGGCGATTTGTCGGAAAACTCGATTTATTAGTAGATACTGAAAAGAAAACTTGGCGCCTAAAAAATTACGATTTGATCCAAGTCGATGCGACAGCGCACGATCATCCCACGATTTCGAATCTCGTGACGACTTTGGAGCTTGAGCTAGAGAGTAAGTACGGAAATATTTTTTCAGACCAAGTAATTGATCTTGGAATGGATCTGCGGCGCGAAGGAAATTTTGGGGAGTCGGTGATTACTAACGTTATGGCCGACGCCTATAGGGCTTACACTGGGGCTGATGTCAGTTTTGAGTCACCCAAGTTCGCAAGTGGTGAGTTGTACTCTGGACCCGTGTCGACTGCAGATTTAATGAACGTGATCGCGTTCATTTATAATCCAGTACGTGATCGAACGTGGACATTAAAAACCGGTGAAATGACCGGACGAGCCTTAGAAGAAGTTATTACGTATATGGCCTTTGGTATGCAGAAATTTGAAATGCGGGGCGGGAGTATTTCAGGAATACGGGCCATTTACGATGCGGGACCTAAGACCCCCGATCGTAGTTTCGGGGAGACTGCTTTGTCGTTGGGGGCACTCAAGTCGCTTGAAATCAACGGTGAACCTGTGAAGTCGAATAAGTATTATAAAGTCGCGTTGCCCGAGGGAATACTTGAAACAATCACCTTTATGCACAACGATTCTTCGGCAAAAAAGCGTTTCGAAATTCGAAACCTCGAAGATACGGGAGCTGAGCAGTGGCAGGTGCTCTCATGGTATCTCCAACAAAATGCGCCGCTTAATCCTAGCAAGTTTAGTCGCAGTGGGCGGTTTATCGCGATTCAACCCGATTTAGCGCTCTTCTACGAAGATATTCAGGTGCGGCGAAAGAATCACGAGGCGGCGGTGCGAGTGAGTGTACGCAACGTAGGATTGACCGATGCCCCGGCGGGTCGTCGCTTGTCGGTGGCTTACGAGAAAACGCCAGATAACTTCGTAGACGATCCTAACATGCAGATCGTGTTGGAGGAGTTCGAATTACCAGCCATCGCAGCTGGTGCCGCAGCCTCGTTGACGGTCAATGTTACACTTCCGCTCGAATTTACCGAAAAAAATGTTCGTTTATATATCTATATGGACAACACCTCCAACGACGCGGTTCATAGCAATAACCGCGCTTGGGTAATGTCCATGGCTCAAGTGGAAAAAGTGGAAAAAAATGAAGAAGAGCTAGAGAGCGTACCTGTCGCTCCGCCGGCAAAGAGTAAGAAAAAAATTAGAAAAAAAAGCAAAAGGTAAAGGCGGGTTGGCCGTTTAGAGAATCGCGGTACCCGTAAGAGTCCAATCTCGGTGAGGTTTCGGAATTACGTCTTCGATACTCACGGAAATGAACTGATTGCGAAATTTTTCAATGTTGTCGTTAGATGCCACTCGTGCGAGCACCCGCGAATAGTTAGGCGCGTGTCCTACAACGTAATTGAAGTTAGATTCGAGTTCTGAACCGCGATGTGTGGTTTCAATCAATACCTGCGAGGTAGTGTGGCCAATCGCCGATCTGGCAAATTGTTCGTGACGGCGATCGGAAAGCACCATCAACTCGGCGGCACGGGCCTTGCGGTCAGCTGGCGCTACCGAACCAGGAATTTTCAAGGCCGGAGTGCCCTCGCGTTCGCTGTAGGGAAACACGTGCATGCGCATCCACGGTAAAGATTTAAGTAGCTCCAGACCCTCGCAGTGCTCCTCGACACTTTCAGATGGGAACCCAGCAATAATATCCATGCCGACGAAAATGGGTTCGCCGCGCGAATCACCAGCCCGCGCAATAGCCTCGAGCGCTTGTACAACGTTCTCCGAGCGATAATCCCGTTTCATTGCCCGAAGTACGCGACTCACCGGACTTTGAAGTGATAAATGAACGTGTGGCATCAATCTTGGTTCATTAGCTAGTAACGTCAAAAGCCGTTCCGAGATTTCACTAGGATCAAGCGACGAAAGTCTTATTCGCGGTATGGCAGTACGACGGAGAATTTCATCGACTAAATCCTCAATGGACGAAGAAAACTCTTTTCCCCAATCCGCAATGTTGGTTCCAGTGATCACCACTTCACGAACGCCTTGAACTTGCAAACGGTTGATCTCGGTTAACACTTGTTCAAGGGGGACGGAGCGGCTTTTGCCGCGAGCGTAAGGTATGATGCAATAAGTGCAGAAATCGTTACAACCTTCTTGCACTTTAAGAAACGCTCGGGTGCGTCCAGCGAATTCCGGAAGTTGGCCCCAGTACACCTCAGAGGTTTGTTCGGAAGCGGCAACAGGGAGCTCAAGCCCCAAGGAATGAGCGACTATCGTACGAAGTTTGCTTTTCGCGTGATTAGGCACGAGATGGTCCACGTAAGAAGTCTTTTCGTTGGAGTTTGCGACCTCGGCCGAACATCCGGTCATGATAGTAACCGTATTCGGGTGTTGGCGTCGCGCAAGGATGAGTTCTCGGCGCGACTGCTTGTCAGCCTCAGCGGTCACCGTACAGCTGTTGACTAAAAAAACCTGCGGATCAAGTTCGTCACGCACACCGCCGAGCTCCATTAGTTCGCGCTCTAAAACCAGTGAGTCATAAACATTGGCCTTGCAGCCCAAAGTCTTGAGAGAAAATCGGAAATGATTCGTTACAGCAGACTGCATGGATTTATTTTGTCGCACCGGCCGAAAAACGTGCTCGCATTCGAGTTGTCACTGGTTCAACGAGGCCTTCGATCCAGCCGCCGCCTAGTACAAGGTCGCCTTGATAGAAGACAACAGCCTGACCAGCAGTGATCGCGCGTTGAGGTTGATCAAAATCAACACGAACAGAATCGTTTTGAAGGAGCGTAATCACGCACTCGGCCTCTTCATGGCGAGAGCGGATCTTAGCAGTGGCCCGAATTCCTTTAATGAAATCTACTGCACCGATCCAGTTGCAATTGGTCGCGACAAGAGCGGATTTCATGAGAAATTCCTCTGGCCCTACGATCAAAGCATTCTGTTTAATGTCGAAACCAATAACATAAAAGTCTTGGTGTTCCGGCCGATCTAGACCTAACCCCTTGCGTTGACCAATAGTGTAGCGAAACAAACCCAAGTGTCGGCCGAGAATGTGACCTTCGGACGTGACTATCGGTCCACCGGGACGGTAGCGATCAGTAGAATTGTTTTCTACGAACTCCTTGTAACCGCCTTCGTCGATGAAACAAATTTCCTGGCTATCTGGTTTATCCGCCACCGCTAAACCGAAAGTGTTCGCCATCTTTCGCACATTGGTTTTTAGAAGGTCACCAAGAGGCATGAGCGTTCGGCTCAACGCCGGCTGTTTTAATCCGAATAAAAAGTAACTTTGGTCCTTCGAACGGTCTGTCGCGCGATACAGCGAAGTCTCTCCCCCATCGGCACTGTGAACCACTTTGGCGTAATGGCCGGTTGCTACATATTCGCACTTGAGTTCATCGGCTTTTTTTATGAGGTAGCTAAATTTAAGTTTGTTGTTGCACAACACGCAGGGGTTGGGGGTGCGGGCTTGCAAGTACTCGTGTACAAAATAATCGATCACGTCGTTCTTAAACTGATCGCGTGCATTGATAACGTAAAACGGGATTTCTAGAAGATCACAAACACGGCGAGCGTCGTTTGAATCCACAATCGAACAGCAAGAACCGCCAGATTTCTTTTGAGCAGCGTCAGCCTGGTTCCATAGCTGCATGTGCACGCCGATGACTTCGTAACCCTGAGTCTTAAGCAGAGCGGCGGCCACTGCGCTATCTACGCCGCCACTCATAGCCATGAGGACGCGAGCGCGTTTCTTGAGTTTCTCGTTATGGGCTGAAGGTAATGCCATACTCCCGAGTGTATAGCATACTCCGTGCGCCGATAAGACGCTTTTTTAGAGTTACTCTTTCTTACCTATAATGTGCCGAATCCTTTGAATTTGTGCGGACTTAGTGGCTTCCTCATAGCGGGCGATGGGGTCCATTAGTATTTCCCGGCATAGCAAATTGCCACGAACCCGGCTGGGAACCTCATTAAGGTCGCCTTCGGTGGTGGCCGTGGCGACCGTTGGTGGGAGCGGTTGCGGCAACTGCGGCCCATCGACAGGGTGAATGCCAAAGTAGAGACCTGCGACTAGATTCGATACATCCGTTGGTGAATCGACAGCGATGGTAAACGTTTGGTCTACCCTCTCCAGTGGCGTTAGAATCTGCGGTCCGAAGACCGCCGTCAGTTCGTACTTTGCTACGCCCATCCAATCACCTTTTTCGAGGTTTCGTCGAGACCAGAAATCGGCAATGGCGCGTTCGGACCAGGATCCGTCCATCGCGTCCTGGTAAAACATGGTCGCAAGCTGTTCAGCCTTGGCGAGGAGGACATTTAAATCAGCTTCGGCAAGGTACACCGAAGTGGGCATGCGAGTCATTTTTTCCAACATCAAATCACGTTCCAAAGTGAGGTCTTCTAGGTCCTTTTTGCGTTCACTCACAGAGTTGCGAACCAAGAATGCAGGCGTTGATCCAGCTAGAATCTGTCCTCCATTGTTTTCACCAAACACTGCTTTGAAAACCGCAGTAAAACGCTCGAGGGCTCGTGCGGGCTCTTCGATTTCCCTTTCTACGCCTTCGCGAAAATACTGGAGATCGGCCCTTTCCATTTGGGCGAGCATGGCTACGAGAGCTAGATCGGGAGCGATCTGATATGCGTGTTGAGACGCAAGTCCGGGGCCCGAGATGCGGCGAGCCAGTGCGTTCGATTTTGATGGCACTCTGCCCAGTTTTTTTACTAGTGGGAAAAATGCCTGATCACGTAGTTTAGAAGCCATTGGGCCAATCAAGCCCCCCGACAGTTTCCAAGAACCTACGGCGAGGTTCTTACCTAGCCCGACGGTGGCGCCGCCGAGTCCGATTGTGGCGTGGCCGGCGGTTGCAAGCGCTGCTTTTGGTCCTGGAAAAAAACGCGACTTGCGAGTTTCCCTTTCTCTTGCCACGTCGTGGTCGGAAATAAGTATATTGCGCGCGTGCTCCGCAAGGCCAACCAGCGCGACGCCCGGAATGGCAGCAACACTAAGGGCGGAGCTAGCGACGAGGTTGGCAGCCGTAGCGGCTGGTTGCAGCGTCCAGATCATGAGCGGTGCGGCCAACCCGTACCCGAGATCGGCTTTAAAAAACAGCGTCACTCGTTCGAAGTTCTTACCCATGAAGCCAGTTTCCTGCGAGTTACGGTGATCTTTTAATAGTTCACGTCGCTTTTCGCGCGAGGCCGCCACTCGCGAACGCAAAGTACCGCGTTCGCCCGAGGGTTCGATCTCCCCAGTGGTTTGATTCGCTTCCCAGTGCGGTGCGAACGGTTTCTTTTTAAATAGCGATTTTAGTCCAAAAACCCCGTTGATTACGTTTCGGAAGATTAAAAACTGCAGGGCTCCTTTAAATCTCGCGATCGATCGAAAAGCGAGATTTTTGGCTCGCCACATGAAGCCACCGGTGTTTACAGTAGCGGTCGAAAAATCACGAATATAAAAGCGGTCTCCGACTTTTTCCACATCCCAATTTCGCACCAAGAGCGTAGGAATTTTAAATTCGAACTTGCGAGCGGGCTGTTGTTCCCGATTCCATTGGTGCAGTAGAGCCTGTGCGTGGGCCATGAGTGCGGTGGAGAGACTTACGAATCTGGCTTCTTTGTTTAGGCCCTCTTCCTCGAGTTGATCCGAAACGCCTAAGTAAGCGGTGTAAACGCTTGGCATTCGTGAGCCGGAGGAAAAGGCGAAGTTCTGAATCTTACTGGCTGCCCACTCCGTATCTCTGGCACGTATTGGAGCCTTTATTTTCAGTTGCTCGTATTGCTCGAGCACCCAGGATTCAAGTCGAGATTCATAGTTGCGTTGAGCCTGTTCAAGCAGTTCGATAGTGCGCACTCGATTGGCAAGAGCTTCGCCGAGGCGCGGACTAAGCGCTTCAAGCTCCGGACTGTCTTTCAAAGCGTCCTGAAACTCAGCATTAGTGGCGTTGTGATCGAGGCGCGATTCAATGGCCAAAACGATAGGACCAGCTTTTCCCATCAAATTGGCATTTAAGAAACGGTGCTCTAGCAGATCGGCGGGAGCCTTTTTTAGCGCATCCGTGAAATGAGTTTGTATTAGTTTTCGAACTTCCAAGTCGCCGTAAAGTGGCGCGCGAGTTGGCAGACCAACAAATAAGCCCGCGAGTTCTTCGAGTCCGCGATAAATTCCGCGTAACGAATAGGCGAAGCTCCAGCGTTTGTTGACATTAAATAGTCGATTCGGCACTGCTATTCCGAATTCAAACAAACCGGTGTCGCGGTTTTTGTAGAATCGAACCTCGATGTGCTCGATACCTTCTTGAAGCCAGCTGTTCACTTTCCAGACGTGGAACTGTCCGGGAAACTCCCGACTGGGTACGCGAAAGACACCATGGGAACGAATATCATTGAGCTGCGCGGGCGTGAGGGACCCTTTGCCCGTAGCTAATTTTGGAACTTCATTTGAAGTAGGTGTCATGAATAAAGACGCGATTTCAACGATCGCCGGTTCATCCGGGCTGAACATTGATTCGGGCATCTCGGGAAAACCAAAGTTTTTCCAAGTAAAAAGTCGCTCTTCCGCAATTGCAATGATCTTTTGAACATCCTCACGTTGTTCTGGGGTCATGCTTCGGAGTAAGTCTGCCTCGATCCAAATTCGTACTGGAGTGCGTTCGCTCACCGGGGTCGTGTCTTGAGGGATTTCGAGGTTTGGTTCGTTCGCCTCTGAATCAGCGGCACTTGCTACCGAGAGAAACTGTAGGCCAAGAAGCAAAACACCAAGGCTGAACAAACGGAAGGTTCGTAGCAAAGACATATACACCCCTTTTGAACTTTTAGAATCGTGGTGTGACGCCTAGCATCCAATAGTGGGGTTGGCAACTTCAGGTGCGAAGTCGCGAGACGAGTTCGGAGAGCACGTTTAAAAGAGTTTCAAATTCGGACCAAGTCGTATTGGGACCGGAACTAAATCTCACGGAAGATCTGGCGAGTTCGGGTGTACAACCCATGGCACTTAGCACGTGACTGGGGTCGAGACTTCCCGAGCTACAGGCCGATCCGCTGGAAGCGCAAACGCCCTCGAGATCAAGACCCATGAGTAAACTGTCGCCATCGAGCCCTTCAAAGCCGACGTAAGTGGTGTTTGGCAATCTCGCGGCACCTAGGCCGTGAATGATTGTTCCCGGAATAGTTTCCGTTAATTGTTTTTCGAAACGATCATGCAGGGTCTGGCAGTGTTCGAACGAACGAATTTTTCCGTTTTGATAAGCGCTTAGCGTGCGAGCGAACATGGTAACGCCCGTTACGTTTTCGGTTCCGCCGCGCAAGCCTTTTTGCTGTTTACCATGAATCAAGGGATACAGTAGACGTCCCTCCCCGCGAACCGCGAGCAAACCTACTCCCTTTGGGGCTCCAATTTTGTGACCAGAAAAAGTCAAAAACTGAATGCCGCGATCTGCAATCGTGAAAGGAATTTTCGCCAATGTTTGAACGCAATCAATATGGACGGGAATATTCGCACGAGCGCAAATCTCGGTTAGCTGATCGACTGGTTGAACTACGCCTGTTTCGTTATTAGCGTGCAAGACGCTCACTAAATCATAACGCGCTTGCGTGAGCATTTGAGCGAGAGCTTCTAGATCAATCTGTCCATTGCGAAGTACTGGCAATAGATCGACGCGTACATCTTTAAACTGACTTGCCAGGTGCTTGGCCGCTAACAATGTCGATTCGTGCTCAATGGCGGAGACAAGTAATTGTGGTGAACGGCCTTCGGCTTTGGCACGAAGTACCGCTGAATGCAAAACCCAGGTATTGGCCTCAGATGCGCCAGAAGTCCAATAACAAAACGCGGGATCGGCGTTAACGAACTTTGCAACAAACTCAGTTGCTTCATTGATGAGGCGTCGAGATTTTCGTCCAAAAAAGTGGAGACTGGAAGGATTGCCGTAACCAGAAAGAAGAACGGAGCTGAACTCTTCGTTCAGCTCCGTCGGAAAAGGTGCGGAAGCATTATAATCAAGATAAATTGCGTCCAAGCTTCGTAGTCGTTTCACCACGAGTTGCTTCTGGAGCAATCATCGGGCGAACTGTGTCGGTTCCAACGTTCTTTTGAACGTCGTGGCCGCGCGCTTTGCGAATGAGATCGCCAACGCTGGTTGTAGTCAAATATTCTTGCATCAACACGCCAAGGTTCTCAAAGTAAGTCTTGGTAAGAACGAATTCTACCGTGTTGCTCTTAATGTCGTCCGATCCGATCAAGTCTTTAGCGGGGTTGATGTTTTCACCAACGCTCACCAAAACGTCTTTGATCGAGATTTCGTCCATCGAGCGGGCGAGAACGTATCCGCCGCCCGGTCCACGTACAGACTTTACAACGCCGCCTTTGCGCAGACGTCGAAAGAGTTGCTCCAAATAGTGGAGCGAAATTTTTTGGCGTTCAGAGATTTCCTGTAATCGCACAGGGCGACCATTGGAGCTGAACGTTAAATCGAGTATGGCCCGAACTGCATATCGGCCCTTAGATGTAAGCCTCATAAATTCTACTTCCTCCCTTTTCCTTCATAGAAGCATTCAAACAGCTCCGCACACTAGTGCACCGAGCTTTTTTGACGGGTACCATACCGTATCAGCACCGTCAACTAAATGTTTGAATCTTTTTATTTCTTTTCAACAGATGCCGATATCCCTTTAGGCGCAACTCATTGTCAAGTGTTTAGGTGACTAACTTTGCCGGGCGCTGTTTGCTAAGTGAGTAAAACTTTGGAGCCGTACCGTCATGGGTGAACAAAAAAAAGACCCTAAAGAAGACTCTCAAGTCTTCAATTTAAAAGAGGAAAACTCGTCCGTCGACATCACGGCGTCGGTGTCGGGGGTGGTGCGGGAAATACCGACGGTTTCTACTTTGTTGCAACGCAAGAAATACACGGCCTCGGGTGCAGAGGGCTCGGAACCCAACGTCGTTCTCGAAGACAGTACGAATGCCCCTAATGCGGTAGGCAATAATGGACCATCTATGTTCCATATGGAGTCGGAAGCCGTGGAGCGCAAGGAGTCATCGCAGCCCAGCATATCGAAACTCACGCCGAGTTTAGCCACTCCTTCACCACAGACGGCCGCAATTCCAGCGGCCCGACCCATGACGGGGTCTAGTTCCGCGTCGGGTACTCGTTCGACATCAAGTTTGAAGCTGAAACAACCACCACTTTTTAAAAAGAAGCTTCATTTGGAAAAGATCACTTTATCTCAATTGCCCAAGCACTTAAGACGTGCACGCCGATCAAGCAATGCGAACAAATTAAGTTTACTGTCGTTCTTGGCGGGATATTTTTCGGAGATTACCTACTTCGCACTCACGGCCGAAGGACAAGTCACCGGACAGCTCGGATACGGTAGCCCAGAATTAGTTGCGATGACGCGTGGAGTGGTGTTGAGCAGTACACAAATGCCCGGCCTGTTTCAGATCATTCAAGGTGGCAACTGTTTTGTAGGACCTTCTAGTGGCCTACGCGACGAAGACTTAAGGCAGCTGCGCGCAACAGGATTTAAGAGTCAGGGGTTTGTAGGGATTTTCCCGGTAACAAAACGAAAAAAGATATTGGGTCTTATTCCGCACGGACCAGTTAAAGTGTTGGGTGTATGGCTTTGTGCGGCAAGCTCGGCCGTGGCGCTAGATCCGAAACTACAGAAAAAAATACTTAAACTGCTCGCTCGTAATTCGTATTAATTTCTAAATAAAACCTTAACCAAACGTTTTTCGCTTCGATCGGCTGAATCAAAAATTATTTTGATTACTTTTCCAGTCTGAGGGCGGAGCTGCTCGAAAACGTCGATACGATCTGGCCACTCGATCAGCGTGGCAGGTGTTTCGTAAAAGTAGCTTTCGTATCCTATTTGTTCGAGTTCTGAGAGCTGTTCGAGGCGATATAGGTCTAAGTGCGCAATTGGCTTGTGACGACCATACACTCGAACCAAATTATAGGTCGGGCTGGTGATTTCTTCCGATGAACTTTCCCCGGTCTTGGAGAGCCAGGTTGAAATAAAACTGCGGGCGAAAGTTGTTTTGCCCATACCGAGATTGCCATAGAGCTCGATAAAAATTTTGTCGTGTGAAAATAATTCGTGGGCAAGCTTCTGGGCCAACGATACGAGCTCACCCTCGGACACTGATCCAACAAAATAATCAGACCAGTTCGACATAAAACTCTGACAAACTACATGGGCTTTGAAATTCTGCTAGAGTCGCAAAGGCAGTCGAAATATTTTCGATAATGCTCCCAGCGGTCATGGAGCGATGCCCGAATCGCTCAGCAGCCGCTTTTCCAGACAAACTGTGAAGAAACACACCGCACTTGGCAGAGTCGACAGCGCTCATCCCCTGCCCCATAAGGCCGCCGATCATTCCAGCCAGAACATCGCCGCTGCCAGCAGTTGCCATTCCATCGTTGGGGTAATGGTTAATCCAGGTGATGCCTTCGGCGGAATGTACGAAAGACGTTGCGCCCTTCAACACCACTGTAGCCGTTGTTGCTTCGACAGCTTGTCGAACACAGTGAATTGGTTGCTCGACGACCACGTTTTTGTCGACTCCGAGGAGTCGGGCCATTTCTCCAGGATGAGGAGTGAGAACCGTGGGCTGCACACGTTTTAATAACAAGTTCTGAAGTTTGAATTCGGCGAGAATATTTAAGGCATCTGCATCGAGTACGAGGGCGCCAGTGTAAAGTTTGATGAGCTGCTGTAACAACTGAGCGGCCTCTTCCGATACGCCTAGTCCCGGGCCAGCAACAATAGATGAGAACGCGTTGAGACCGGGTTTTGGAACATAAAACTCGCCGCTCTCTTTTGAAATTTTGAAGTTCATGACTTCGGGCGAAAGTTTGTTTTCAAGCGACGGGTAGGACTCGGGCCAACTCGCTACTGTTACCAAGCCGCTGCCCATTTTAAGAGCTGCTTGACTGGCCATGACAACGGCACCGAGGCGGCCGGGGCTGCCTCCGATAAAAAGGGTGTGACCAAAGCTATTTTTGTGTCCGAATCGATCGCGAGACTGCAGTAAAGTGGCTGTGTTGCTTTCGTTAAGCAAACGCTTGTCTCCTTGATCACCCCAAGTCGACGGAAATGACAAAGGCACGCAATACAAGCGGCCGCGTTTAGAAGCAGCCGGCATTTGGTAAAGTCCGATTTTCGGATAGCCAAATGTAATGGTGTGGGTGGCTTGAGCGCTGGAGCCCCAAAGACTTCCGTTGTTAGCGTCGGTTCCACTGGGAACATCTAGCGAAATTAGAGTGTCGGCGTGGCGATTGATCGACTGTACGGTGTCGAAATAAGCGCCTTCGATGGGGCGACTGATGCCCGTTCCAAGCAATGCATCGACGACTACGAAAGGACGTGAAGCGGCGCTTTGAAAGTATTCTTCGACCACTGCAGCGGTAGGAACCTGCACGATTTTGGCTTTTTGCCGCTCAAGAATCGACAAATTGTGAGCAGTCTCGCCAGTATGATCTTCCTTCTTGTGCATAAGAAACACGCGTACGCGCCCGCCGCGAGCAAGCAACTGCCGGGCGACTACCAAACCGTCGCCCCCATTTTTTCCTCGTCCGCAAAAGACCAAAACTTCTGGATCTACTCCGGGGTACCTCTGCGATAGTATTTTGCTAATAATTTCGGCGGCACCGATACCGGCGTTTTCCATCAGCATGAGAGACGAAAGGTTTAGATCGTCACTCGCAACTTTCTCGAGGTCCCGCATTTCTTCGGTAGATACGACTCGCATTTATGCTTGTCCTATAGCTTTAAAAATAGTTACCGCAATTTTTTTGGACAACGATTGAATTTGGCGCAAATCTTCGCCTTCGACCATTACGCGGGCAATAGATTCGGTGCCGGAGTAACGCACAAGAACCCTTCCTTTTTGCCCGAGGGTTTTTTCGGCTGCAGAAATTTCTGCCACAACGTCTTTAAGATTGTGAATTGGTTCCTTACGCGCAACTTTCACATCTTCTCGCACCTGAGGCATAAGATCTACACATCGCTTTAGCTCAGAGAGCGGTTTTTTCGAACGTCGCATTACTTCCAACACTTTAAGTGCCCCAACGGCACCGTCCCCGGTGGTGGCGTGTTCTAAAAACACGATGTGTCCGGACTGTTCGCCACCAAGACCGTAACCGCCCTGGCGCGTCGCTTCAACTACGTATCGATAACCGACTTGGGCCCCCACCACCCGAATCCCGGCCTGCTGCATGCGGATTTCAAATCCCA
>DGKJ01000029.1:109863-110778 GCA_002387735.1 Bacteriovoracaceae bacterium UBA4573 | reverse complement strand
AAATTGCCATGAGCCATGCGGAAACCTGGTATTCGGGCACTTTGCCTGACACCGCGCCCTCGACCATTGAAAAAATAGCGTCTCTGGAGAGAGCCTTGCCGTCACGCTTGGCTCGAATTATTTCAACTGGATTCATACATTGAGAAAAAACTAGTGCCCTGTTTTTGAAGATTCGATTTACCGGTTAGAGCGTGCAAGACGGTTTGTCCCAGGTCGGCAAACGAGACGCGAGTGCCCAGATCACATCCGGGAACACCTTTTCGATAGGCCAACAGTGGAACGTACTCCCGCGTGTGGTCGGTTCCCCGGTAGGTCGGGTCATTGCCGTGGTCTGCGGTGATCAAGACGAGATCATTTTCACTAAGTGATGCCTCAAGCGTGGGGATGAACGAGTCAAATTCTTCGAGCGCAGCCGCAAAGCCTTTAGTGTCGCGACGGTGCCCATAAAGCATGTCGAAATCGATGAGGTTCACAAAAATGAAACCGCGATCTCCGCGATCAAGCACTGTTTTAAGCGTTTTTAGCCCGTCAGAATTATTCTTGGTGTCGAGGTTGTCGTGAATTCCCTGGCCAGCAAAAATATTAGAAATTTTACCAACACCTAGCGTGTGGATCTGATGTTCCTTCAGCAAATCCATCGTGGTTTTTGCCGGAGGCAGCTGTGAATAATCCTTGCGCCGATGAGTGCGGGAAAAGTCCGCTGAGGTCTTCCCAATAAATGGCCTAGCAATGACACGGGAAAGCTGAAGTTTGTCGGCGATTTTACGTGCAACTTTTGAGACCTCGTAGAGTCGGTCGAGACCGAAAATCAGGTCGTCTTCGTGCGCGGCGATTTGCCATACCGAATCGGCCGAAGTGTAGAGAATTGGCTTGCCGGTCTTAATGTGTTCTTCGCCTAGTTCTTTGATTATCTCG
>DGKJ01000029.1:69398-109749 GCA_002387735.1 Bacteriovoracaceae bacterium UBA4573 | reverse complement strand
CCTGCCTTGTTGCCTAAGACTCCGGGCAGATTGCAGGCTGTGACCCATTCACGAACTGCCGATTCCGGGAACCCGTTCGGATAAGTCGTAAAGGCGGTCTCGGTTACAATTCCCGCCATTTCCCAGTGACCCGACGTGGTGTCTTTGCCTTTCGACAATTCCGCCAATTTGCCAAACCCGGCGGTACAAAGGTGAGGTTTTCGGGGGTGGGCCGCATCGCCCATTGGGGTGATGTTTCCCATGCCCCAGCGTTCGAGGTTCGGCAATTTAAGGTTTTGTTCCACTCGAACCAGGTTTCCTAGACTGTTGGACCCCGTGTCGCCGTATTCGTTGGCATCGGGCATTTCTCCACACCCTACGCCGTCGAGAACGATCAAAACTACCCGCTCGATTTTTGTGTTCTGGGAGCTCATTTCAAATCACCAATGGGCCCTATACGAGCATGACCCCGGCGCAGAGGCAAGCGGTTCGTGGTTGAATATATTAACTGACTAATTTAGTTTACTTTGTGTCGTTTTTAATGTATTGTCGCATCGCATGAAGCTGGCCAAACGAATCTGCACAATCAGTCTTTTGCTTGCATTGCTCACCGCGACTTATTCGCGCGCTGAAGAATCTTTACCGGTAAGCGACAAGGCAAGAACGTGCGCACGGTTTCTTTCCAAAACATCGTTTTGGCATTTAGCGAGCAAAGTAAAGTTTGGTCACTACCGTTTGGTGCGCGAGATCATGGAATCACGAGTGCTTGAAGCTCCCGAGCTTCGCAAACGCAAAGAAAAAGTAGGTGAGGGTCACTTGCTTCTTACGACACCAAAGGGTGGCAAAGAGTTTTATCTCGTGGAATTTACAGAAAATGAAGCGCTCATCCGCACGGTAGACGGCAAATATTATCGTATTCAAATCCGCGATTCACGAATGCTTCCCGCCGGACAAGACGGCCCTTACCGCCCGCTTTATGCGTTGGGCGATGGAAGTCATACTTTTTTTGAAACTACGCCTCTTAGCGCGCGGGGCATTTTTGAGGCAATTGCTACGAAAAACAAAATCGATTCGCAAGTGCTAGCCCAGGCAAAGCCAGAGAGTTTCGAGTTCGTGGAGTTTGGTCCAGGAAAATTCATGATGGGCAGTCCAAAAGAGGAAACGAGTCGTCACTCTGATGAAAGACAACACGAAGTGATCATCACCCGACCTTTTGAAATGGCAAAAGGCCCGGTCACGCAAGCGCTCTGGTATACAGTAAAGGCAGCAAATCCTGCGCGGTTTAAAGATAGCGGTATTGCAGTAGCTGGCGATAAAGTTGATCCGAATAAACCAATAGAAAACGTAAGCTGGGAAGACGCTCAAGCGTTTATTCTGGCGCTCAATGAAAGCCAGAGTGAATACACTTATCGTCTACCAACAGAAGCGGAATGGGAATACGCAGCTCGCGCTGGTACGACTACGGCATATTCCTTTGGCAATAATCCAAAAGACATGGGCGATTACGCACACTTTAGCAATCAGCGAACAACTGATATTGCTACCCGCAAACCAAATCCAGCGGGCCTATTTGATATGCATGGAAATGTCTGGGAATGGGTGCAGGATTGGTACGACAGCAACTACCACAAAGGTAACAATGTCGATCCGATCGGCCCTTCTAGCGGCTCGCGCCGCGTGTTGCGTGGCGGTTCCTGGTACTACGTTGCCAGGGAGCTCCGGTCTGCCCGGCGCTATTACGCTCACCCTAGGGTTCGGTCCGGCGTTGTGGGTTTCCGCCTCGTGAGGACCCGGCGCGGACAGTAGCCCGCAAAGTGTAATTTACGTTGGGGTATGGTATAGGGCCTCGCGTGTTGAAATATTCGAAAATAAAATTCTATTTTGCGATTTGGTGCGGAACCCTGGCCGCCGGTGTTTTTGCGGGAATCGCGACCGCCGGTGAGCGCAGTCAGGCAGGGGCTGACCTTTTTTGCCGGCAAATCATGGAAGCTCCGATTAAAGGAAATAGAGACGTTCAGGTTCAGCTCTCGGAGCGTCTGGTTGAGCTGGAACAAGCTTTGCGGGTTTTGGGAGCCGCTCCAGAGGTACGAGTACAGGTTTACGACAAATACATTGATACGCTCGAAGTGTTAGGACGACACCAGGAGGCATTTGTGGCGTTCGACCGTCTTTTAAAGGGCTACTCTCGAGTCATGAGTGAAATGTCTCGCAGCAGTACCGACTACAATTACGATTCAATCGGCGTAGTCGTGCGCGACACCGAGCCTGAGTTAACCCATTTGTGGGGCATTATTGAACCCGAACTAGAACACGGGCGCACACTCGCAGTGGGGCGGGCCGAGCTACTAAATGACCTACTCAAGCTGCTTCGAGACGGCAATTTGCGTTCCACGCTTTTGAGTTGGGATATCGGTGCTCTTCAAATTCGTCTGCGGGATCTAGATTTCACACTAGTCCCGGCGATTCTGTTGGAACAGCAACCAAATTCCCTATCCGACAATGAAGATAACGACGACTCTACAGAAATTCGAACCCCGGGGATGTTTCTTTTGGTTAAAGATGTGCTTGGGCGTCCGATTGATGATTCGTTCGCTTCCGATGAAAGTCAGTTAATCGATATGGTTGAAGAGCACTTTCAGGCGTTTGCCATTCACAGGCTGCATACAATTGACCCCAAAGCGTTCGGACGGCTCAACGAAATATTCGGTGAACAGGCGGGTAGCGTTGCTCGTTGGATTATTAAAAATTTGAAGTACCAGTTAAACCTAGCGGCTCGTGATGAACTCTATTGGGTCTTGAACGGAGACCTAAAAGTAAGAGTGCCCGTTGAACGCTTAATTCGCGAAATAACGGATGCTCTGCGGGTTGCGAGCTCTAAAAATTGGAGTCTTGTGGACGCGCCAAGTTCCGAGGCTCTCTTTAGCGGCGAACTGATGCCAGCCGCTCTCAAAGAGCTATTGCTCAATTATAGAGAGTATCGACGTCCCATTGTTCGGCTTAAAAAAATGCGAAAGAAAAGCGATCAATAGCTGCAGGATGAGCCTGCAGACGACGTCCCGGTTCGAAGCTCATTCAGTATGGCTACCGAAGAACTAACGCCGAGACGAGTGGCTCCGGCTTGCAACATCGCAAGTGCGTCGGCTGCCGTTCGAATGCCACCACTGGCCTTTACTCCAACCTGATCGCCAACGACGTTTCGCATGAGTGCGACATCTGAAACTGTCGCGCCATTTGCCGCAAAACCGGTGGAGGTTTTGACAAACTTAACTCCCGCCCAGACGCCCAATACGCACGCACGAATTTTTTCAACATCATTGAGTAGCGCGGTTTCGATGATTAGCTTTGTCGGAACATTAGGGCCGCACTGGTTGACAACGGCCGCGATGTCTTGAAAAACCGCTTCGAATTTCTGCTCCTTGAGCCAACCTACGGCTAACACCATGTCGATTTCCTGGGCGCCTTCTTCGACGGCAACTCTAGTTTCTTCGCATTTAGCCTTTGTGTGCATGGCCCCCAACGGAAAACCCACCACCGCAATCGGAACTGGGGGAACAGCTGGTCCAGGGGCTGGTGTTTTGGATGCTAGTCGTTGTGCAACCAAACCAGTCCAGGCGGAATTCGTGCAAACGCCGGCAAAACCAAAAGACAAAGCCTCTTGGCAAGCCGCTTGAATCTGAGAAGTGGTGGCGTCGGCTTTTAGAAGCGTGTGATCGAGCAAGCGGGCAAGCGCCAAAGAACGAACGTCGGTCGCGGCGTTCGAATCTAACGCCTGAGAGCGCCACTGCCTGGCGGTGAGTTCGGTCGGTGAAGCCGCCGAGGAGCTTGTTTTGGAACTAGATTGAGGGGGTGGGCTCAGTCCGAGACTACGGCAGTGGTCGGTAAAAGCGTTCAGTTCGTCTTGAAAAAGTTTGGTGAGTTTCATTTTTTTGTCTTTTATTTCAAATGGTTGACTACTAGGCCGGAGATTACCTCTTGTAGTGTGACGTAAATTGTAATAACAAAGTTAACAGGAGTTCCAAAGTCGAACCCTAAGTTTTTTTGACAGTGAAATACTAACGCATTGTGCAGGAGGATCTGTACAGACGTGCAGACCAGCCCTGGCACCGGAAATATATTACGAGTTTTGATGCGACTCGCGTTGCGTAAAGCAGTGTTCATCCTTGGATTAAGCCTGATGCTGAACCTGATCATGGATTTGGTGAATAGCCCGCGTGCAGTGGCCGCTTATACATTAAGCGACGCTGGCGAGACCGTAGGAATTGCTACGGGCATAGGTGCAGTCATTGGCTTTTCGACGATAGCGTTCTATGAACAACCGTTTTCCCACATGACGAATGTCTTAGTGGGAGCGGGTGCCGGAATGCTCGTCGGTCTTGGCGTGGCAGCCTACATGACGGCTTCAGATGATGAAGCCGATATCAGCCCAGAAGAGCTCTTGCCACCCGTTAAGAAACCAAGTGATCTCAAACAGCTTGAGAAGAATCCTAAGAACCCCATTCAGAATGGGTACTACAAATCTCGAAAGAGAATGTATACCCCCGAAGCTCCCCGGTCTATTAGACTAGGAGCCCAGGCACATGATCTCGGTTCGATGGCTTACGCGCAACGTGGTTGGAGTGTTGCAGCAAGAGTCGTTGAACTGAGGTTTTAGATGCCCAAAAATGAATTAATCATAAACGCCACATTACCCGAAACCCGAATCGCTCTTCTAGAAGACGGAGAGATTCAGGAACTGCACGTAGAGCGAGACTCTGAAAGAGGAGTCGTCGGAAATATCTACAAGGGCAAAGTAATTCGAGTGTTACCTGGAATGCAGGCCGCGTTCGTAGACATTGGTCTTGAAAAGGCAGCGTTCCTGTATGTGGACGACGTTCACTACGGGGAAATGAATGAACCGCTAGTAATGCCGGAGTTTCGTGAAATGCCGATTGAAACTCGTCGGCCCGCTCCGGTGCAATTGCCGCTGCCTACGAATGAAGTTTCGGCAGTAGAAACGTCTTATCCTCAATACCGCGAAGTAGTTCGAGAAAGTATTGAACAAGCGGGTGGCACGCTCGAATCGCCCGAAGGCGCGCCTAATGCAGGCGAAACTTCCGATCCGATGGAGAGCGAAGAAGATCGCCAGCCCGACAATCTAGAACCGCGGGCTTATATTCCTCCGCGAATTTCCCATGGCGCCGGTCCTCACGGACCTCGACGCGGCGGAAGAGACGACAGCCGTCGAGGCGGACGAGGCCGTCGCGGTGGACGGGGGCGTCGTGGTGGCGTGGGTCGCAATCAGCATGCAAATTTGGGAGGCCGAGGGCCCGGCAGAGGTCGCCCAGTGTTTGGTGGCCCAGCGCGTGCAATTGGGCCTGTGAACCCAGGCAACCCAGGGTCGCCGGAAGATCACGCAGCTCTGCAGCGCGAATACGCGCGGCGAATGCTTGACGTAGAAGATGACAATTTTGACCAACCGGTTGAGAAAAGCGAGATATCGGCTTCTGAACTTAGAAACGAAAGTTCGAAAGATCTATCTAACGACCAACCAGTAGAACAAGTCGAAGTTCAGGCTCAGTTATCACCAAAGATTGAGGCAGAGTCAGAAGGCGACAGTATTGACGTAGCAGCTTGGACCAATGAGCGGGTTTTTCATCCGTTGCGTGGGGAAGTGGTTGGCCCGATCGAGGAATCCGGAGAAGAAAATTCAGCCGATGAAGGGCTAAACGATTCCACTGACGAAGAAACTGAGGACTCAGAAGAATCAGACGAGTCTTACGAGGCGGCCAACGAGTCAACTGAAAGCGGCGGCGATCAGGATCGCGCTTCCTTGACCAGTGACGAGTCTGGCGCAGAAGGCATGGCGGAATCTTCCGAAGAAATCGATGAAGTTTCCGGCGAAGAAGATCTTGAAAATCAAGACGACGCTGGGGAAGAGGCAGCAAGTTTGGCTCTGCAGCCCGGAGCTTCCGAAGCGCAGCCAATCGCTGCGCGGGGTGCACCCGAGTCTGCTGGTGATCTACGAAGTCGCGGACGTGGCGGGCGCTCCCGTGGTCGCAGAGATCGGCACCGTGGTCGTCGACGCACCGGCGGAGGCCCTGGCGGGTATTCTACGGAACCGCGCCAGCCTCACAGTAGCGGCGGAAATAGCGACGACGATATTGAAGAAATGCCGAAGCGTCGTAAGCGTCGCGACGAAGTAAATATCGCAGACCTTGTACGCGAGGGTCAGGAAATTTTAGTTCAAGTAGCGAAAGAACCAATTGGTACTAAAGGGGCGCGTTTAACGTGCCACGTGAGTTTACCTGGCCGCTACCTCGTTTTTATGCCGACGGTTGACCACATAGGTGTGTCGCGCAGGATTGAAGGGGACGGTGAACGCCGTCGATTGAAAGACACCATTTCGGCTTTCAAACCAGCAGGCACTGGGGTGATTGTACGAACGGCCAGCGGCAAACAGACTGACCGCAAGCTTTGGGCCGATTTAGATTTCTTAGTCGAGACCTGGAATGAAATTCAAACGAAGTATCAAAAGTCGAAAGGGCCGACGCTCGTTTATCAGGATTTGACGTTTGTTCTGCGCGCGGTACGCGACATGTTTACCGACGACGTAGATAAAATTGTCGTCGATAGCCCCCGTGAGCATAAAGCGATCATGAAATTTATCATGCGATTTATGCCAAACGTGGAAGAAAAGATCATTCATTACAACGGAAAACTTCCGATATTCGACGAATATGGCATTGAAACGGAGCTAGAGCGGGCACTTGAACGGAAGGTGTGGCTCAAGTCTGGGGGTTACTTAGTTATCGATCAAGCGGAAGCTTTGGTTGCTATCGACGTGAATACCGGCCGCTACGTAGGAAAAAAGAATTTAGAAGAAACGATTTTAAAAACCAACCTCGAGGCCGTGCGAGAGATCGCTTATCAACTGCGATTGCGAAACTTCGGCGGAATCATCATTCTCGATTTGATCGATATGGAAAAAGAGTCGAATCGGGATCGAGTCTACAAAGCTCTTGAAGAGGAACTTAAAAAAGATCGGGCGCGTCCGACAATCATGAAGATCAGCCAATTGGGTCTGATCGAAATGACCCGCAAGCGTACCCGCGAAAGTTTAGTGCGCTCGCTGTGTGAGTCTTGCAACTATTGTAATGGGCGCGGTTATGTAAAAGGTCATAAAACAGTTTCATTTGATATTTTGCGTGAAATTGAGCGTGAGATGCAAACTTCAGAGACTGAAGCTATGACAATTCAGTGTCATCCAACGGTTGCTGATGAGTTGCTGGGTGATAAACGCGATGTGATTGAGGATCTTGAACATCAACATAACAAGCGGATTTCGATTCGTTCGAATGGCGCCTATCATATTGAACAGTTTGAACTTGTCTCGCACCGTGCTGAGGGGAAAGATTTTGCGCAGTCCTCGGACGAACGAAAAAAAGCACTCCGTGCGCGTATTCAAGCACGCCAGGCGGAACTGGCGGCTGTTGCGCGAGAGGAACGGCATCAACAACGATCGCAGCAACGTGATGCTATGGACGAAAATGCGACAGGCGCCCGCGAAGGAGAGCCGTCGATGGGCGGCGAACCGCGAGGTGATCGGTACCGAGGCGGAGGCGAAGGTCCGCGTCGCGGTGGACGTGGACGGCGCGGCCGTGGTGGCAGAGGCCGTGGCGGCGGACGCACGTTTGAGGCGGGCGCACCTGGACCGAGTGCTGCAGAGAATCTAGATAGAGATGCGCAGCTGACCGAAGGATATTCGGATAACCCAGTCGCTAGTCACGAAGGCTCAGCGTCCGACGTTAGTGGTGGAGATACTTCTAACGAATCGAATACAGGTTTTCCTGGCAATCGCGGACGAGGTAGAAACCGTGAGGCTGATGACCGTTATGGCGAAGATGAAATTTTTGAGGTCGTCATACCTGCTTCCGACGGCGGTTTAGTTGGTGAAGGAGATCTCGAAGCTGGTGGGATCGACGAAGGTGCTGCTACCCCAGCGCCCGTGATCATGCCGCCAGACCGTGGACCTGGTCCGCGAAGAGACGCTCAGGGTGCAGGAGGCGATGGACAGGATCGTCCCAACCGACGACGCGGTCGGCGCGGTGGTCGTTTTCGAAAACGGCCAGGCGGCGGCGGTGGTGGTGGGCGGTTCTCCGGTCCTCGTGAAGGTACGCCGCAGGGAAGTGGCGGCGGGCGCGGAGGGCCCCATGGCGGATCCCAGCGCGGAGGTCGCGGAGGGCCATCAGATGGTTCAACTCGCCATTCGCCACAGCGTCCAGCACAAATTTATGCGGCGGATTCCTATTCCCGCAACACGGCACCCGTTAAGGTTGCGCCGCGCTCGTCTGACGACGACGATTTTGGGAATCGATAAGCGATCCAACGGAAAGTTTGGGTGTGAAAAAAATACACACTCAAACTTGTTGGAATCATAAAAAATTTGCTTACCCCACTGGACTCGCCGTGAATTTTCTGCGATGAATGCCCGTGGGTATGGGGAACAAAACTAAACTATCGCTCATGGGGATGGGCTTGGTACTAGGTTTGCTGCTGGTAGTTGGAACCAAAAGTTTCGCCTCGAGCAGTGCTGAGTTAAACGGTGGGGCGTTGCTCTATCCGGGTTCAAAGAAGGCATCGCAAAACTCTGATCAAGGTTTGCGGTGCCTTGTTGTTTTTAGAGCCTCTGATCCAACGATGTTTGCCGGCGACTGGGAATGGGACGACCGCGTGCAGCGCCCAGAAATCCAAACTCCCGGAAGTGAAGAGTCATCGTACGAACGCGAACGTGATCGTCAAGAAAGAGTTCCGGACGTCACGACCCAAATCATTCCAGTTGAGATTGAGCAAGACCCTTCGCGCGATAAGCCAGTGCCAAATTACATAGACGTGTGGACTCCCGTAAAACGCCGCGAACGACCATCTGCTAAACCGCTACGAAATTAACGCTGTTTGCGCTAAAGACGTAGGTATGCTCGCTTCAATTCGCCCAGAAATTCCGGTCTCGACTCGAAAAAAAGAACAGCTTCTACATGAGGTCCTGCGACCATTAGTTTTAGACGGCTTGTTAGTAGCTTTTTCGGGCGGCGTAGATAGCAGTTTTCTGCTCTGGAGTGCAGAACAAATACGATCACGTGATGGTGGCCGTGTGGTGGCACTTACGACAATTAGCCCGAGCACTTCGGCAGCGGACCAAAACGATGCCCGAGCTTTTGTTCAACGGGTGGGGACCCCCCATATTTGGACCGCGAGCCAAGAGTTCGAAAATGGGGCGTATCTCAAAAACGATGAAAACCGTTGTTATCATTGCAAGGCAGAGCTCTTTCGAATTACAGCTGAAAAAATTGCAGAATTAGAATGTCGATTTGTAGCCTACGGTTATACCGCCTCGGATCGCGGCGATGATCGTCCGGGCCACCGTGCGGCCCTAGAAAACAATGTGCGGGCGCCACTCGATGAAGCCGATCTCGAGAAAGATGATATACGCATTTTGATGCGGGCCCACCAACTACCGTTTTATGACAAACCCGCGAGTCCGTGTTTGAGTTCACGGTTAATGAGGGGGGTGACCGTGACCAATGAACGACTTCGCGCAGTAGAAGCCGTAGAGCAACGCTTGCAAGCAATGGGACTGGCATTGGTGCGCGCGCGTTTGCACAGCGATCACTCGGGCGAGTGGGTGCGTGTGGAAGTTGATCCGAAAAACATTGAAGAGGTCACGCGAGAACTGTTCGCCCTGCGAGAGCTGGCTCAAAGTTTGGGTTTGAGTCGCATTGAAGTTGACCCACGTGGGTATCGAATGGGCGGTGCGAATGTTTAGGAACGAGTGTTTATGAAAACAAAACAAGATCTCGAAGCGCTACTCACCGCATTGGTCGAAGGGAACGCAACAGTTCAAACCGTAAGCGAAAAATTGACCAGCAGTGCTTTTCGCGACGGCAGTTTGGGGTTTGCCAATTTGGATCATCACCGAGCCCTTCGTAACGGATTTGGAGAAGTGGTTTTCGGAGCTTCGAAGACAGTTTCGGAAATCGTGACAATAGTGAGAGAACTGAGTCTCAGCGAACGCACGGTGTTGGTAACCAGATTAAATTCCGAAAAAATCACTGCGTGCGCGAGTGTTTTGGCCAAGGAAAACATACCCGTACGAGTGCGTGAGCGAGCCAGTACTTTAACTGCGTTTCCGAAAGAACCGATATTGCACTCCGAATATCCGAATCGTGCTTTTGTAGCAGTGGTGACGGCCGGAACCAGCGATCTAGGTGTGGCGGAAGAAGCCATCGAAACATTAATTGCCCATGAAATTGCTTTTGAAGCGATTCACGACGTAGGAGTAGCGGGTTTGCACCGCGTGCTTGCACAAGTTGAGCGCATTCGCAGAGCGTCGGCCGTGATTGTTTGCGCGGGTATGGAGGGTGCGCTTCCGAGTGTGTTAGGCGGTTTAGTGAGTGCTCCGGTATTCGCTGTACCGACTTCGGTGGGTTACGGAGCGAGTTTTTCTGGAATTGCCGCGCTATTAGGTATGCTGAATTCCTGCGCTTCCGGTGTGACCGTGTGCAATATTGATAACGGCTTCGGCGCTGCCATGGCGGCCGCTCGAGTATTAAATACGATCAGAGAGGTTCGCGCGTGAGTACCAGAACCCTGTATTTCGAAAGCGTAGCGGGAGTTGCGGGCGATATGTTTGCTGCAAGTTTCGTGAATGCTGGCCTAGTGGCGTTCGAGGAGCTCGAAAAAATTCCGCAACAATTAGGGTTGAGCGGCGTGAGGATTGCGAGAGCTGCTGTAGTGCGGGCGTCGATGCAGGCGACGCACCTAAGCGTGAGTTGGACCGACGATTCGTGGAAAAAGAAGATTCAACCAACGTTTGCCGCTCATTCCTACGTGCGTTCCCCCGCAGCGCAGGGACTCGGCGGCCATTGGCATTCGCGTTACATCGATATCGACCGGTTTTTAGCGGAGTCCTCGTTGCATGCGGCGGAAAAAACGCTTTCCCAAAAGATTTTTAGGCTCATCGCAGAAGCCGAAGCCCATGCTCACGGATGCCCGGTAAACGAGGTGGCGTTTCATGAAGTGGGAACCGTTGATTCGATTCTAGACGTCGTGATGGCCGCCCGCTGCATAAGACTTGTAGCAGCCGACGACTATTTTGCCTCGCCTGTTAAGCTTGGACGTGGCGTTGTTCAGATCGAACATGGAACGCACGCAGTGCCGCCGCCAGCCGCTGCTTGGTTGGTGCAACAAATGCAAACTTCGGAAACTCCTCGGGCGATCGTCCGGGAAAATGTGGAGCTCTCAACGCCGACTGGCCTTGCAATCTTGCGGGCGCTCGACGTCAAGTTCTTAGACCAGTGGCCGTCGGGCAGAGTCTTAGCGACCGGGTCGGGGGCGGGTACGATGGACCTTGGGAACTATCCTAATATTTTCAGGGTCACACTCGTCGCGACGGAGGCAAAGGTTTCTAAAACCGAGCAGCAAATAAACCCAACGCCCGCGCGCTTCGAAGAAGACCAGGTTACCGAGGTAGTTTTAAACGTAGACGATCAGACCGCCGAACGTACGGCGTGGATTCTAGAGTCGCTGATGGCGCGAGGGGCACTGGATGCTTGGCTTACACCGATCACCGGTAAAAAAGGGCGCCTTGCCACCCAAATTTCGGTTTTGTGTGCGGCAGCCTTGGCGAACGATCTCATGGAATGGATATTGGAAAACAGTTCTAGCTTCGGTTTGCGGTACCGTACTTGGGATCGAAAAATTCTGAGTCGCCGTTTTGAGGATCGTGAAACTGAACTGGGCACCATGCGCTTTAAATTAGGAAGCGATCTTCAGGGGCGGATTCTCAAGGAAAAAATTGAATTCGAGGATTGGCGAAAACGACAATGAATCTCGGACCCAAGGACAGAAGAGAGGGTTCGTTATTTTATTTGTTAGTTGCCTTTTTTTGTCGGGTAACGTATCGCTCCCTCATGATGTTGTTTAGGTTTCATCGCAGTGAAGCGGCAATGGTACTTGCGGGTTGCTTGCTTGGAACCACTCAGGCTGGATGGGCCACTCCGCCTCGTGGGGCCGCCGAGATTTTCGCCGAACACGAACGGGGAGTGAACAGTCCGTGCGGTGAAATATTATTCGTTAAGAAGCTGGCGGCCGAGCTACCTGCACTCGACGCCCCGACGGCACAACAGCTCCGGGAAATGATCGAGCGTCACTTCGAGAAACACCTAAGGCAGCTTCCTCTTTGGATTGCCGAGGCACTCGCAAATGATCAGGACCCGGAATTGCGAGATGCCGCGTTTGCGGCTTTGGAAACTACTGCAAAAATTCCCGGAAACAAGTTATTGGAAAGGGTGGTTCAGGTGCTCAATCAGCTCCCCCCTAAAATTGCAGAAGTCGCAACTCAACGATTAAAAAACAATTTTTCTTCGCAACACTTGAGTTTTCTCTGGCCACTTTCGTCCAAACATCGGCACTTGGTATCGGCCGATTTATGGAAACAGTGGCGAGTAGCCGACCAACTCGTACACGGATCGAGTGGTGCTGCAACCCAGAAATATGTAGCTCCAAACGACATTCTGACTCATTTGGAACAAATCCTTACATTGCCAATTGATTCTCCGGAATTCAGTTCTGCCTCTGAACTATCGTTGGCAAAAATCGAAGAACTTTTTCAGACGGCGCGAGACGTTGGGCTCGCGGGAATGTTTGTTGACCGCGCACGCGTTCTTTATTCCAGTCGAGAAGAAGTCGTGCGAAGACTCAATTACCTGTATTTGCAAAGTAGCGCGATTGATCGCCCTCTTGATTTAGATTTTATTCCGCGTAGTCACGAATTTTCCGAAGCCTTCAAAGATTTGCTCAATAAAAATCTAGAAGCCGGAAGTGGGGGATTGGTTACCGAAGAATCGTTAGGTCTTCGAGAGTTTTTTCCGAACGACGATCTCGTGAGCCGAATTGAGCGGCGAAAACGGTATGAACGTTTTAACAGATACGGAATTACCGATCGGAAAATTGTTGATCCTCTTTGGAATCCTGGGATTTTGGACATAGATGCTGGAATAATGCTCGCCGGAGCTGCGGCTTGGATTCGTAATCCCCCGTTTGAGTTCGCGCTTTATTGGTCTGGCGAGATTAAAGTGAGAGTAGTCCCCAAAGAAGATCGCTCACACTTCTACGACGAAAGCCCTTACAAGGATCACTATGTCACTGGAGCGACTATCGGAGAGCGGGAAAAATGGCTCAAGTCCGCGGCGAGCTACATAGACCGGTTGCTGCGTGAGGGAGCGCGAAAGTGGAGCGCTGAGGGCATCGGATTAAAATCGGAAAAAAAAGCGGATCTCGTGCGCATCGAGTTACAGGTGATTCGGGGGAATATTCGTAAGGTATTGCTTGGGGCCTTCTATCTCACGAGGTCTGGCGGAAAAAAAGGACCGGCGACCCACAGACTAGATGAAGAGCAAGCGAGCGCGTTGTGGATAGAATTTTTGGCGGCGCTCGAACGCGATTTGAATGCGAGTCCGCTGCCGGTTCCCGAGGGCTTTCCAATGGCCCGTTTCTTAATGGGCAGTAAGCATCTCCCAGAAGCGGCAACTGACATTAGAGATCGGTATGTAGATATTCAAAAATTTCTTGGACCCAAGGCATCGGCCGAAGTTTTAGAAATTATTGCCAATGCGATTTCTCCTGAACGCTAGTGGTGGCCTAGAATTCAAATGGTCTAGCGAAGTGGCAAGTATACCCGTTGGGGGTTTTGTCTAAGTACTTCTGGTGATATTCTTCGGCTCGCCAGAACCGCGCTTGAGGAACCAAAGCGGTGACGACTGGTTTTTTCCATTTTCCAGAGTCGTTCACGCGTTTTTTAACACGTTCCGCGATTTGTTTTTGTTCCGCGTTGTGAAAGAAAATGGCCGAGCGATATTGGGTGCCAATATCATTGCCCTGGCGATCAACAGTTGTCGGGTCATGGATGCGAAAGAACTCTAACAAGATTTTTTCGTAACTTATGAACGCAGGGTCAAACAACACCTGAACAGCTTCGGCGTGGCCGGTAGTGCCTTTTTTGACTTCGGTGTAAACGGCATTTTCAAGCGTTCCGCCAGTGTAACCCACTTGGGTTTCGATCACTCCTGGGAGCTTTTGAAGTAATTCCTCCATGCCCCAAAAACAGCCGCCCGCCAGAGTAGCGATTTGCCAATGTTTCTTCTCAGCAAAAGCAAAAAGAAATGCCCCGTACCCCTGGGTTTTCATTTGAGCAAGTGGCACGAATCGAAGCGCGGCGGAATTGATACAGAAGCGCAGCCCCCCGGCTTGTTTGGGGCCATCATCAAAAACGTGACCTAAGTGGGAGTCCGCATTTTTAGACCGAACCTCGGTACGATCCATTCCGTGGGAACGGTCTTGAATCGACTTAATATTTTGTGATTCTAACGGTTTGGTAAAACTTGGCCATCCGCTACCGGAATCATATTTATCGATCGAACTAAATAGAGCTTCTCCGCTGACGACGTCGACATAAATGCCGTCTTCTTTATGGTCCCAGTAGGCGTTGGCGAATGGTTTTTCAGTTCCAGCCTCTTGCGTGCACCGGTATTGTTCTGCGGTGAGCCGCGACTTTAGTTCTTCATCGGTTGGTTTTTGGTACGACTTCGTGCTCATGAGTGGTTCTCTGGGTTCCTTGGCAGGAGCGTTTAACACGGACTGGCGATTACAAGCAAATGAGACGAGTAGCACAAGCGCAGGCAGCAAGCACCACCGCTTAAAACGACTCATCAATGCTTTTCCACTCCAAAAGAGAACTTCTGAATACCTTCGGATTTAAGGCGATCAACAACCGAAATAACTTTGCCGTGCTCTACTTTGGTGTCGGCCATGATTAGGGCGGATTGAGAGTTTTGAGCTTTGGCCACGGCGACGAGTTGATCAAGCGACATTGGTTTGTTTTCCAAAAAAATTGTCCCGGACTCATTGACCACGATCTGGAGGAGCGCTTTGGACGCGTCTTCACCGGTTTTCGCTTCTGGTAATTGGACGTTGATCGCGTTCTGATAAAGCGCGGGCGCGGTGATCATGAAAATCACCAAAAGCACCAATACGACGTCAACCAAGGGTGTGACGTTGATACCCGATATCTCTTCGTCGTTGCCGAGTTGCGAAGCCAAGTGAACCCTCAATTCTTAGCGGTTGTCCGCAAAAAGATGGTTTTTAGTACGTTCTGCTATGAGCAACATGTCCCGCACTTTTCGTTGGAAATAGTTGTAGGCGATCACCGCGGGAATTGCGACGAACAGTCCCACGGCCGTGGCTACTAGAGCTTCGGATATGCCCGCGCTCACGACGGACGAACCCTGAGTGCCCTGCTGCGAAAGGTCATGAAACGCTTTAATAATTCCTAGTACTGTGCCGAAAAGACCTACAAATGGAGCATTGGAACCAATAGTCGCAAGCCAGCTAAGCCGGTTTTCAGCCTTCAATCGTGCATCGGCGATAAGTCCGTCATAAACGTATTGGCCCTTCGTTTCACGGGCTTCGCCCGAGATCGGTTTGAGGGCGCTTTGAAGTGATTGTTCCAGTTTTTTAGGCGCCGTTCGAAAGTAACTCCATCGTTCGAAGATCAGGGCAACGGAAACCACACTAACTACAATCAAAAATCCTAAAACCCATTGAGCCCCGACTAACGTGAGGCCGAGGAAAACGTTCGTAAGCATAGTGGCGAACTCCTGATTGAAATGTGAAAACGACCGAGATCCGACGAATTTTAGGATAAGAACGAACCCCGTCAATGTAAAGGTGCAATTGAGGCAATACCCAGGGGGGAGAGGGCGCCAAGACCGGTACCAGTGAACTTGGAACGATTGCGGATTTGAAGGTTTCCCCCCCCGATGCTATAGAATTCCGTATCACTATGCACAAATCTTACGACCCTAATCAGTTTGAATCGCGACTCTACCAATGGTGGGAATCGGCCGGTTTTTTTCGCGCTGCCGATACCAGCTCAAAGCCTGCGTTTAGCATTGCGTTGCCGCCTCCAAACGTCACGGGGGTTCTACACAACGGCCACGCGTTGGGCACTACGCTTCAAGACGTTTTGGTCCGCTGGAAGCGCATGAAGGGCTACAACACTCTCTGGATGCCAGGCACCGATCACGCCGGTATTGCCACCCAGATGGTCGTTGAACGGGAGCTGGCAAAAGAAAAAAAATCGCGTCATGAATTGGGTCGCAAAGCCTTTATTGAAACAATCTGGAAGTGGAAAGAAAAGCACGGCGCCATAATCGTGCAGCAAATGCGCAAGCTTGGAGCGAGTCCCGACTGGGAGCGCGAACGTTTCACGATGGACGAAGGGCTATCGAAAGCCGTTCGAGAAGTTTTTGTCCGGCTGTACGAAGAAAATTTAATTTACCGTGGATTGAGGCTGATCAATTGGTGCCATCGTTGTCAGACGGCGCTCTCGGATCTTGAAGTAGTTCCAACCGATAAAAAAGGCCACTTTTATCATATTCAATATGCGCCCGGAATCGTGATCGCTACCACTCGGCCGGAAACGCTTTTGGGCGACACCGCGGTGGCGGTACATCCCGAGGACGATCGTTACACCAAGATGGTGGGTAAAAAGGTTAAAGTGCCGCTAGTGGGCCGATTGATACCGGTTATCGCCGATGCCTATGTTGATAAAGAGTTCGGCTCAGGCGCGCTGAAAGTAACCCCGGGCCACGACTTCAACGACTATGAAATTGGAGTGCGTCACAATTTGGCCACCATCAGTGTTTTCGACACCAAAGGAAAAGTTAATGAAAACGGTGGTGCTTACCTTGGGCTTTCGGTCGCGGAAGCGCGCGAAAAAGTAGTCGCCGATCTCAAAGATCAGGGGCTTTTAATCAAAGTCGAGGAACATGCACACTCGGTCGGAGTGTGTCAGCGTTGTGAGCGTGTTGTGGAACCGATGCTCTCGCATCAGTGGTTCATGAAAATGAAACCATTTGCGGAAAAAGCTATTTCTGCAGTGAAAAAAGGGGAGTCTCTTTCGCTACAGGACCTCGAAAAACGCGACGACGCGATCAAAATTTTACCCGAAACCTGGCACGCGACTTACTACCACTGGATGGAAAACATTCGAGACTGGTGCGTTTCGCGCCAGCTCTGGTGGGGGCACCAGATACCCGCTTGGCACTGTAAGAAATGTGCACACATCACGGTGAGTCGTAGCGACGTCACTCAATGCGGTCAATGTGGCTCGAGCGAAGTTGAACAAGATAGCGATGTTCTCGACACCTGGTTTAGTTCGGGGCTTTGGCCATTTTCAACTCTGGGTTGGCCTGAAAAAACACCGGCACTTAAAACGTTCTACCCCACCAGCGTGATGGAGACGGGTTTCGACATTTTGTTTTTCTGGGTCGCGCGCATGATCATGATGGGTTTGCACCTCAACGACGGTAAGGTTCCCTTTAAGCGAGTCTACCTGCACGCGATGGTGCGCGACGAAAAAGGCCAGAAAATGAGCAAAACGAAAGGAAACGTGATCGACCCGCTGGATATTATACGCGACTACGGGGCCGATGCTTTCCGCTTCACGTTGACTGCGATGGCGGGCCAGGGACGTGATATAAAGCTGAGTCTCGATCGAATTGAGGGTTACAAAACCTTTTGTAATAAACTGTGGAACGCCTCGCGTTACGTGCTCATGAGATTAGGCGCCGTTCAAGATGGCGATGTTTCTCGTGTCGAAGCAGCTGACTTTGCAACTGTTGCAGGAGTGACAGGGGGGAAACCATTGACCGATTGGGTGCAAGAAAGTTTTTCTAAGATGCATCCCGTTAATCGGTGGATCCTATCACGTCTGCAACACACGACCATTGCAGTAGAAAAGGGTCTCGAAGAGTATCGGCTCAATGATGCAGCGTCGGAAATTTACCATTTCGTGTGGAATGATTACTGTGACTGGTACATTGAGTTTTCAAAAGAGTTACTCGCTTCTCACCCTGAGCGAGTGGCTGAGACTCAAATATGTCTCTTGCATGTATTAGAGCAAACGCTGGCGTTGGCGCACCCACTTATTCCGTTTGTGACGGAAGAAATTTACTCCTACCTGCCTTTGCGGACCGGCGTAAAAAAGGGCGATGCGCTCATGCTTAAAACTTTTCCCACTGCCGTGGCAGCACTGATTGACGAAACAGCACTTCGAGATATTGCTGTGTGGCAAGAAGCGATTACCGCTTTGCGGGCCTTCCGAGGAGAAAATAACATTCCCCCCAAGGCTCGTCCCGCAGTTACCTTTGAAGGAAACGAAGTGGAAAAGGGAATTGGTTTTATACGCGCGTTGGCGCAGCTAGATAGTTTGACGCGCGAGACTGGTGCTTTGAAGAAAAATCCCACAACTGGGCAAATTTTGGCGAAACACGCCACGTTTTTTGTTCAGCTCGAGGGATTGGTCGATTTCAGCGGGGAACTCAAACGCCTAGAAAAAGAGCGCTCTCAGATAGTAGCGGACATTGAGTTTGTGCAGCAAAAGCTTTCCAAAGAAAGTTTTACGGCCAAGGCACCACCGGCGCTCGTACAAAAAGAGCGCGAAAAATTGCTGGGCTACCAAACCCAGCTGGAAAATATAGACCTCACTATCAAAAAAACTAAAGCGCTCATAAAATAAATCAAAAACAGGGGGCAAATTCCGATGGGTAAAGTTCTAGGGGTCCTTTTTTTGGTGGTTGTTGCCATAGTTGGTGTTGGCTACTGGCAGCTCGGCGCAATCGTAAAGCGTGCAATCGAAGAAGTTGGAACACGCATGGCGGGCGTTCCAGTGACGGTAGACCGAGTACTTCTGTCGCCACTGTCAGGCAATGGTAGCATTAGTGGGTTGCGAGTTGCGAATCCTCCAGGCTTTGTAGGAAAAAATGCATTCGCAGTTGGAAGTGCTGCGGTAAAGATCAATGTTAAGAGCCTGCTTGGTGAAAAAGTAGTTATTCATCAGATTCATTTTTCGGATATTGCTCTCGAGTACGAAGGTCGTGGCGAGGCCAATAATCTCACAAAACTGCAGCAAAACGTCGATCGCAACACTCGAGCGTTGCGATCGCGCGCCGGGGCATCGGAATCATCGGCCTCGAGTGGGACCGAACAAGCTAGTGGTAAGTCGGCACCTGAAAAAAAACGAAGTTACCTTATCGAGGATCTTTGGATTCAGGGAGTAAAGGTCTCTGCGCGCAAGGTGTTTCCTTCGGGACTGTCACTCATGGGCGACAAACCACTCGAAATCGCGATACCCGACATTCGATTAAAAAACGTGTCTAACAATTCGAGCGCCGAAGTGACTCAAGAACTGACGCGTCAAGTCATGGCAGCGGTAACAGCAGGGGTGATGAAAAATTTCAGCACTTCGGTCAACGATGCCGCAAAACAACTGCTCGAAAAAGCGGGTAAGGGCGAAGTTAAAGAGATGCTTCAGAAGGGCCTTAAAGCTCTTCCCGGAGGGCTGCCTAAGTTCTAGCTGAGGTTGGGAAATTCAGTTCGGATATTTAAGAAAATAAATGTCCGGTAAATTGCGGCATTTTTCTTCTAGATCAAGGCCGTAACCGACTAAAAACTGATCTTCAATTAAGCGACCGGAATATTTAACGGGTACATCGACCATTCGTTTACCGCGCTTGTCGAGAAAAGTGAGAACTTCAACCGAAGCCGGCTGACTCGCCTTGAGGCGATCATACAAAAATTTCAAAGCGCGTCCGGAGTCGATAATTTCTTCGACAATCAAAACGTGTTTGCCACGAATGTCAGTCGTGATGTCTTTTACGATACTCATAGTGCCTGGTTCAGTGAGTGATCGGCCCTGAGAGATCATGCGAACAAAGTCGATTTCCACGTCGAGTTTTAGCTGACGGCAAAAATCTGCCATAAAAATGCAGCAGCCCTTTAGTACTCCAACCAGAACAACCTGCTGCCCTTCGTAGGCTCGGTTGATTTGATTCGCGAGACTAGTGACGATGCTTTCGATATCGGTTTGGTTTAGAAACTTAGTAAAACTCTTTTCGTCGAGATTCGACTTGCTCATGACCGTATTCTGGATTTAGCCGCGCAGTTTTGCAAGAGCGTCTTTGATTTTCGAAGGATTGCTCAAACCACGCTGGGCGAGAAACTTCGCTACTTCGGCCCCACCCTCGCTTAGAACGCCGAGATAGCCACTGAGCACCAGCGTTATAATGCCTGTTTTGACGCGGACGCGAACCTTTTCGGCAGGATTGTCCGAAAGAATTTTTTGAAACAAAAATATGCCCACTTCCCCAACGCTCTTAAAGGAGCCCGAAGTAAGCTGATCCGCAGTCGCGCTCGGAATGTCGAAAACAAAATCGGGTTCTTTGGGTGATGACTCATTGAGCGAATTATGGCCGCCGGTTTTGGTAAACGTAAACGTGTTTTGATCAACGTTCAGCTGGATTTCGCGTCCGTCCTTAATAGAACGCGCGGCCTTTTTTGCCAGTTCATGGTTTTCAAAAAAATCCTTTAATCGTGTGGCCAAACTTTCTTGCGTCATAGGTTTGGCTTGGATTCAGATTGTTTATTAACAACTGGGCGAAATTCTGCCTCGATCGTGTCGACGCGGTTTAGCGAAGAATCTTTTCCGAGAAAGTCACGGACCCCGCGAGCGGCCCGTCCGACGGAAGTTCCGATCCGGGGTAGGCCCTTGGGACCAAATACAAAGAGGGCCAACGTTAAAAGAATGAGATGTTCACCCGAGAGTCCAAACATTAAAAGTACTTCTCCATATGAATTTGTTCTTTAGCAACGCCTTGAGCGCCAAGCAATTCTTTGACTTCAGCAATCATGGCGCCGGAGCCGCAAAGGTAGTAATGGGTCTGCGCTAAATTCCACTCAGCCTTCGCTTGGAGATCGCGGAGGTAATCGGTGACGCGTCCGCGATAACCTGTCCAAGGGCCGGTTGGACGAGACAGTGCGATTTTTACATGGGAATGTTGTGCCAATGCTTTTGGACGATCGTTCGAAAAGAGTTCTGGATAAACGATGTCTTGTTCTGCTCGGACGCCAAGAAGGAATGCAACGGGGGCCGTAGAATTCCATTGTTTAGACAAGATCATGCTGCGAAGGGGAGCAATTCCCGTGCCCGTACCGATGAACATGCAGGGTAGCGATTGGTCGTGATCGAGTACGAAGTCACCAAAAGGACCCTGGGCTTGCAGCTCAGAGCCTTCGTTCAGTGAGTTGAGGTAGGTGGTGCCGGGGCCACCAGGCACTATTTTAATGCACAGCTCTAAATCGGGAGTTTCCGGTGGCGACGCAATGGAATATGCGCGGCGCAAATTTCGGCCACCCGGACCAGCTCCCGGGACCACGATGCTAAGATATTGACCTGCTTCAAATTCAAAGCCTTCGGGCCGAGCGAGAATGAGTTCAAACACATCGTGCGTGAGAAATTTTTTCTGACGTACTTTCCAAGGTAAAAGAGGAGGTGCCATAGAACCCACACATAGCGAAATCCGCTCGACTAGTAAACTGAAGTATGAAACCGTTTTTTTGATGAGTCGATACTGGGTTTTATTCATTGTGGCCTTCGCCCCAATCGTTTTGTTTGGCCGGGAGCCCTCAGGGACGGCTACCAAACACCGGTCCATTGCCAATGCGAGTTCAAGTTATCTTCATTTGTTGACGGGCGACGACGGTGATTCTGACAAATTAAAATGGGATCGACTCTACCGTAAAACCAAGGGGTATGTTTTTGGACGCGATCCCGCGGTCTCTCTACTCGAACACTATACGATGCTACCAGTGGGACGGGTGCTCGATATCGGTATGGGCGAGGGGCGAAACGCAGTGTTTTTGGCCAAACGGGGTTTTAAAGTAGAAGGCGTAGATATTTCGCCTGAAGCGGTACGCAAAGCAAAAATGTTGGCCAAAGAAAACGGCACCACGATTCGCACCGTTATTGCCGATTTAGCCAAGTACCAAATCGAAGAAAACGCTTACGAAGTAATTTTAGTTTATTACTTTCTGCCCAGAAAAATGGTCAACCAGATCGTGACAGGGTTGAAACCTTGCGGAATGCTGGTGTTTGAGTCCCACACGGTCGATCAACTTAAGTACGACAAACGACAGAATCGGGATTACCTACTCGCAAAAGGAGAGCTTGAGACCATGTTTAAATCTCTGCAAACTCAAGTTTATCGGGAGACCGATAATGGTAAAGAGGCGATAGCGTTTTTGTTGGCCCGCAAACCAGCGGAAGCCGGACAGAAGTGTGACGATCGGCGCAAAGGTAAAAATAAACCGTGAATCAAATAGTTCATTTGCCCCCGCTACTATCGGACCTGGCCGTCATTTTAGGGTTGGCCGGGCTCGTGACGCTTATATTCAGCCGCATTCGCCAGCCCGTGGTGTTGGGGTACATTGTGGCCGGACTAATTGTCAGCCCCGCTTCTTCTCCTTTTAAACTCATCAGTGATCAGCCGAACGTGCGCGTGTGGGCAGACCTTGGCGTTATATTTCTAATGTTTTCGTTGGGTCTCGAATTTAGTTTTCGCAAGCTCTCACGGGTCGGCATTTCCGCACTGTTGACCGCGTTGATCGAGGTCACCGGCGTTATGTTGTTGGGTTATTGCGTGACCCGTTACGGTCTCGGATGGCGAAAGACCGATAGCGTGTTGGCCGCGGCCATGCTTTCTATTTCATCGACAACGATTATTCTCAAAGCCCTCGACGACTTGCGACTTAAAACGCGGAGATTTGCCGAAATGATTTTCGCGATTCTGATAGTCGAAGATTTGATCGCCATCATGGTGCTCGTGGGACTTGCGATGGTCGCAGGCGGCGAGGGCGTGCGCGGTCTCGATTTGCTTTTTGCAGCTGGAAAACTATTCATCGTTGTGGGTAGTTGGGTGGTCTTCGGTTATTTTATCGTACCTCGTCTGATGAAGTTCGTGGGTCGGCTTGGTGGCGAAGAAATGTTGATTGTAGTTTCGCTCGCGCTTTGTCTAGGACTCTCGGTGTTTGCCGGCTCATTCGGTTATTCGGTGGCTCTCGGTGCGTTTGTTATGGGATCAATTCTGGCGGAAAGTTCGGAATCCCATCGAATTTCTGAATCGTTGTTACCGATAAAAAACGTGTTTGCCGCAATATTTTTCGTCTCGGTCGGCATGTTAATAGACGTGAAAGTACTTCAAACCAACCTAGGTACCATTGCTCTGTTGTCGGCGTTGGTGGTGGGGGGCAAGTTCCTCTTTGCATCAATGGGATCCTTGGTGTCCGGGCAAACTCTAAGAACCTCGGTACAAGTTGGTATGGGTCTCGGACAAATAGGTGAGTTTTCATTCATTATCGTAGGCACTGGCCTATTATTGGGCCTCGGAAATTCAAAGCTTTACCCGATCGCTGTTGCGGTGTCGGTCATTACGACCTTTCTTACCCCTTTATTGGTAAGGGTTTCCCATAAGACGGCTGTTCGAATCGAACACTGGTTGCCTCATGAAACTAAAAAATTTCTGGTGCGTTATGCAGCATGGGCCCAGTCGCGTCGCGCCGATCGCCAAGAACAGGTCGAATATCTCCAAGGATTCTTGCGAATCGCTACCAATGCGATTGTAGTGACCGTAGTATTTTTTCTTTCCGGTGAGATCGTACTTCCGCGGGCTATTGCGCACTTTCCACAACTGAAACCGCTGCTGCATTCCGCCTTGGCCTGGGGCGTAGCACTCTTGCTCGCGCTGCCGTTCATTTGGGGGATGTTTTCGAGTTTCACCGAGAAAAAAACAAAGCACACCGGACCCCGCATAGTTGGTCATTTCGCTACTGTTGTGTGGCTGGGATTGCTGAGTCTTCGTTTTTTTCCAATAGGTATAGTGCTTTTGGTAATGGCGGCGTTAGTCGGAGTTGTGGTGATTTTTCTTCATAAAGAGCTCGCTGCTTCTTATCGTTGGTTTGAAAAAAGATTTTTGGATACCTTCAAGGATGATCCTAAAACGCGGCGATCAAAAGACCTGTTGCGGGATTTAGCGCCCTGGGATGCTCACTTGGTGCGTATTAAGGTACATGCGAATTCAGACGTCGTCGGACTGTCCTTACAGGAAGTCGGCCTTCGGGAAAAACACGGCGTGAACGTCGTGGTGATTCAACGTGGTACCCGAGCAATTGTACCACCGGCTTCGAACGAAAAGATCTATCCTAAAGACGAACTACTTATTTTAGGCACTGACGAAGAAGTGGAGCCGCTTAGGCAGCGGTTGGAGCGCCCACCTGGGCTGCGTGAACGTTATCAAAACGTCGAAGGCTATGAATTGAAAGAGTTGTTGGTGAGCGAACGATCACCTCTTGTGGGGCTGACGATCAAAGACTCGGGCATTCGCGAACGGTTCGGCGGGATGGTAGTTGGTCTTGAACGCGACGGCGAACGTACAATTAACCCAACTTCGATTCATCATATACAGTCTGGGGACGTGCTGTGGGTCGTGGGTGAAAATGAAAAATTACGCGCCCTAATCGACTGGGCGTGAACGCTTCGGTGTTTTAGGAGCTTTCGACGATTTCCGCAATCGTACGGTGGGCACAGCCCTCAATGGTGTTACTGATCATAAAATAACTTGGAATATTGTGAGCGCGTGCGAATTGCCACATATCAATTAAAGTTGCCCGCATTGGGGTAATTCGCTCATGGAGCCGGCCGAATGGCGAATACTGTGCATCGGCATCAGCTTTTAACTTTCCTGGTCGTAAAACTGGGCGGGCCATTAAAAATGGCCAATTCCGTTTTAACTTTAGCAAACGTGTCCACTGCTCCTCAATTGCAATCATGCGCGTCCAACTTGTCATTGCGGGGACTGCGGGTTCAAGACATTCAAATAAAGCAGGTACCGCGAGCGCTCGATTGCGAAACTCTACGGCAAATTGAATTTCGGGAAAACGGAGATTTACGGCCTTCACGAACTGCGAAATGCGATGCCCCAGTTCCGGGCCCAGCGTCACGATTTCATCTCTAAATGCAGTGAACTCCAAAAGCACCGGCCCCAAGCGTTCCCCGAGAATGGCGCTGCAAGGTCCTGCGAAATGTTCCACGAATAAGTCTACGTTCAGGAAGTTAGGGTTCTGGAGTCCGGCGAGGTCTTTCCAACGAGGAATTCTTGGGAAGTGAGCCATGGTGATTAAGTCGGTGCATTTAAGAACTATTCGGAACTTCGTTGGACATTGAGTGGCGATCTCTCGAAGCATTGAAGAATGAGGCCACTGGTAAAAAGAAAAGTCGCCACCGACCGCCGGGAAGGTTTTCGCATATTCCGTCAAACAGTTTTTGTCGAACGCGACTTTTGTTTGGTAATCGTCAAAATAAATCGAATTCTTCCAAGCGGGGTACTTCCAACTCGAAGTTCCGAAATAGATATGATCTTCCGCCAGAGCCCATAGGCGAGCACCAAGGGCCAGATTGCTACGTCGCTCTTGAGTCGGTAGTGCCGCGGGTTCGCCTGCAAAAAGGTCTTGCTGGAGCATTAGGACTTTGTCTTGAGCTTGAAACTTAGTTCGGCGACCGTCCCAAGTGTTTGGTCCCCAGTCAGGATGTTTTTCATCGCGAAGGTTTGTGACGTTACTTCGGAATCTCCCACGAACACTACGTATTGAACGCGCAGCCGTTCGGCCATTGCAAAAATTTTCTTGGGTTTTTCTGCCGAAAGCGTGGTGAGTACGCGCTGCTCCGAAGCACTACGAAGTGCATCGGCTAGGCGCAGAGCATCGAGTTCCTGAGCCTCGGAAAGGTGAGCGACCAACACCCCATTGGCGGCTTGAAGATTCGGCACCAATTGGTGAACCTCTAGGAAATTTCTAAGGGTTACGTCGCCCATGCCAAAACCCATACCGGAGAGCGCGGGGCCTCCGAACATGCCGACCAAATTGTCGTAACGGCCACCGCCAAAGAGCGCGCGATTGTTATCGGGGTGTAGATCAAAAGCTTCAAGGACGAGCCCGGTGTAATACATGAACCCGCGCATGACAGACGGATCAAAGCGAAAATGGGAACGAAGTCCCAGAGCTTCGAGCCGTTGTAAGAGAGCTGTGAGTTCTTGCCATGCAGCGCAGTTCTTTAAATCTTTCTCTAACCGTTTGGCGGCGTCTGGTTTTAACAGGTCTACCAAAAACTGAGCGGTTTTCCCGGTGACTTGCTCTTCGGCCAGGGCCGCCAAAAATTTAGAGTCACCCATTTTAGGCGCAGCATCGAGCAGGCGTCCGACCGATGCGTGTTTTTCTGCCGGAAGCTTCAGCAGATCGGAGAATATAAAGTTGGTGAGCCCTCGGTGGTTGAGTCGCACTTCGTAGCCAGACCTTGCACCGAAACCATCGAATATTGCGTGCACGAGCTGGCATATTTCTAGGTCTTCATTTGGTCGGCTCCCCCCGAAAACGTCTACGTTGAGCTGCCAGTGTTCGCGCAGTCGTCCGCGCTGAGGGCGCTCATATCGCCAGAGGTTTGGAATGGAAAACCATCGAATAGGCTTGGGAAGTTCTTGGATTCTTGCCGCAACCATTCTCGCAAGGGTTGGTGTCATTTCGGGGCGTACCGCAAGTTTGCGGTCGCCGCGGTCGACTAGCCAGTAGAGTTGTTCGTTGACGATTTCTTCACTCGTCTTGGAAGCGTAGAGCTCGAAGGGCTCGAGCATGGGCCCGTCATATTCTTCATAACCGAAACGCCCGAGCGTAGTGCGTAGTTTATCGAACATCCAAGTGCGTACGCGGCAGTCCTCGGGGTAAAAATCACGAGTTCCTTTATAGGGCTGGGTTGAAATATTCTGTGTCATTTGAACCAAAAGTATGTCGGTGTTCGAGGGAAATCAATGCAGCACGAAGGGAATGGTTCATTTTTTAGTAGAGCGTGCGGGTTTTGGGGGTACAAAAATTTAGTAAGCGATTGGATCAATACCCTGACGTATTAAACGTTTAACAATACCGGGATCTCGCTGTTCGAGGGCCTTAATGATGGGGCCAGTGTCGATCGAGAGATCTTCGATCGCAAGTAGCGTATGGCCCAGTGCTTCCGCCGTACGGACTGGAAGTTGGGGGTGTCGAGCGATGCTCGAGAGTATACGAATCGACTCCGGGGATTTAATTCCCTTTTTTACCCATAGATTGACCAGCAGGGTGAGCATGTTTTCTATGTAGGACTTGTCCGATTGAACAGTGGTGGATTCAGTGTCGTTTGTTAACCGCTGAAGTAAGAACTCAGTCATCGTCGCGAGGGGTTTTTCAAAAACAGGGGCACTAAGTTCGCCAGGCTTTGATAGCTCGCTATAGGTCGATAACACCAGATTGATAGAGCCAAAATCTAGCGCCGGTTTGCTCAAGCTTCTTGCCATGAGCGCGAGGCGTTGGGTGGGCGTAAGACCTGCCACCACCGATCTTCCGAGGTTCCACACCCCTACTAAAATTAAACTGTCGTAGGATGTGCGCCGAGTGACCGCCGCTTTTAGGTGTTCAAATTCCGTGAGCGTGTGAACCATGTTTGCCAGTGTCTTGGCCGGCAAATGCTCCCATTCGATCAGCGCAAGTACTTGGGATCGACTTAATCGAGGCATGATTTGAGTGACAAGTTCTGGAGCTAGTTCGAGCACCTGCGCAACAAAATGACGGGGTCGTTCGAGGTCAACGCCGGTGTACGTCAAAAGATGATTAAAAAGTTTGTACAAATAATTCGGTGGCAGTTTCTGGTGTGGCTTTCCCGTCTTCAGATGTTCGACTAATCGCCAGAGATCAAGGTGAAATTCGGGAGCTAAAATTCCGTTCGAAACTGTTAATTCCAGCCAACCAGCGTAAGCCTCCCACGAGGTGTCGATATCAATGCGCGAGTCGACCACAATGTCGAACAGCTTTTTTCGCAGTTCTTGGTGGCGACTCGGTGGGCCGTCGAAACTCGAAAACCCTGGCAACACTCTACGGCGAACAAGCCGCACGAAGTCTCCGGACTCGGTTGTTATCGATAGCCGCGGGTGTTCAATCCATTGGAGGGCGAGGTTTACGAGCGTTTCGGCCTCCGCGCGACTATTTGGGGGCAAGTTCATTAGTATTTCATGAGCTGCAGTGCGAGTAGGGGTTGTGATCTGGGGAACTGCTAAAATGGCCGCCAGATAGTCCGCAGTTTTTTCGAGCGGTGAGCCCAAAATAACCAAACGGCGAAGTTCCAATGTTATGGCTTGTAGAATGGCCGGCGTAGCGTTGCCTTGTTCATTAAAAACGAGCTCATCGATCAGTTTTATGGTGAATTCCTGCCGTTTTAACTCGTCAAACGAAGCGATAATTTCGTCGCAACGAACATTCGCTTGATCATAAAAAATGGCAGCCGACGCGGTATTGCGCCCAAACATTGCGGTCAAAATCAGAGCTAACAAGGGGGGGCTGAATAGCTTGGCCACGGTCCAACACCTCGGTTCTGGTGGCTATTATCTAAAATAACGCGCCAAGTCTATAAAAACAGACTAATTTGCTTCAATTAATGTTTAATGAGATGAGAGTTTCTAAAAAAATATGGGTGTTAGCCCCTAGGGAGAACAAAGGCATGGGCGCAGTGAATTCGTCGAGCGATCAAACGCAAAGCGCTAGCAAGAGGCTTCGAGGAGCCATTGTAGGGTTCGGATTTATTTCAGGAAAAGGCCATTTTCCTGCCTATCAGGCCCGAACAGATGTCGAAATCGTGGCCGTGGCCGACGTTTGTATCGCGCGCTTAGAGGCCGCAAAAAAAAGCAATGAGACTATTAGGACTTATAACTCGATCGACGAACTGTTAGCAGCCGAAAAAGAGCTCGATTTTATCGATATTTCGACACCCCCTTGCGATCATTTCGAAATCGCTCTTAAAGCGCTTCGCGCCGGTTTGCACGTGCTTTGCGAAAAGCCTCTGACCGCTAGTCTTGAGCAGGCTCGTGAACTACTTTTAGCGGCTCGTCGTTATCGTCGAGTGGTATTTCCATGCCACAATTATAAACACGCTCCAGTCGTGAAAACCGTCGATGAGATCATCGCTTCGGGTGAAATTGGCCGCGTGCACGGACTGACACTCAACACCTACCGAACGACCCATGCCAAGGGAGTTAGTGAATGGAAAACTGACTGGCGTCGTGACAAAAAGTACTCGGGCGGCGGGATCGCGATGGATCACGGGAGCCACACTTTTTACCTTACCTTCAATTGGTTAAAAAGTTTGCCAACCGCTGTGACCGCCAAGATGGTGAAAATCTCAGAAGCTTGGGACACCGAAGATAACTTCAGTTGCGTGCTGACGTTTCCGACCGGTTACGCTTCGGCACATCTGTCTTGGACAGCGGGCGTGCGCAAGGTCATCTATTCAATTCAAGGTAGCCAAGGCGCGATTACAATCGATGATGACGACGTTCAGGTGGCCTCTCAAAAAGGTACACGTAAGTTTTCGATCGCGTCACATTGGGGCGATGCTAGTCACGTTCAATGGTTCAATTCGATGTTTGATCAATTCGTCGATTGTATCCGAAATTCCGACTACGTAAACGCCGAGCTCAAAGAGGCATACCACTGCATTCAGATCATACAACGAGCCTACGATTCATCAAATCAAAGCTCTTTGGAGCAGCAACTCGACACTACGTTTGAGTTTCTTAATCACCAATGAAAAAGCTTGTACGCGGAATCGTAGAGTTTCGAAAAAATATACAGCCGGAGTATCGCACCAAATTCGCGGCGCTGGCGTTGGGTCAATCACCCGATACGCTTTTTATAGCCTGTTCCGATAGCCGGGTGGTGCCGAATCTTTTCGCTTCAACAGATCCCGGGGATTTGTTCGTGGTGCGGAACGTGGGAAATTTAATTCCATGTTGTGATGAAAGTGGCGTTTCCAAGGCCGATGAGTCTGAAGCCGCGGCAATCGAGTTTGCCGTGTTGAATTTAGGTGTGTCTGACATTGTGGTTTGTGGCCACTCGGAGTGTGGTGCCATGCGAGCCCTGGTCGACGGCCGCGAAAAGGTTCCGTTTCCAAATCTACGTGAGTGGTTGCGGCACGGCGAGCCTTCGAAAAAACGTCTAAAACAAAAGAACCTTTCGGTTAATCATGTAAACCCGCTTTCACAAGCTAATGTTTTAGAACAAATCGAACATCTTAAAACCTATCCGCTGGTGAGAGAACGCGTCGCGGCTCGCCGCTTGAGACTTCATGCGTGGTGGTTTGAGTTAAGTACTGCAAACGTTTATGCCTATGAGGACGATCAAAAACAGTTTGTTCTCATTGACGAAGCGGAAGCTGCTCGGATTCTCGGCGCGCTTGGGTCTTCTGGTTCCGATGAAGCGCCCAAATAGCAAACGCAAAAAGTAGTAAAGTTCCAACCGTGTATAGGCCCCAGCCGCTCAGCCAGTCGGGTTCTGTGACGCCGAATTGTTTGGCGACCAGGGACTGCAAAAACAACGTGAGCACGGCGTAAACCAAGAACGCGCCGGCGGTAATTCGCGATTTTATCGGAAGTTCGGAGAACACCATAAATGCGACAGGTAGCCACGCGCACGTGATCCACCGCCAAGATAAAGGTGTGACACACATGTAAAGCAGATAGCTAAACGCGAAAGTCGTTGATCGAGGCAGGGACCGGTACTTTCGCCAGATGACGCCAGTGATCGCTAGCGCTGCAAGAATTGATAGTTTAAAAATGGTGCCGAAGCTCTCTGGACGGTCGGTCCAACGAGCCATCGACGCGGCAAAACCCTGATTCAGATTGCCCGTCAGAAATTCGATGGGTTGCCGGTCTCGAAGCACGGCGAACCAGTCAGCAAAAAGGCTTAGATAGGTCGAAGGGCCCCAATAAAAAATCGGGAGAAATAAAAATAGAAGCGTAAAAACAATGGCCCAACCAAGCGCGCGGTATTGCCGTTGAATTAAAAAGTAGCTTCCTAAGACCAACGATGGAGGTTTACTAATCCAGCAGAGAGATAACCAAAAGCCGGCTTTGAGGGACTGGGTATTGTTTTTTGGTTCATCCTGGGGATTCGAGGAATGAGTCAACGCGAGGGCACTGAGAGCGAAAAGTCCAAATAACAACATGTCGGCTTGGCCGTAGGATAAGTGTTCGATAATTCCGTGCCAGGCGCTGACCGCCGCGAGACCAGCAATTACAAATTGACGTCGCGGTGTTAATTTTTCGAAACTCGAAATTCCAACTAATCGCAGTGTGGAATAGCAAAACAGAGAAACCGAACCCACACACCAAATCCACCAGGCAAGCGTTTTAGAAAGCTTAGCGATTGTGATCATCGCCAAAGCAAAAGCTGGGGTGTATTTAAACGGCGAAACGTCTGCCAAATTGTAGATGCTCTCGCCTGCAAGCACTCGACGACCGACTACGTGAAAAGGATAGAAATCGCCCGGCACTAGTCCTTCCACGCGAACGCTTAAAATACCAAAGCGAACGCAGAGATAAACCCCGAGCGCTAGAAGTGAAAACCGTACTACGTTTAGGGAACGTGAATATTGACGGATAATGAATTATTTCGACTCAGGGCGTCCTTTCCGTCAAGATAAAACCGGAACGGAGTAGCTCCTGAATACACGTTTTTGGACCATTCAAGCTGAAGAACTGTGGTGGCCCCTGGGTCTAGTGCGGGAATCGGGATGTCTTTACGCAAGACGACATACGCAGACGCTTCGCCAGCATTGACCGGATCGTTGGGCTTATTTTGTTTTAATACTCTGAGTTTCATTGGTGTTGTGGCAGTTAGGCCGGTGTTAGTGACGCGCACGTAAATCGAATACCCCCTCGGGTTTTTTTCGAACTGCACGTTGTGTCTTAAAAGCCCTAAGTCTCCATCGGTTGCAACGTAGATACCCTCGGGACTGTAGTCCTCCGGGAGCACCGAGCCTCTAGTTTGCACCGAACGATGTAGGGCGCGCCAGGTTTCGACTCCCGTGTTTTCGACTTTTGAAATTGGAACATCGATAATTTTTAATGCTCGCAGTACGCCGTCGCTCAGCGCTAGGGTGTAGGTTCCGTCGAAGTTTAAATCTTCGTAGCTTGCGGTTTCTCGATTTAATATTTGAGCGCCTTTAAGGGCGCTCCACTGGTCGGAAGGGGCATACTCTAGCCGTGCACCGGTAACCGCGATCCAACCGATTGGAAGTCCAAGTGTTGGCGCCGTGGCAGCAATATTCAACAAAGTAAATAATTCGGTACCAGTGAGTGTGAGACGATGTACGGTCCAGGAACGCCCCTCTTGGGGAAATTGACGACCGGCAATTGGACTAAAAATATAGGGTACGACGTCAAATAAAGCACGCGAAGTTAGGCGCCCTTTGGGTAGCCCCGTTCCGATCAAGTCGGATTGTTCAACGCCCACGTCGGTCTGCGCGGATTCTCGGTAGCTTTCAGCCAAAATGGTTGCCAGAGCAGTGGGGGATTTACGTTGGATCGGCATCTCGTCTTCGCAGTTTCCGACTTCATCGTTGAAAACGTCGTAACCGAATCGAGAAATAACTTTTCTCATTTCGGCGGCAATCATGTTTTTAATTCCGAGGTGTTCCGGAGTTTTTTCGACTACGGGAATAAGTTCGTATTTTTTAAGTTTTATCGAACGTTTTTTTACGTCGATCGCAAACGTTAGTTTGCCCAAAAATTTCCCCCATTCGCCCGCTTCGACGACATAGACCGGCAGACCCGCGTTTTGAACTTCGATTGGTTTTGGAGTGACGTTGTGATCGTGGCCGCTGATCACTGCCTGAATATACGGAACAGTTTTGGCAATGTTAATATTGTCGCTCGTGTGGTTGTGAGAGAGTACGATCTGAATGTCCGCTAATTTTTGATCATGAATTTTTTTGGCCACGGCTGCTGTAGCAGCTTTGTAGTCTTTGATTTTCCCAGGTTCAAAAAAAGACTGGTATTCAGTGGCGACGGTCGTCACTCCGATCACGGCCACCCGCAGATCGCCCACCTTAAAGATTGCGTAATCAGGGACGTATTTATTGATTTCTTTTTGTTCGGCTGACGACAAAAGTGAAAGGTCTTTGTTAGCAGCCACTACCTTCACACGCGTTTTAGCGTCGGCCACCCGACGCGCGACTTCTACTGGACCATTTAGAAAGTCATGATTGCCCATCACCGCCGCATCGTATCCGATTTGATCCATGAGGCGAAGTATGTTGCGACCGGCATCGACCGTATAGAATATACCCCCCTCTGACCAGTCACCGCCGTCGACCAACAAGGTGTTCGGATGCTTGGCGCGCTGTTGGTCGATGAGAGTCTTTAAGCGAGCAAGACCGCCTAATCGAAAGATATTATCGTCGTGGCCTGCCGACCCGGCGTCAAAACGGGAATGCACGTCGTTTGTGTGTAGAATGACTAGTTCAATTTCTGATTTGCGTTCTTTACAGCTTGAGGCTCCTAAAGAAACCGCCAAGACAAAAAACAAACTCATCACCCGTAAACACGAAACGACGTGCATACTATCTCTCCCTGATTAGCGAACTAGAACGGCTTAATGCCGAACTTTGCGATTGTTACTTTCGATCAATGCACTGACTGCGTGCTCAAGTGAGCGAGCAGCGGAGCGGTTTTTCTTGTAGTAATTGCCGCGCGGACCTTCGAACACTGGATCACTAGCTTTTTTGATTTCGTAAGCGATCATACGCGCTGCAACTTTGGAGTTGCCTCTAGCTGCCGCCATGAATGCCTTGACGTTAGCAAACACCGAAATTCCTGCGTGTCCTTCAACACCGTCTCGAGGTCCAAATACCGATACTGCGACGCGAGGATTTTTCTTAGCGTCTTTGGCAAGGTACTGGGTGAGAACAAGACCCTCTGGAAAATACTTTTTATTGGCCTTCTTGAGGGTAACGGCTACGCCCAACCAGTCGCGTTGTTTTACGTCGACATACGCGTAAACGTCCACATTGCGCTCGATTGGATTGCCGTTTGCATCTTCATTTTTCAACTTAACCATCGCCATGGGCCGATCAATAATGCGAGGTAGACGTTCGCCATTTGGAAAAAGTTGAGTGGGCTCGAAAAACAGCGGATTGTTGAAGCCCGGATCATTGAAGATTTCAGTGTTGAGTTCGAAGCCTATACGTGAAGCCGCTGTTGGGGTCCAGGGTTCGAGGTAAAGTCTTCCGTAATCACGACCATCATTTGAAACATCAAAGGTACCGCCGAAATCGGTTTCGATGTTTTTCGACAGACTAAGTGCAACGTCAACGGTCGAAAGATTCTCCGACATTACGACGTCTACTTTTTGAATGATCTTTGGTTTATTCGGACACCCGGCCCCGACTAACGCGAATGCAACTGCCCCGACAATGAACAACGCCCTGTAAAACCAATTCCCTGGTTTCATAAACCCCTCCTTTGGGTGAAGAACCTGCCCCTACCGGCGATTCTGTAATAACTGGTAGGAACAAGCAAAAAAATTTTGGACCCCATCAAACCTTGCCCGATTTTTGCAAAAGCTCTGGAGTAGTCCAGTTCAAGCTTTGATAGGTGTTTGTTGGAAATTCCTATGCTAACACCGACTTATGCTTAATGTGGCGCGTAAAAATGAGGTTGTTGTGGGATTTGTTGAAGCGAGTAAGCGTTGGGCAGGTTGTTTAGGCGTTTTCGTACTGTCTATTCTTTTGACAGGGTGCGGAATTGACGTTCAAAAAGAAGGCACCCAGGATGTCGCTATTGAGGCCCGGGGCCTTGGCTCAGTCAGTGCCAATTTCCTGCAGGCCCAACCCTACCAAGAACTCCTCATTGAGATTTCGGCCGTTTCTGGTCGAGCGCCTTCGCAGGTGGCATTGAGTCATTTAGAAACCTTCTTGGAATCTAAACTCAATAAACCGCGAGGGGTTCACATCGTGGTGAACGAACCTATTCCTGCGACCGGGCGGGAGCGCCACTCTATTGAACAGATTCGCGAACTTGAGCGACAACATCGTAAGTATTACTCCAATGATTCATTGCTCACCGTGTTTTATCTTTTTCCCGATGGCTTTAGTGTGGACGACGAAATAGGCCTAGAATCGCGTCTAACCCTAGCGGTTGCGCACCAGGCCACATCAGTTGTGGTGTTCGCAGATGCATTGCGGTTACGCGCAGTGACTGCGGAGCAAGATTCGCCGGACACGTTGTTGACTTACCAACTGCTAGAAAAATTCGCTTTGACCCATGAATTTGGTCATTTGCTTGGGCTGGTTAACCTAGGTCTTCCAATGGTGGACGGTCATTTGCACTCGGGCGAAATTTATTCCGGTGGTCCCGCAGTACCACACCATCACTGCCACAATCCGCGCTGCTTAATGTATTATCGCATCGACGAAGACACCCTGGTTGAGCGTTTGGGGAACGTTGAAGTACCGGATCTAGATGATTTTTGTATGAACGATTTGCGTGCGGCCGGAGGCCGGTAACTTCCGGTGTGATAACGCCAGAGTTAGATTTTATTCGCTGTTGTTTTCAGCAAATTTTTTTAGGGCCAGTACTAGTTCTTTTTTATGAAAATCTAACATTCCGCGTGTCATGTTGTGTTTTTTTAGGAACTCCGCGCGTTCCATTTCGCCTAGTAAGTAATCGTCGAGAATAAATATTTTTTTCGGATCCTTGAGCGTGGCGCGAAATTTTTGAATAAACGTTTTAGCGTCGAGTAAGTCTCTCGTACGCTCCCAGTTGGTACTGTTTTGTGTGTGCTCCGAAGTGAACGGCGACTCGTGAGACCTTCGCTCGAGCGGAAGGGCGCCAGTCGTTTCCGCCTGCTCATGAATCTGTTCAGTCGATTCAAGGAATTTCGAATGAATGTATTTTCCTTCGATTCGTTTGCGAGTGCGAATATGTGCAATTATGGCCCAGTTAACGGGAGCTCCGAAATAACTCATTGGCGTTCCCAGGTCGGGATTGTAGCGCCTTAGACCCATTTCGCGACCAATGGCGAGCCATCCAGCTAGAAAAAGTTCCTCAAACGTAAAGGCTGGGAAACTTCTTTGAAAAGACCGCGCTCGCCAGGCGGCGAAACGAACGAACTGAAGGGCAAACTGATTGCCCGCCTCGCGATCACCCGCGAGGAAGCGTCGAAAAAGTTCTCGCTGATCATCGGCGGGGAGTATGGTGATTTCGCCATATTGTTTTAACAGCCCGATTTCCGAAAATAAGACGCTGCAGTTGGGAGCATCAGTCCGACTGGCGGGCACAACAGAGGCGGTAGTTGCAGTTGGTCGCAGGGTGCCAATTGCGAAAACCAACGCCAGCCAAAAAAGTGTGTGGTAGCCCAGAAACATGGGATTTTATTAGCATACCTTTTAAATCAGGTAAAGGTTAGTGCTTTAGAATTCGGCTAAGGAATAGCTTTAGTCGCGGGTTTTCGGAGTTTTCGAAAAACGCCCTCGGTTGGTCGTCGGCCACGATCTTGCCTTGGTCGAAAAACACGATTCGGCTCGCCACTTCACGAGCAAAACCCATTTCATGGGTTACAACCAACATGGTTAGTCCCGACTTCGCCAGCTCCCGCAAAACGTCCAGTACTTCGGCCGTCATTTCGGGGTCGAGCGCGCTCGTGGGTTCGTCAAACAGTACGATCTCGGGCTGCAGCGCCAAAGTGCGGGCAATCGCCGCGCGCTGTTGTTGCCCACCAGAAATCTGAGAAGGGTATTTGCCCGCGTGTTCAGCAATGCCTACACGGCTTAAGAGCTGAAGCGCCAGTCGTTCGGCTTCTGCACGTTTTAACTTTAAAACTCGAATGGGCGCCAACATCACATTTTGAAGAATCGTAAGATGGGAAAATAAATTAAATCCCTGAAATACGAAACCCACCTTGCCGCGAATGCGAGACAAATCAGTCGCGTTCGCCACGTCGCGACCTAAAACTTTTATGGATCCTCGGTCGACTTTTTCAAGCCCGTTGAGCGTGCGCAGAAAGGTGGATTTACCAGATCCCGAGGGTCCGATGATGGCGATCACTTCGCTCTTGTCGGCAGTAAATGAAACGCCATTGAGCACTGGTTGAGTGCCAAATGTTTTGTGCACATCGCGAGTGACGAGTACGCTCATTTTTCACCTCGAACTTTTTTCTCAAGCGGCAACGCAGCAGCGGTAAGCACACTAGTGATAACGAGATAAATTCCAGCCACGGTGAGCAAGACAGGTACTGGTGAAAACGTTTCACTCGAAACGCGATTTCCTACCAACGATAGTTCGAGCAACCCGATACTCGAGGCAAGGGAGCTGTCTTTTAAAAGTGCCACTAGATTGCTCACTAAAGGGGGAATCGAAATCCGAAAGGCCTGAGGTAGAGTAATCCACACGAGCGTCTGAACGGGCGAGAGGCCAAGACTAACGGCCGCTTCGGTCTGACCTTTGGGCACGGCAATAAGGCCACCGCGAATGGCTTCGGCATTGTAAGCGCCCACGTTAAGCGCCAATGCAATGATCGCTGCAGTTTGTTCGTCAAACTGAAACGATGGCGAAACAACTGGCAATGCGAAGTAAATAAAAAGAATCTGTACTAGGAGCGGAGTGCCACGAAATAGCCAGGTATAAAAAGTGGCCACTCCACGCAGTAGAAGATTTTTTTGAAGCTTGGCTACGCCTGCGAGCGTTCCTAACAATAATCCGATAACGCCCGCGTAGAATGTGAGGACAAGCGTGAGTTTTGCGCCAGTAATAAACAAGTCGGCGCGGGACCCAATAGGTTCAGGGCAAAGGGGCAGAGCGAAATTCAGAATTAGAAAAATGACGGCAATGGCCGCAAACGCGAAACCGAGGTGGATGAGTTGTTTCATTTGCAGCGTATGTCGCGACCGAAATAGGACATGCTGAGTTTTTTGTAAAACCCGTCTTTCATCATGTTACGCTCGATCACGTTGATCGCGTTTCGTAGAGAATCGTTGCCCTTGGCAACGACCATCGCGTTTTGTTGATCCATGATGCTTTCTCCGACCGTGAGCGATTCTTTTTGGTGTTTCTTAACCACGTCCATCGCGACGAACTGGTCGGTTACCCAAACGTCGGCCCGGCCATTGAGTAGGGTTTGAAGGCCGTCCGTCTCACTAGGAACAGTTCTTACTTCCTTTATGCCAGGAACATTTTTGAGGGCGTTGTAATAAACGGTTCCTACCGGCACGACCCCAACTTTTCCTACGAGGTCAGATTTGGTTTTAGGGCCGCCAGATTTAGTTACTAGTACAGCACCCGTACAATAGTGGGGCTCAGCGAAGTCGGCGACCTTCTGGCGCTCGGGCGTGATCGCGTGGGACGAGGCGATGAGATCGAATCGGTCTTGCCCAAGTCCGACCAGTAGGGTGTTGAAGGTTTGCACACTCCATTCGACCTTGACGCCTAGGCGTTTGGCCATTTCATTGACGAGGTCAATTTCAAAGCCAGAGAGCTCTTTGCCTTTATAATAATTAAATGGAGGCGTCATGCCATCAACCGCCACTCGAAGCACACCGCTTTGTTTGATTGCATCGTGGGTACGAGCAAATGCCGCGGAAAAATGACTCAACAAACTAAAAAATAAAAACCCAGTCAACAATACCCGCATTAGAATCTCCTATTGATCCCTGTCGAAACTCGAAACCAATTTAGGCCGCCAGGCGCCGTTGTCCAAGAATAATTTCAAGATTTTCTGCAATTAATTTGGTCCCCGGTTTCAGGGAAGCTCGCTCATTCGTTGATTAATGTCGAATAGGTAGACACCGGCGGGGCGTAGTAAACGTTTCATCTTCGCCAGAAGGAGATCGTAGTGGGCGATCTGTAACGCAAGAAGTTTCTGCATCGCGCGAGCAAGCTCACTATCGTGGCGGGTGTCGCCCGCGAATGTGGGGAAATTAAATCTCGAAGATGCTTGGGCCCGAGAAAAAGAAAGGACGATCCCGGACTTTGTAATGTAGCGGCGGTCGAGTACTTTATCTTCAGTTTTCACCAGAGTGCCCCCGCGGAAGGTTTCAAGTTCTTTGAGCGCTTTTTTGAAAACTCGATGATCGTGATCCAAAATCCCTCGGGCAGTTTCCAAGGCCGAGATGGCTTCTTTTGCATGCATGTGGGCACCGAGTAGGTCCAAGCGACTTAGTTGCGAGAGCTGCTCCACCGACTTTTCGGCAATTGCAAGATGCACCAGCGAAGTCGCGAGGTGAGCGTCTGCCTCGTCCGTCGAATGAGACGGAGATCGTTCGGTGGCATATACGCCCAGTTCGCGTGAGGCTTTCAGAATGTTTTTCTTTGGAACTGTGACTAAGAATATTGGCGGTAGTGCATTGAGGGGGATTTCGCCCGCAAGGTCTGCGCTTCTTTGGAATGCAAACGCTAGGTGAACGAGTTCGTGAATCGTCGAAGGGCTGAGCGTGCGCTGGGTCCATTGAATGAATGGAGGAGCGAGCTCAAGCAAATGGAGGTGGCGGCGCTGCACCCAGGCGCGAGTCGAGTTGCGGTCGATAAACGCCGAGGTATCGAGCATGATTCTAGTGTTCCAACCTTCGGCGTCGTCGACGAAGCCGTGAAAATGATCTGCTCCTTCGCTGCGATCAATATCTATTCGAGTGCGGGAGGCTCGCACTCGAGCAAGGAGCGTGGGAATAGGGTCGCTTGCGTCCCAAACCGGTTCCATGATGTTGAGGCCGCGACTAAGAAGCCGGGGGCGAAGCGCCACAAGTAGAGCAGCGTGAGCCTCCGGGTCGTGAATATTGTGGTTGAGATTTTCGGTCGCGTGCGCAAGTTCGGGAAACCCTGTTCGGAGCAACAGGGTAGATTTTTTTTCGTAGGCGCTAAAATCAGGTTCACTAAAGAGTACGGGGTGATTCCAACTGATGTTTACCGCGTCGTTAGAGAGCATGTGGCGGTAGCTTCCAAGTAGGTCGCGGCATGACTCCAGCGCACTATTGGCAAAAGTGCTCGGCGCCCCCAAGAGGAGGAATAGCTGAATAGACCAAAAAGCGGTGCGAATGCGGGGCGCAATCATTGCGGGCTCTATTAACAGATTGGTGTGGTCAGGTAAAGAGCGAGTCCATTTCCTTGCACAATCGTGGGGTTACCCCTATTCTCGTGGCATGGCAGAAGAAAAAAAATCAAAAAAAGGGCAAATCAGCTCGGCTAGTACGGCGGAGTATTTTTCCAAAAACCTTCAGCAAGTGGGCTTTAGCTCCCTTCCGAAAGCGGTGCTAACGACACTTAAAGAGGCCATCGATAACTCGCTCGACGCTTGTGAAGATGCTGGGATTCTGCCGCAGATTTACATTGAGGTCGAAAAGGTTGCAGCCGGTACTTTAAAGAACGCTGACCGCATTCGGGTTAAGGTCGAAGACAACGGACCAGGAATCGATCCTGACGACTTATCGAAAGTTTTTGGTGAGTACTTGGCCTCAAGCAAGTTTGGGCGCGGGCGTTGCTCTCGGGGGCAGCAAGGAATTGGTATTTCAGCTGCAACGACCTGGGCGCAATTGACTAACGCCGCTGGT
>DGKJ01000029.1:0-69250 GCA_002387735.1 Bacteriovoracaceae bacterium UBA4573 | reverse complement strand
CAATTGACTAACGCCGCTGGTGCCACGGTGATCACCAAAACCGCTCAGATGCGAAAAGCCGTCAAGGCGTTGGTTGAAGTGGATATTAAACACAACCGCGGTGTACTAAAAAACAAAGAAACAATAGATTGGGACCGTCCTCACGGTGTGTCGGTAGAGTTCTTGATCGACGGGCGCATTCAACTCAACGGGGAGGGCGGGTTGCTCACATACCTCACGGGCACAGCTCTGGTGAACCCCCACATAACGCTTAGCTATAAACTTCCTGAACTGGGCGTGCAAAAACTTGAACGTCTGACCAAAGAGATCCCAGAAATTCCTCAAGCCACCGAACCGCACCCCCACACCATGAAGTTGGGCGAATTCATTGCGCACTCTCACTTGTTTGGCCGGGTGAAAACTTCGGCTTGGCTAAAAAAAGGTTTTTCGCGAGTCAGCGATGCATCGATTGCCGAATTAAAGAAAGCTGGGCTAAAGCCCGCATTGTTTGAAAAGAACGTTGATGCACTCAGTGAAGCAGAGTTTAGAGAACTTTTCAGTGCAATTCAAAATACTCCGCTCATGGCGCCTAGCACTCGATCGGTGCTTGCAATCGGCGAGGCGTCGCTCTCGAAAGCAATTCAAAGATTGGGCGAAGTAGATTTTTTTTCGGTGGTTTCTCGCAAGCCCACCATCGCGGACTTTAAACCCGTTCAGGTTGAAGTGGCGATTGCGCGATTGTTAAACCGCGCGGTAGGCGATGACGCCGAAACTCCGGTTCAGGTTTTGCGTTTCGCTAATCGGGTGCCGCTACAGTTCGATAAAGCGGCATGTGCAATAGTTAAAGCAATTGAAAGTGTAAATTGGCGCGCATATCAACTGGCGCAGCCGCGCGGTGGGTTGCCTTCGGGCCCCTACGTCATGGCCGTGTCGGTGGTGTCGCCGTTTATTAAATTTAAAAATGCATCCAAAGAAACCATCGACGCGAGTGAAGAGCTAGTAGAAGAAATTCGAAGAGCGCTTATACAAGCGGGGCAACGACTTTCACGGCATATTCGGCGCGAAGTCAAAGCCAATGATCTCGAAGAAAAACTGCGGCATATCGAACAGTTTTGCCCAATTTTAGTCGATGGTCTTTGTCGGATCACCAATGCTCCTGAAGCTCGCAAAAAACGCGCTGAGGATGGGTTGGTAAAAATTCTTGGTCGTGATGCTCGGGAAGCACAAACCGAGTTAAAAGAAGCAGATGCGATTGTGACCGCAGCGATCGCCAAAAGTAACAAAAATAAAAAGCCGGACGACGACGAAGGCGGGGATAGTGACGGCTCCGAAAACGGAAAACAGAAAAAATCTAAAAGCGGTGCCCGTGAAAAAGCTAAGCCGGCTGCCGTACGAGCTAGCAGTGACGACGACGACAGTGATGGCGGCGGTCAAACTAGTTTCAATTTGTAGAGGAACACATGAATAAAGACCAAACGATACCAAAAATGTCGCGAGAACTTTGTAGCCGCTTGTTGAGTGATCTCGAGAAGGCCAAACGTCCAGTGCTGCTGGCCACCAAATGCGCATTGGACAACGCGAGATACGATCACAAGGTCGGTTATTTGCAGCCCGGTAACAAAAAGGTTCGTACAGAACTGAACGTAAGTTCTGTAAAAAAAATGTCGCGCGCAATTTTCATGCTGGAGATTCTTTTACGAAATCTCGATACCGGGAGCGTAAATACCAAACGCGAGTTGTACTATATTTCGAAAGGCGAGATTAAGCACAATCCAAAACTCAAACCGCTGGATTTCGGGGATCAAGACGAAAGTGACGCTACGATCGACTTCATCTGCGAAATGTTAGAGATTTATCGCGAAGAAGTGAATTGCTACGCAAACGACCGAGGCGGGCAAACCTATTCCCAGCATTTGGTTGTTACGGAAACTTTACCGGACGGCGAAAAGGCAGTGATCGACCTTTCTAAGCTCGGAACAAGTCCCTTTCAGCCAAAAAATCGACCGCAAAACTTAAAACTGACGACAAAAAAGAAAGTGGATTTTGCTCTTATTGTCGAATCGGAAGGTACCGCCAATACGCTCGTGGCCAATGGTTTCACCAAACGGCACAATGCTATCGTGATTGGTGCGCAAGGGGTGCCGTCAAACGCCGTGCGCGGCTGGGCTAAACTCATTCAGGACCAATTGCGGACGCCGATGTTTTTCTTTGGCGACCTTGACGCGTACACCATGCAAAACATTTATCGCACACTTAAGGCGGGGTCCGCAGCGAGTCTTATTCGAAACTCCGACTACTCGGCCCCCGATGTTCATTTCTTAGGGGTGTTGCCAGAAGACATTAAAAAATATGATCTAAACGACTATCCCGTAAAAGAGAATGACGCTCAAGAGGTGCGCGCCCTAAAGAAAGCCGACGACGCACTTAAAAATGACCCCTTTTTTCAAGATAAACGCAATAAAGGGTGTTCTGAAATTCTTCGTTGGTTGCTTAAAAACAAACGTCGTTGCGAACAACAGGCGTACTTTACGGTTGATCCGAAGGACCCGACGATGCCAGAAAAAATCATCGTAGATAAGATAAAGAAAGGTCAGTACGTCTGATTTAGGCGTCGCTTACGCCGGGTCAGCTCTCTGAACCGGATTTTAGAATATCGACGCATTTAACGCGGCCATCGACCACTGGTGCGATTGTCTTTCCGCGAATGGCGTCGACTAAAGCATCGAATTCGCCGACCTTTGCGTCGTCGCCGATTAGAATCTCGCTTTCCTGTGCGAGGTATCCAAACCCGTCACCGCCATTAATTCGGTAATTGTCGATCGCTAAAGTGTACTGCTGGTCGGCACTCACGGGAATTCCGTCGAGCGTGAGAGTTACGATCCTGTTACCGGGCGAACGGGACGGATCAAATTCAAGTCGGACGTTCTTGGAAACCTGGGGAAAACTCGAACTCGGAATGGTGTTGATCGAGTGTTCCAGTGTTCTCAGCAAAGTCGCGCCCGATATTTTAATCTTGGCCAACGTGCCGGCCCAGGGAATCATGCTGCGAATGTCCGAAAGCGAAATAGATTCTCCCGCCTTAAAAAGCCGGTTGCCGCGAATCGTGCCACCTCCGACGATTGCAAGGTCGGCCTTGAAGCGTTCACGAAAAGCGTCAGCAAGAAGATTTCCCACAGCGGTTTCTTTTGTGCGAACGACATCTTGGTCCACCTCAAAGTCCACTTCTGTGGCTGCCAAGGGATGGTGAGTTTTTTGCTGAACCTCGTTCACGTAATTCGTAATGAGGGCGTCAAGATCAGGATCAGACGGAGTCTCAGCAGTTATGGGTATTAAAGAGGATTGTTTGCTACTCACGGCTCCACCATCCGTAAAAACCAAATCTACTCGTCCCAAGTACTGAGCGTCGGTACCGGCTTTAATTATTTGCACGCCGTTTTCTTCGATGTGCATGGGGCTATGATCATGGCCACCAAGAATTAGATGAACGCCGTCAACGGCGCGGGCTAGTGCGCGGTCCTCTGCGATTCCTAGGTGAGTGAGGGCGATTACAAATTGCGCGCCTCGGTCCTGTAACTGTCGAACCGCTTTTTTTGCTGCCGGAATAACGTCGTCAAACACCACGTTCGGTCCGGGAAAAGAAGACTGCGTGGTGCTAGGTGTGGTGACTGCGAAAATTCCAATTTTGATGCCATTTCGTTCAATCAATAAGAATCGATGAGCGTTGCCAAAACCAAAACTATTAATTTGGTGAATATTCGAAGTAACAATTGGGAACTTGGCGGTCGCCATTCTTTCTAAGAGTGTTTCCGGGCCGTACTCGAATTCATGGTTACCCAAGGTGACCGCGTCGAAACCCATACGATTCATGACGTCAATCATTTGGGTGCCCCGAAAAATCTGAGAATCCAGCGAAGGGGCCAAAAAATCGCCGGCATGGAGCAACAGCACGTTCTCCGGTTTTTCATGGTGGCGTCGAATTTGTTCGCTAAGCCCTTTTATTCGGGCAAGTCCACCCCGGCCCTGGATTGGAGCCAGTTCATATGCGTCGTTTATATGTAAAAGGGTGATCATTGCTTGATTCTGAGGTTTGGGAGTCGGTGAAATTTCGGCTGCTGCAGTTGTCGTGGGGGTTAAAAGCTCGGGACCGAACATTAAGCTAAGTGCAAAAGCCAACACGCGCATTCGGACTCCGTCGGTTATGAGGATCCTTAAAAAATCGACTTTTTTTATCAGAATGGCGTTTGCCTTTCAAGTTGCAGGAGATTTTGATATTAAGCGCCGCGTTACTCGGAACTGTATTTTTTTCGAAAGGGAACCATTTTCATGAAAATTCTCACCACGTTATTGTTGGGTTTAAGTTTGATCGGGAGCGCAAACGCCGATGAGAGCGTTACAGTGTACGCTTTACCGGTGACCAAAGCTCAGGTGGGGATGCTCGGTATGCGTCACCCCTATAACTACAACTCAGGAATGGATCGTGGAACGGATCTGCAGTTGTTAATCATTCAATCCGGAAAGCTGTCCAAAAAAGCTAAGACAAAATGGATATCCCGCATCGAAGCCACTGGTTCGGTGGTCGACGACGCGTGGGCGGGTTCCGTGAAAGGCGTTTTAGGACTCTCGCGCTACGTTGATCTCGCCGGCGGACACTATTGGGTCGGCGTCGACGCTCTGGACGCGGCCGTGCAGGTTTCTGAAATCGTGGGAATTCCAGACTATGTTCGAACCAAAACGTCCATTTATCTTGGGAAAGTGATTAAGGCAAAAGGCAGCTGCCAGATTGAACTCTACGGCGTGGCAGGTGTGGCTTGGTACGACAATCTCACTCACGGTGAACAAGAGAGTGGTCGCCCAGTTGTTGGTTCAAAAGGGGCCTTTACTTGTAAGTCCGCTTCAATTTCCTACGATGTTGATCACGCCGTGACCTATGGCACCGGCGATACAACCCAATTCGAAATCGACGCCGACTACTTAGTAGCCCTTAGAGACTTCGACTTGCGCGTAGGGCTTTTTGCCAATTTTGACCAAATTTTAAGAAATAGCCCGTCGGTGCGTGACGGAGCCACGGTTCCTTACTTGCGCGACGACATATCGGTGCTAAAAGGCGGCGTTCGATTTCGTTTTTAGTGTGCATTCGCTCAAATTACGATATATATCATCGGCATTAGAATCATCTATCAGGAGCTGAACTCATGAACACGCCGAACATTTCGTTGGAATTCACGCCCAATCCGAACACGCTCAAGTACGTGTTAGAAGAAACGATTTTGGAAAAAGGGCCTGCTAATTTTGCGACTCGTGAGTCCGCCACGAAGTCTCCACTCGCCACCCGACTTTTCGAAGTGCTTGGAGTGGCGGGGGTAATGATCGGCCGCAATTTTGTGACAATCACTAAAGGCAGTGACGGCGACTGGGAGAGTCTTAATCGAGGAGTCATGGACGTCATGAAAGACCACTTGGGTAAGGGTTTGCCAGTGGTTGACGCCGACTATGTAGCGGCCCATGATGCTGCCGCTAGCGCGAGCGCCGGTGGCGGAATCGAAGACAAGATTCGTGAAATTCTAGACCGCGAAATTCGTCCAGCCGTAGCAATGGATGGCGGCGATATCACTTTTGATCGCTTCGAGGCGGGCGTGGTGTATTTGCAAATGCAGGGCTCATGCAGTGGTTGTCCGAGTTCGACTGCCACACTAAAACAAGGCATTGAGACACGCCTCAAAAGCGCTATCCCAGAAATTCAAGAAGTAGTGTCGGTTTAACCGCAGCCGGAACAAGATTTAGAGCAAGATTTCGCGCTACTGCCGTGAGTGTCGCACCCGATTGCTTCGTACACCCATGCGCGGTCGATCGCGCGTATAAAATCTATGGCCTGGCGTGGTTCAGGGAATTCCTGGTATTGGATAGTCTCACCAGTCAGGTAGTGACTAACATAGGCAGCGAAAACCGTTCCCCCCGTAGTGCTTGGTAACTCGGTGACTCCCGCGATCCATTCATCGTCGACTAAAAAACCCTTTGAGAAATTTTCTTCCGTAAGTGCGAGTACGGGGGCACTGGCAATATCTGAGTTCATGTGAGACGCCGATTGCGGGCCCAAAACGCCACGATCTTTTGTGCAAGCAGAGCTGCTGTAAAGTCGGACCGCTGAGAGTTGGAGTTGCTCGCGATTTCCACGACGTCAGCCGCGATTACGTTTTTGCGGCGAAAAAGTTCTTTGATCAACTGGACCGTTTGGTGCCAGCTTAGACCGCCAGGCACGGGCGTGCCCACGTGAGGCATGATCGTTGGGTCAAGACCGTCAAGGTCCACGGTTAGAAAAATGTCGTGGGGGAGTCGTATGAGTAGTTCGCTAAAACGCGGAAGTAAATTTTCGTGTAAAGCGAAGTTTCCGGGAATGGTGTTCACGCCATTTTCTTGAATGTAATTTTTTTCTTCTAAACTTACCGCCCGAATGCCAACGGAGAGAATGTTTTTGGGTCCAATAATCTCAGCATTACGACGCATGATGCAAGCGTGACTGTATTTGTCGTCGTGAAGCGTGTCGCGGAGATCAGCATGTGCGTCGAATTGAACGATTCCCATTTTGGGATATTTTTTTGAAAAATGCTCGATCGCCGGAATAGTTACCGTGTGATCACCGCCAAGGCCGAGATAGAATTGTTCCGGCGTTAAAGATGCCAGATGTGATGCGACGTGATTGCGCACGTCTTGGTAGGTTTTAAGAGTAGGGGCATCTGCTGTATGAAATCGCACGTTTGTTAGATCAACATCATTTTCGAAATCATATAGCTCAACTTGCGCACTGGCTTCGAGAATGGCCCGAGGTCCGGCCGAGGCCCCCGATAGGTAGCTGATCGCCCCTTCGAAGGGGACCGGTACGACGGCAACGTGAGCTTTTTCAATTGGGTGTTGGCCGTTTTCCAAAAAATAGGCAGGCAGTTGTCGGTTTTCCATAAAGAAGGTGTATCAAAAATCTTTGAACTTCGGTAGGTCGTCCCCATCAACTTCGAAGGGAATAATAGTAATGAAACTGGCGCTTTTGGTTTTGGTACAGATTCTGTTGGCCACAGTCGCTTCGGCCCAGGCTGGTGAAAGTCGAATTTTTCTCATTTCGGACACTCATAGCGCCTACGACCAATTCGAACCATTTTTAAAAGGCCTATCGGCTCGGGTTAGGGAATTTCGCCAGCGAGCTGCCAATGGTGACGTCTTGGTACTAGTGAATGGCGACATTGCTGGAACCGGATTGTACGCAGAGCGTGACCACGGCGAACTCGACTATCGATTGGTAGAGACTTTAGCCAACGAATACCCAACGGCTCTGGCGCTTGGCAACCACGAGGGGTTTGATTTCAATCACGTCGGAAAACCCCATCAAGTTTTTTTGAAGCAGCACCGGCGTTATTTGAATCGCACGGGACAAAGTGTGCTGACGGCCAATTTGTTCCCGGAGAAGAAGTACCGTAGAATCTTTGCTCCGTACCAAGAACACCGACTTGGGGGAAAACGGGTACGGGTCGTAGGTATTTCACTTGAGACTTTTTTTCAGGAAACTGCTTATAGCCAAACGGGCGCTCGTATTTTCAAAACTGAGGCTCCACGAAAATACTTGGATACGATGAAAGAACAGAGCGTATTGGCTGCCAACGACGGAGTCGAAAGCGTAGTTTTTTTGATTCACGATGGGGCAGCACGTCTGACTCCGATCGTCGAAGAGTATTTAAACTGGAAACGCAGTGACGATCGCGTACAAAAGTTGCTGGTGCCGCTCGTAGCTAGCGGCCATATGCACCAGGTAATTGATTCTGAACTTCATGGTACGCGCGTGGTAGAGGCGGGGTCGGACCTAGCTTTTTCCGAGATTCAGCTGGACGACAACGGCAAAGTATCACTGGTTCATCATTGGGACCGTCGCAGCAGTGATCAGTGGTTGCAGCAGCCAACGGAGCCCCTTTTGCCCGAAGCGTTTACCGAACTTTATAAAGAAGCCAACGCGATTGTAGACAGCGTCAACGCCGAAAATGTCGAGATTCTGGCTCCGCCGCTTTGGGAAGATCGTGGGTTCGTTCTAAATCGCGAAGAGCACCGTCGAATGCGAGTCGGGCGGGTTTTGGCCGATACTCTAAGGAATTGGGCGCTAAAGTTTTACTCCGAAAAAGAGGTGGGCCGAAAAATCTCGGACGTTGTAGGGCTTTACAATTATTTGTCCTACGGATGGGGTTCAAAAATCGACGCGCTTTTCGAAGGTCCGGTCACGGTCGGGAATTTAAAGAGCGTGGTGCACTTTCGGGGCCGCTTAGGCGCACGCCTTTTAAAAGGCGCGGACTTTCTTGAATTGGTAGCGGCCATGCGCGACTACGGCGCGCAATCTTCCCGTCCATTTCCCAATCCAGTGTTGTCTTCTAACGTAGTCGAACGGGATCGTCGTTTCTTGATCACCGACCTCAATGGCACTGTACGTGTGGTGGATCCAAATGGATTTTACTTGGTGGTGACGGATCATTACACCGGCATGAATGGCTATAAAATTCCGGAAATTGACGGCATTTATCAGCGAGCCGAATGGACTCTCAACGATGCTCCAGTAAACACTGAAGTTCTCCTACCGGGCCTCGCTCGCCTGCGATTGAGTGAAGACTCGTGTGCTGGGGTGCTCAGTAATTTTCGAAAATAAAAAAACCCGGGGAGCTTTCGCCACCCGGGTTTTTCGAAGCTATATTCTATAGCCGAGGTTAGTATCGACCGCGGCCACCGCCGCCGCCGCCGTAACCACCGCGATCGCCGCCACGGCCGCCACCGCCGCCGTAACCACCGCGACCACCGCCACCGCCAAAACCACCGCGGCCGCCACGATCTTGGCGGGGCTCCTGCGGTTTAGCTTCAGCTACTGTGAGTGGTCGGCCTTCGAGTTCAATGCCATTGAAGCGCGCAACGGCATCGGCTGCTTGCGCATCGTCGGCCATTTCTACGAATCCAAAGCCTTTACTGCGCCCGGACATTTTGTCAGTGATCACCTTCGCGGACTCAACGGTGCCGACTTGTGCGAAAATTTGCGCAAGCGACTCGTCAGTTGCCGAAAATGGAAGGTTGCCGACAAATAGTTTCTTACCCATGAGGTCTCCTCTTTCTAGAACCAGAACTATCGAAATCCGGACAAGAGGTCTGGACCATTGGGAAGACGTCTTGGGCGGGTCTGATAGTGGACATTAACACCCGTTCGAGGACTATTCCTTTAAACGGGGTACCACCTCACAGACGTGTGACGCAGTACGTCTTCAATATTATCATGCTTCGCTACAAAGGCCAAAAGGGAAGTGTTAAGGACGATAAACTATCGAGAATAATCGGTTTGTCCGACGAGTTCGGCAGTCCATCAAAGGGAACTCCAATGTCATTTGCGATCACCCGGCAGAGGTGAGTCTGCGTGCGCTTTTAGTTCTCAAGTAGCGTCGCGCAAGAAACCAATGCGTCGGCCTCGAGTTTGGACGCAAGTTTTAGAACGTCGAGCATCTCTCGCGCACTTACGAGTTTGCCGTTTTCTGCGAGTTCAGAAGCAGCTCGATGCCAATCCTGAAACTGGGGGTTTATTATTACAGGGCTCCGGAGCCCTACCTGCAGTAGGTTTTCGAAACGTCCTTGACTGAGCAGGTCCCTTGCGGAATTGCGTTCGACGCTTCCGCGAATGCCGGGAAATAAAAATCTTGGTGAGCGAAGTACGTTGTCGCGCACCCAAGTCGTTCTAAATAAATCGGCCATTGCGGCGAAACTCAGCGCCAAGAGACCGGCATGGGCCCCGCCGTCGGTGTTCCACGACGCAATCATTGATGCGATCATGATGCCAACATCGCCCAGGGCATGGAGAGTTCGCTTGGTGCCCGGAGAACCGAGATTTTTTCCGATCACAACGTGCATTTCGAGTAACACTCGAAATGCGTTAGTGGCCGCAATTTTAGCATTTTCGATTTCGCCGCGCTCCCGTGCTAAGTGCGACGATTGAGCAGACTCGAAAAAAAATTCAGACAATCGCGTGAGCCTTACGGTCGCGGTTTCTGGGTTCGGTACAGATCTCGGCAAGGTTGAGGGGATTTTCTGGCCGGCCAGGAAATCACGCTCTGACGTTTCAACGAGTGTCGGAGATTGGGCCGCAAGCCGATAAAAAAACTCTTCCAATCTCTTTAGAGTGGCGTCGACTTCCGATGCATCTTCGGCGATTAAAAAAGCCCGTAAACTGGCCATCAAGGATTTTGCGCTAACCTCGAGTCCTGGAAACATGCGGTTGAGGGCGGCTCGATTGACTGGTTCGTGACCTCGGTTGCGTTTTAAACTTTCTCTTAGATCGGTTCGAGCTTCGTGAAGAACTGCGTCCCGAAAACGACCGCGCGCCTCTAGGGTGTCGCCTAAAAGAGCGATTCCCGACTCATAACGAACTTCCGAAACGGAAATCAGGTGATTGGTTCCACCGATTGGAACATCTAGTGCGAGGCTCTCGGTTACCTGGCCAAGCACAAGCGGGCGAGAGCCGCGGTCTGAAGGAACTAAATCGGGTACGCCCACGGTTCGGTTTTCAAGCCGTAGTGAACCCGCAACCAGCGGCAGTGTGGGTGTGTGAGCAAAGGGGTAACTCAAATAAGAAAGCGAAAGAGAGTGGGTCTTCATGACGAGCTTCGAAGAATCGATGGTTGGTAAATCCTTAAACGGCACGGGTGTGGGGTTTTCCCCAAGAGTTTCAAATGTGACGAAGTGCAGTCCACCCGGGGAGTGGGGCTCCATGTACATCGCGATCAAAAGATCGTTAACCTTTGTCGCTGAGTGACTGGAAACGGGAATCATGGCCAAAACAAGCACGGGCCAGAAGAATTTTAGAATTTTCATAGAACACCCCCTGGCGTCCGCCTAACACGACACGAGAGGCAAGTCCCTAAGATTACGATATCTTTGGTTAAGTTGACTTTTTAAGTGTGTTAATGCTATGCATTATTTCTGAAAAAGTCTTTAAGGGGTAGTCGTGCGAGTCCTTCTTCTTACACCACCGATGACGCAATTGAATACGCCGTATCCGGCGAGCGCCGCGCTTTATGGTTTTCTAAAAAACCGCGCCGGCGAACTGAATGTTCAGCCCTACCAGAGAGATCTTTCAATTGAATTAGCCTGCAGGATTTTTTCGGCCAGTGGATTAAAGCGAGTTCGCGAACGCTTAAAGAGAGATTTCGAATCGTCAGCCATCGAATCAGAGAGTGTGCAGTTTTTCTTAGAAGCGGCCGACGACTATGTTCGGGTTGTCGATTCGGTGGTCGCGTTTCTTCAAGGAAAAAACCCTTCACTTGCTACGCGTCTTGCTGGACGCACTTTGGTGCCGGAGGGGCCTCGGTTTCTTCCGCTTCAGGACTCTGCTGTAGGACACCACCTGTTAAAGATGTTTGGTGAAATGGGGGTTCAAGATCAGGCAAAGTACCTGGGTTCACTTTTTTTGGACGATCTGGCGGACGTAATTGCGCAGGGAATAGACTCTCGGTTTAGTCTCGCGCGATACGGTGAGAAACTGGCGGCCAGTCAGACAAGTTTTGCCGCTCTGAACGAAGCATTAGAATCCGAGGCTCCTACGTTGGTTGACGAAATGCTCGATGAACTCTCCGCGGAAGTCGTAGCGGAACTAGAACCGGAGCTCATTTGCTTGAGTGCACCGTTTCCGGGAAACGTGTATGGCGCGTTTCGAGTAGCGCGTCAGGTAAAACTCAAGCAGCCGAACATTAAGTTGGCTCTTGGCGGTGGTTACGTGAATACCGAACTACGACGTTGCAGTGAAACACGGGTTTTCAATTATTTTGATTTTTTGGTGTTTGACGATGGAGCGCGACCACTTCTGAACATTTTGGAGTTTCTGCACGGCAAGCGCCCGCAATCAAAACTTCTAAGAACTTTGGTGGGGAATGGAACTAGTGTTCAGTGGTGCAATGACGCCCAGGAAGACGACATTCCCATGGCTGAGCTCGGTGCCCCATCTTACGAGGGTTTAAATCTTGCGCAGTATATTTCGGTCATCGAAATGCTCAATCCCATGCACCGGATTTGGTCCGACGCGCGGTGGAACAAATTGACGATCGCCCACGGTTGTTACTGGAAAAAGTGCACGTTTTGCGACACGAGTCTCGACTATATTGGGCGATATCAAAACACTCCGAGCGGTATGGTTGTAGATCACATGCAGGCTTTGGTGCGAGAGACCGGCGTGAGTGGTTTTCACTTTGTAGACGAGGCTGCTCCTCCCGCCGCTCTGCGAGCTATTTCCGAAGAAATACTAAAACGAGACTTGGTGGCGAGTTGGTGGGGAAATCTTAGATTCGAGAAAAGTTTTACGTCTGAACTGGCGCAACTCATGAGTGATGCCGGTTGTATCGCGGTGACTGGGGGCCTCGAGGTGGCAACCAATCGGCTATTGAAACTCATGGATAAGGGCGTGACCGTCGAACAGGTCGCGAGAGTGACCAAAAACTTTGCCAACGCTGGTATATTGGTTCACGCGTATCTGATGTACGGGTTTCCATCTCAAACCCTTCAGGACACGGTCGATAGTTTGGAACTAGTGCGACAACTTTTCGAAAACGACTGTTTAAAATCTGCTTATTGGCACCGATTCTCGGCCACTGTGCATAGTCCGATTGGTCGAAATCCTGAGCGTTTTGGCATTAAAGTTCTGCCCAAAAAATTTGAAGGCTTCGCGGAAAACGACCTAGAGTTTGTGGATCCGACCGGAGTGGATCACGACGTGTTGGGGCGAGCTCTGCGACGAGCGCTTTACAATTACATGCATGGACTCGGATTACGAGAAGATGTGCGCGGTTGGTTTGGCGATGAAGGCATAGAAATGGTGCCAAGGCCTAGTGTCGCGAGAAACTTAGTACGAAACGCATTACGCAACGAAGATACAAGTTTAAGCGGGGAGACCGAGAATTTTGGGGTAAGGGGAGTAAAATGAGCTTTGTTTTTATTTTTAGAAAAAGTCTAACTTTAATTGTCGGCTTGGTGTTCGCGGTCTATCCATTTTGCAGTTGGGCTGCGTTGGCCAATGGCACTTTCGCTCAAATAGTCGCCCCGGCCTCAGGGCCCAGCGGGGCAGTCGCGGGACTCTTGACCGCCGACCTTTTGGAATTTGATCAACAGTCGTTCCCTAATCCTTCAGTTTACCGCCATGTTGTGCGCCACCTGGTACCAGGAGATTGGATTCGCAAATCTCTTTCCACCAATTTGAATTCGTTGAATCCCCAAACCTGGTGGATCAATGATTCTTACCGTCTTTACACTGCGCAGGCCCAAAATTCACTCGCACCTATCCAACCAATGGCGACCCCTGTTTATTCGATTGCGGAGTGGGATCTAGGTACCGTCGTGGCAGTTACGGATCAAAATCGCTTGGTGTTGCTCGATCGGCGTAAACTAGTACCGAACTCGGTGCCGGCTTTGGGCAATGCTTCCGTAGTGGACCCCAGCATTTATGGCCAGATTCTTGATATTCACATGGTCTCGGATTCCCAGTTCGTGGCCGTGACCGACAAACTTTATCTCATAAAAGTTGAAACGTTTGGTGATGTGAATCGATCCGGAAAAGTAGAGTTCGAGGTATTGTTACCAAACACACGGCTAACGTTTTCGCCGCTTCCCAATCACGCTATCGATGCGGGCGTACCGAGTGACGTAGTGTCGGTCGTGGGTGGCAGTAGTTCGGCCTGGGTTTTGGTGCGGCCGTCAACCCCACTGCGATGGAACGGGTATTGGCACTCGTTTGTGGTGCGGTTTGATTATCACAGTTGGAAACCTCAGGCGGCTGCGGCAATTCCTTACCCGAGCGGTTCGAAGGATCTCGAACTACTCGGAACCGAAAACGCCGGACGCGATTTGATCCTGCGTGCGGGGAACTCCTACGAAGGAGTTGATTCTCGCGGAATGCGTTTGCCAAAGAGTGCCTTGGTTTTCGCGATGTCGCCTCCGCCGGTTGGGGGACCTATCTTGTCGGGGCAGTTGCCGCTGTTGAAGAGAAGCGGAGCGCCGCAAATTCTGATCGATCACCCAAAAGAGGGCCACCAAAGTTGGGTGCCGAGATCTGCAATTCCTTTGCATACGCACTCGAAATTTACCTTAAAGGCAGGTTCCGGTACTCAGTGGCAGATCACAGCGACGCCGCCTACGGGAGGAAACGGGACCGTAGCCACTGTTCCATCGAGCGTGGGGCCAGTCACTTATGCGCAACCCGGCAGTTCGAGTGGAGTAGCCGCCGTTGTTCCTCAAACGCCTCCGAATACTGCAGACCCTAAGGTGAAACGAGATTTTCTAGCTCTTTTTCTCAAAGAGTTTCCAGCCAACGGGGGGAACCCTACTGTGAAAGGTTTTTTTTCGCAGATCACCGCGACCTACGGACCGCGTTACGCATTAGATTATTTGTCGGACGCGGAGTGTCTTCGGTTTTATTTTACTCGCACTGGTAAAGACACTTACGCAGTGCTTCCGGGGCACGAAAAAGAGATTTTAGATTTAGAAAAGCTCTCCGAAAAGTTGGAAGAAGCTTACGAGCGAAGTTGCAATGGCGTCGTGAAGTCTTGAGCTAGAGAGAGCGATTGCCAATCGGAAAAGTCTCAGTTTTAATGTAGGCGATGCGTTCTCGAAAAAAAGCAAAGTCGAAACCTGTAAAGCGTTCGCTCGTTAAGAAAAAAAAGACCCGGGTACTCGCCCGCAAAAAAGCGGTGCGGACGATTGCGATTCCTACTCACCTTACGGCGTTTGTGGCCGCCCAAGATCCGTCTCTTTACACTTTCATTGATCATGCGAGTTGGCGTTTTATTTTGCGGGTATCTCAACGGTTTTTTGCAAAAAAGGCCCATGAAAAATATCTAGAGGGGCTCGAGGAAACAGGAATTTGTATCGAGCGGATTCCGTTGATTAGCGAAATGGATGCAAAACTCAAACGCTTTGGTTGGCGTGCGGTACCCGTGGTTGGGTTTATTCCGCCGGCCGTGTTTTTAGAGTTTCTTTCGATTGGTGTGTTGCCGATCGCCTGTGACATGCGCACGCTCGAACACTTGGGCTATACACCAGCTCCGGACATAGTACACGAGGCCGCGGGCCACGCTCCTATTCTTGCGGATCGAAGCTACGCAAAATACCTTAAACAATACGGCGAGGTGTCCCGAAAGGCGATCATCGCACAGCATGATCTCAACTTGTACGACGCCATTCGCGAACTTTCGGATATTAAAGAAAATCCTAGTTCGACGTCGGCCGACATTGCGAAGGCAGAGCGTGAGTTGCAAAAGGCTCTCTCACTTATCGATCACACGAGTGAAGCTGCCGAGCTTTCGCGCATGGCCTGGTGGACAACTGAATACGGTTTAGTAGGTGATTTAAAAAATCCAAAAATTTATGGGGCGGGGTTGTTGTCTTCGCTTTCGGAGTCTTTTCATTGTTTCGATCGAGCGGTAAAAAAGCTTCCGTTTGACCTTAATTGTATTCAGCAACATTACGATATTACCAAACCGCAACCGCAGTTGTTCGTAACACCTAATTTCGAGGCGCTGGGAGTCGTGTTGGAGCAGTTCGCTCGCACTATGGCTTTTAAAACGGGTGGAATTACAGGTTTGCAGAAAGCTCAACGTTCGCGGGCCGTGTGTACAGTAGAGCTTGATTCAGGCGTGCAAATCGGCGGAAAATTAGTAGAAACCCTTTGCGCGCGCGATGGGTCGCCAGCCTATTTGCGTTTTGAAGGCCCCTGCCAACTTGCTATTCGTGAAAAAGAACTTAAAGGCCACGGCGTCGCCCGGCACCCTCAAGGGTTTGGTTGCCCGGTTGGACCTATCGAAAGTGAACGCAAACTATCTACGGGAAAAACCGAAATTACTTTTGTTTCAGGAGTAAAAATTCTCGGAGTACCAAAGCCAGGGGCTCGCGGTTTCGTGAAGACCTTCACTGACTGTAAAGTGCAGTGGGGCGACCGCATACTGTTTGAGCCGGCTTGGGGCGAATACGACTGGGTGCGAGGCAATACGATTAAAAGCGTATTCGGTCACGCACCGGATCGTTCGTCCTACGTTGCGTCGATGGGAGGTTATACCCAGCGTCCGTCGAAACCCAAAACTAATCTTACGAAGGAAAACGCAGAGCTTAATGTTTTGTACGCTGAAGTTAGAGCATTTCGGGAGTCGGTATTAAGAAAGAAAGCAAGCCTGGCAAACCTTCCTGAAGCTACGGGCGTGAGACTCGACCGAGTAGTAGAAAAACTTGATCGCAAATATCCCCGAGATTGGTTGTTGCGGTTGGAACTTCTGGAGATTGCAGGGTATCTAGACGCGAAAACCTCTAACGCACATCGGGTGCAGTCTTGGATCGGTAACATTAACAAACGACTCGACGAAATCGCCCGCGGGTCGGTAGAAAAAGCAGAAATGATTGCGCGGGGTCGAGAACTGCTTGCAGACGCAAGCGCGCTGTCTAAGGGCGCGGCGTAATGCGTTGGATATTGGTGATCGGGAGTATTTTTGGATTTTTGTCTGTAGCCCTCGGGGCCTTTGGAGCACACGCTCTGCGAACGCGGCTTGAGCCTAGAATGTTGGAAGTGTTCGAAACGGCGGTACGGTACCAAATGTTTCACGCTTTGGCGTTAGTCGCTGTTGGTCTTGCCGCGGCCACGGGTAAAACTAAAGAATTGTACTTGATGGGGCCAGCCGTATGCTGGGTTTTGGGCGTGCTGGTGTTTGGTGGCAGTCTTTACGCGTTGGTGCTCACCGGGATTAAAGTTTTCGGTGCCATTACTCCGATTGGTGGCGTGCTGTATTTAGCTGGCTGGACATGGTTGACGGTGGTCGCGGTCCGAGCAGCAATTTCTTCGTGACGGGACCGATCGGATGAAGTGCGCGAACCTCGTGGGGTGTGACCCAGCGCAATTCGTCGTGCTCCGTTGAATGGCGAATTTTAATATCTTGAGGCACGCGGGCGTAGAACATTTCGATGTCGTAGCGGTATCCGTTGCGACTCGGCAGAGACGATTCTTGTCTTCCGACTCGTACAAAATGTTCGACTAGGACTCCGGTTTCTTCAAACACCTCTCGTTGAACGGTGTCGAATCCGTTTTCAATTCCGTCTACTTTTCCGCCCGGCAGTGACCAAAAGTTCGGGTATTCTCGGTCATCGGCTGTACGATGAAGTGCAAGGCGCGAACCGTCGGGGCGCTCAAGAAGGGCCACCGCCGAAGGAACGGGTTTTCTCCAGGGCGTCTCGTATTGGACCAATAGGGCTCCACTGGGTTGGCGTTGCAAAAGTTTCCAGCGCCACATGCGGGGGTTTGTAACCAGTGCATCACGAAAAGAATTCCAAAGCGCTAAACCCAGATCTATTCGTTTTCGTGGAATGCGACTATTCGCATTTGGCAGGCGCGCAGCGCGAGCCAACTCTCCCGCGAGGTAATCGGCGTGAATAAGGTAATTGGTAGCAACGTAAGTGGCCCCATGGTGGTCCAGGCGAAAAATCGCCTGCTCGGGCAGCGCTTCACCCTTGGGTACGTGAGCTGCAGCAGCCATCCAGAACCGTTCGTCTAAGGCCTCTAATGCGAGCGTCGCGCGGCGATGTTCCGGGTCCGAGGTTCCCGCCAAGAGGCTCTCGCAATACCCGAGAATTCCCCGGTTGCGCAGTTGTCCTAAAACTCCCCGCAGCTCGGGGCGCAAATGTTGAATTAGTTGGGAGGCCGCCGCTTGTTTGTAGGTTGGAGAAAGGGCATACGAGTGATTTCCCAAGACCACAAGACTCAACAGCAAACCGCTGAGTATCAGTGACCTCTTCGAAACGCCTCTATTGACCCACTTCAACATTATTCGCTAACACGAGAACCAACGTAGTGATGTGTTAACTTCAAGTTGAGGAGTTCTGGCATCCTTTCAAGACTAAGAGCCTGGGTAGAAACAAATAAGCGGTCCCGTAGATTGGCGTACTGGTCGGGGGACCCAATGACCATTAAGTTAGCAGCGTAGTTTTCGAGATAAAGAGGGCACGGGACGTGCTCGGTTACGACGCTGTCGTAGTACCAATTCGTAGAATACGAAAGTTCGAACTCATCGCCGGCTTCGTTAAATTGCACGTGAACTTGTTCGCTAGTGATCAAGAAACAGCCGTCGGAAACTCGCTCTTTTTGGGAAACAAGGAGTCCGCTGCCGCGGCCGGTTTTATCTAGAGGAATGCGAACGATTTCGCCCGAGAGCTGATTCAGGGTAACAACTGTTTGATCTGTCAAACGTTCGGCCACTCGTACATTCATGGTGGTAGCGGCTCTAATCGCATCGACGCTGGGCCAGTAGCTCGGTAATACCGTTTGAGTATTGAGTGTTTCGCTACGGTATTGGGTGCTAAGGGTCACTTCGGAAGTACCTTCGACGTAAAACTCACCGGCAGGATTGAGGGAGTGGCTATCGGTGCTTGTCGGACACCCGTTCACGCCGGTCAATACGGGTAGTGAAGCTAAAATCGAAAAAATGATCAAATAGGACGGTTTGTTGGTGCGCATATTTTGGTACTTCCTTTCATGGAATAGTTGACGCACCGCTACCATTTTAGAAGTTCTTGTTCAAGTATTCTCGGGGTGCTAGGGAACCAGAGGACATTTTTAACAAAGGGAACTCATGAAATTCACATTTTTGGCAGTTTTGGCGTCTCTACTAGTGGCAGCTCCGGTTGTTTCCCGAGCCAACGAGTCTCAGCAGGGACCGTTTCGCAAAATTAAGCTCTCCGAGGCCCCCTGGACTGCCGATCACGAGAAGTTCTTGAGGACCGTGCTCGACGTATTTGCGTCGCATCCAATGACCCAGCGTTTTTTGGACGACCAGTTCATGGGAGACATTCGTGATGGCCTGGACGCTGAAGTGACGCACAAGCTTCAGTCTCTCCCCAGCTACGGAGTGATTCGGGCCGAGGCCGAACGTTATTTAGGTGAACTCATCAAAAAAACCACATTGGTGTATTCGGGTGCCTTTGCGAAGGCCTCGGGGCTTCAACACGCTGACATCATGGCCATGGTTGAGCGTGTTTCCGAAAAACTCGACTTTTCGCCGGCAGCTCGCAAGGACGCAGTCGTATTTGTGGCCAATACCCCGGAGATTAATGCTTATACCTTTAGCACCGGGAAGATGATCCGCTTTGTAGTTCTCCAGGGATTAATTCAATCCTTCAACCATTCGGCCGAAGTGTTGGCGAAAAACGCTGGTGAAAGCAAAACTCGCGAGCAGATTGCGGCCGACGCACTGGAGGCGGTGATCGGACACGAACTCGGGCACATTCGTGGCGAACACGTACTCAATCAAATGATGCTCGTCAGCGTGCTGCAAGCTTCGATTGAAGAACAAATCGCCGACATGGAACAGCAGGCACGTCCGGAAACCGCGGAGGTGGTGGCTGCTTTGCGCGCATCGATGAAAGCGACTCTTTCGGAACAGCTGGCCCGCGCTTGGCACCATTCCCACTCTGGTTCCGTTAAAATGAGTGAACCTTTCCATGCTCGTTTAAAACAGGGCGACATGGGAATCGATCTCTTCGACGCTAGTCAGAAACTTTCAACGTTTATTCGCAAGAGAGTTAAAAAAGACTTGCTGCGCTCTAGTTCCCAAAGTTTGTTTCCACTAGAGGCCGTAGAAGTGCCGCAGGCTAACGCGGCCTCGCCCGAGGCGATCAACAACATGATCGAGCAAATCAAGGCTTACCTCGAAAAATACGGACGCTCTTGCGAGGTGACCTCTGATCGCCTTGGTCAGATCTCAACTTCGACGACGGCAGCAGAAAATGCGGACCTTCTCTTGGTAGGCGCGGCTAGTCGCGAAGCCGCTTTGAAAGTGGCCGAAGAAATTTCGATTCAGGTGTCTGAAGATCCCACACTGATGGAGCAGTTGCTCAATGGAACCCATCCGCTTCCGATTTATCGAATCGTGCAGTATCGTTTTTTCGAAAACGACCCGATTCATAAGATTTATACGACCCCATATCTTAAAGCATTGCACTTGTATCTTGCGGTCACGAAGTACATGGAAGAAGTTCTGCAGCGTTCGCAAGACAACAATAAGTTAGAGTTACCTGAGTCGTTTTTAATTGCTTCGACGCTGGGCAAATATCAGACGCTCGAAACCCTATTGGCTCAGATGATCGTCGAGGAGCTTTGGAAAGATGTGGTCGATTTTGTTTCGGGGAGCAACACTCGCGGCGTTGAGACCATCGAAGAGACTTTAAAATATTTGGGCTATCGGGAAGATCGTCAGCGATTCGTAGCGCGCTCACCGTTGAATGCGGGAATCGCTAGTCGTACCGGCTTTCCAAAGGGCATGTTTGGTATGTTAGCGGCGCGCCTTGAGGCGTTAGACTCAACCGCGCAGCAACTCAATGCGACGACGGAAGTATCTCAGGAATCGACCGAATCCGGCACCGAAGCGGATGCGACCGCTAGTTTGATTGTCGAGCGGGTCGAACGTATTAAACGCGCCCTGGCGTTGGTTCTCAGTTACGCCCCCGTATCGCGAGTCACTCAGGGGCGAGCGATGTTAAGCCACGAACTAGGCGGCAGTGGACCTAGACGTAAGGACAATACCAAGGGTACTGGCCCAAGTGCCGCAAAAAGTCCGGTTGACGACGCAGGGGCTGGCGGATGCAAAATCGTTTTGGGAGAAGATTAAGCTTAGGCTTTCCAGGACAATAACAACTGGATTATTTTGCCCATTTTCCTGGCTTGCGCGCCTGATCGTCGTGGCGCTATGTTGATTTTTCTACAGAGAAACTTAAGAAACTGCCGATAAAGAGGCAACACATAGAGGAAAAGGCATTCGACCATGAAGCAAACTGCTCAGTACCTAAAGTCGCAAAACGCGGATTATATTGAAGAGCTTTATGCGAGGTATCTCGAAAACCCTCACTCGGTTGACGAAAGTTGGCAGTATTTCTTTGACGGGCTCGTGATGGGCGAAGGTGCGGCCAAAGACGACGCCGAAGAACACCTGTCCAACGGAAAATCCAATGGTCACGCCAATGGCAACGGTGGTGCGAGTGGACCCCAATTAGTCGCGACAGCTGCGCCAGTCACCCCGCTTTCGAGTGCTCTCAGTCACGAAGCGAAAGTTGCAGAATTGATTCAAGCCTATCGCGAACTCGGGCGATTATTGGCGGACACGAATCCGCTCGAGTCGCCTACCAAGAGTCACGAACTGTTGGATCTAAAAAAATTCGAATTATCTGAGGCCGATCTGGAGCGCAAGTTTACGGCGGCGCGCCTCTTGGGGTTTACTCAACCCGCTACGTTGCGTGAGATTCTTGCGATGTTGCATGAGACCTATTGCGGAAAAATCGGTGTCGAGTACACCCACATTGAAGATCCAGGCTCGCGTCATTGGTTAGAAGATCGCATGGAAAAAGTGCGCAATCGCCCGCAGTTTGACGGTGCGATTAAAAAACAAATTTTAAAAAAACTTACGGAAGCAGAATGTTTTGAGCGCTATCTGCACACCCGGTTCGTAGCGCAAAAGAGATTTTCGGTCGAAGGTGGAGACGCGATAATCCCAATGCTTGATCGGCTCGCGGTTCGCGCGTCGGCGCTTGGCGCGAGTGATATGGTTATGGGAATGGCCCATCGCGGGCGGTTGAATGTTCTTACCAATATTTTCGGGAAAAAATACGAAGACATTTTTACCGAATTTGAAGGTACCTACCAGGTAGATACGTCACTCGGTGAAGGCGACGTGAAGTACCACATGGGCTATTCAGCCGACATGCAAACGCCGTCGGGAGTTATTCACCTTTCGTTGGCCTCAAATCCGAGCCACCTTGAATTTGTGAATCCAGTGGTAGAGGGCATGGCACGCGCTAAACAGACCATGAAACAAGACGTGGCCCGTGAAAAGGTGGTACCCGTGCTTATTCATGGTGATGCTGCGTTTGCGGGGCAAGGCGTAGTGTACGAAACTCTTCAGTTGTCCCAGTTGGCCGGTTATGCCACCGGTGGAACCATTCACTTTGTGATCAACAATCAAGTTGGGTTCACCACCTCTCCCTGTGATGCGCGTTCGACGACTTATTCCACCGATCTAGCGAAAATGCTTGAGTCCCCCATATTCCACGTAAATGGTGACGACGCCGAAGCGTGTGTGTACGTAACCGAACTTGCGATGGACTATCGCCAGAAATTTCACAAAGACGTTGTGATCGACCTTATTTGTTACCGCAAATATGGCCACAACGAAGGAGATGAGCCAGGATTCACGCAACCAGCGATGTATCGTAAAATTAAAGATCATCGCAGTCCCCGCGAAACCTACGCCGCGGAGCTTGCCGCACGCGGTGACTTGAGCGCAGCCGATGCGGACATGATCGTACAGCAAATTAATGGATTACTGACCGAAGCACATGCCCGAGCGAAATCCGCAGCCAAGGCTCCCCATGTTTCGGTATTCGAAGGTGCGTGGAAGGGCCTAAAGCGCGCATCGGACGAAGACATTTGGGTTCGAACTCAAACCGCAGTGAAAGAAACAACACTCAAAGAAATCGGGAAAAAAATGACTGAAGTTCCCGCCGATTTCGAAGTTCACCCGAAATTGGTGCGACTCTTGGAAACTCGGGCGAAATCAGTTGAAACTGGTCAGAATATCGATTGGGGTACTGGCGAATTGCTGGCTTATGGGTCTCTGTTAGTCGAAGGACGTTCGATTCGGCTTTCCGGGCAAGACTGTGAGCGTGGTACGTTCAGCCATCGCCACTCGGTTTTCGCAAATTACTCAAAAGATGGAAAATATTCTCCGCTCAATCACCTCAAGTCGGGGCAGGGGCGATTTGAAGTTTATAATTCGAACCTCTCTGAGACAGGGGTTCTTGGATTTGAATACGGGTATTCGATTGCCGATCCGAGTGTGCTCACAATTTGGGAAGCTCAGTTTGGCGATTTCGCAAATGGCGCTCAAGTAATTATCGACCAGTTTATCGCCAGTTCGGAAATGAAATGGCAACGCATGAGCGGCGTTACGTTATTGCTGCCACATGGTTACGAAGGCCAGGGGCCCGAACACTCAAGTGCTCGGTTAGAACGATTTTTGCAGCTTTGTGCTAAAAACAACATGCAGGTCTGCAATCTAACGACGCCAGCTCAAATATTTCACGCGCTTCGTCGCCAATTGCTCCGTGATTTTCGAAAGCCCTTAGTCGTGATGTCGCCCAAGAGTTTATTGCGGCATCCCGAAGCGGTTAGTAAGCTTGCGGACTTTACGTCGGCTGGGTTTTCGGAAGTGATCGCCGATTCGGGGGCCGATGCCGAACGAGTGGGGCGTGTACTGTTTTGTTCGGGTAAAGTTTTCTACGACCTACAGGCAGCTCGCAAAACAAAAGGGCGCAGTGACGTGGCCATTGTTCGGGTCGAGCAGCTTTATCCGTGGCCGACAAAACAGATAGAGTCGGAATTAAAAAAATACCCCAATGCTAAAGAAGTCATGTGGGTGCAAGAGGAACCTCGCAACATGGGTGCTTGGCTTTTCGTGCGTGACTACCTCGAAAACAACCTAGTCGCAGGGCAGCGTCTCTCGTACGTAGGGCGCGGGGCCTCAGCGGCCCCGGCAGTCGGGTCTGCCAAAGTACACGAGAAAGAACAAAAAGCGCTCATCGAAGCCGCGTTGGCTTAAGATTCGACTTATTTCCTTGCTTGGCAGCCTCGAGTAACTCCGATAACCTATGGGCATCATAGGAGAACTCCAGTGAATCGAGAGATTAAAGCGCCAAGTGTGGGTGAATCCATTACAGAGGTTCGAATTGCAGGTTGGAAAAAACAATCTGGCGATGCCGTTAAGGTCGGTGATGTTTTGCTGGAAATCGAATCCGACAAAGCGACGGTCGAGGTAGTGGCCGAATATAACGGAGCCATTCAGATCACCCGCCAGGCCGGCGAGACTGTAAAAATCGGAGAAGTCCTGGGGCACATTCAAGAAGGGGCTGCTGGAACTGTCGCAGCGGCTAAACCAGCTGCAACACAGCCGAGCCCGACAGTGGCTACTACGATGAGTGCTAGTCCAGCACCTATGGGTGCGGGCGCTACTGCTGCGGGCGTTGCAATGCCGCTTTCGCCATCCGTCCGCAAAGCCGTAGTTGAGGCGGGACTCGACGTCGGGCAAATTCCCGGAACCGGGCGAGGCGGGCGAATCACCAACGGCGATGTTATCGCTTATCAAGAAACACGTTCCTCTCGGGGCTCTACGGGTTCGACACCATCGACAACAACCTCGATTGCTGATCCCAATGCGCGAGAGCGGCGCGTTCCCATGACTTTACTTCGGCAGCGCATCGCTGAACGTTTGGTGCAGGCTCAACATACGGCAGCAATACTCACGACGTTCAACGAAATTGATATGAGCAACACCATGGCTTTGCGTAGCCAACATAAAGACGCGTTTAAGAGTAAACATGGTGTGAATCTTAGTTTTATGTCTTTTTTTACTCGAGCAGTTGTCGAGGCACTCAAAGCTGTTCCAGCTGTAAATGCTTTCATAGACGGCAAAGAAATCGTTTATCACGACTACTACGATATAGGGATTGCGGTTGGAACCGAGCGGGGACTGGTGGTTCCAGTGTTGCGCGAAGTTGGTCACATGAATTTCGTAGATATAGAAAAAGGCATCGGTGCGTTGGCGCTGAAAGCGCGAGACGGAAAACTCTCGATTAAAGAACTCACGGGAGGGACTTTCACCATCAGTAATGGTGGTACTTATGGGTCTCTTCTTTCAACTCCGATTTTGAATCCGCCTCAAAGCGGGATTCTTGGCATGCACAAAATTCAGGAGCGCCCCATGGCGGTCAATGGTCAGGTGGTTATCCGACCCATGATGTTCGTAGCGCTTTCCTACGACCATCGAATTATCGACGGCAAAGAAGCCGTGACGTTTTTGATTAAAGTGAAAGAGGGCATCGAAAACCCAACTTCTTTAGGATTTGAGCCGTAAAATGGAACAGTACGATGTAGTTTATATCGGTGGTGGCCCGGCCGGATACGTGGGTGCAATTCGCAGTGCCCAGCTTGGCATGAAGACCGCTTGCGTCGAAAAACGAAAAGCACTGGGCGGGACTTGTCTCAACATTGGCTGTATTCCTTCGAAGGCCCTGCTTGATTCGAGTGAACACTTTGCATTTGTGAAACACAAAGCCGCCAAACACGGTCTGGTGGTCGGAGATCTTAAAATTGATCTTGGCCAAATGATGAAACGCAAAGATCAAGTTGTAACGGGACTTACGACTGGAATTGCTGGACTGTTTAAAAAAAATAAAATTGCTCATTTGGTCGGTCACGGCCGCATCACGGCGCCGGGCACGGTAGAAGTGGTTGCTGAAAATGGTGCGAAAGAAACGATTTCTGCGAAAAACATCGTGATTGCCACTGGTAGTGATGTGGCCAGAATTCCGGTTGCTGCGCTCGATGGCGTACGAGTGATAAGTTCGACTGAAGCGCTGGCGCTGCCTCAGGTGCCAAAATCCATGGTCGTCATTGGAGGGGGAGCGATTGGACTTGAAATGGGTTCGGTCTGGATGCGTTTGGGCGCTGATGTCACAGTGGTGGAATACAACGAACGCATCGCGAGTTTCGCCGATCACCAAATTAGCGGTGAGTTGTTGAAAATATTGCAACGCCAAGGAATGAAATTCAAACTCGCGACCAAAGTGGTGAACGTTCAAAACGTAGGGTCGAAAGCAGCTGTTGAGATGGAGCCAGCGGCGGGCGGTACTCGTGAAACGATCGAGGCCGACGTAGTATTGGTAGCAGTGGGACGTAAGCCCTTCACCGACAATTTAGGACTCGATAAAATTGGGCTTGCTACCGATAAGGCTGGCCGCATTGAAATCGACAATCATTTTCGAACAAAGGTAGCAGGCGTGTACGCAATCGGCGACGTAGTGCGGGGGCCTATGCTTGCCCACAAGGCGGAAGACGAAGGCATCGCAGTAGCTGAAATAATGGCTGGTAAGGCTGGCCACGTGAACTACGACGCTATTCCGAGTGTAATCTACACTTGGCCGGAACTCGCAACAGTTGGTATGAGCGAACAAGACTGCAAGGCCAAAGAGATCGCGGTTCGCACAGGGACCTTTCCCTTTATTGCCAACGGGCGTGCTAAGGCCATGGACGAATCCGAAGGAATGATCAAAATAATCGCTGACGCAAAAACGGACCGACTTTTGGGCCTGCATATGGTAGGTCCTCGGGCGTCTGACATGATTGCAGAGGCCGTCATGGTGATGGAGTTTGGTGGGTCAGCGGAAGACATTGCGCTCTCAACGCACGCCCACCCCACGCTTCCTGAGGCCATGAAAGAAGCGGCGCTCGCTGTACACAAAAGAGCGATTCATTTTTAACGGCTCTAATCAAAGAAAAGAGGCATTCTATGCGTGTTGTAAGTTTTCACTACGTTCTCAAAAATAAAAGCGGTGAGCTACTCGATAGTTCTTCAGGCGGCGAACCCATGACTTATCTTGAAGGTAGCGGTCAAATCATTCCAGGACTGGAATCTCAGTTAAAAAGCTGCGCTAGCGGAGATAAGAAAAAAGTAGAAGTGAAAGCTAAAGACGCTTACGGCGAAAAAGATAGCGAACTAGCATTCGACGTGCCACGCACTCAGTTCCCTCCAAACGAAGACATTCAAGTAGGAATGCAATTTAAAATCGGTGGTCCGGGTTCGGATCAGGAAGCGTCTCCGGTATTTACCGTTGTTAAGACTTCGGCAACTCACGTGAGCGTTGATGGCAACCACCCACTTGCGGGACAAGATTTGTTTTTCGACGTTGAAATCGTTGAAATACGCGCTGCTACTCCAGAAGAATTATCTCATGGTCACGCCCACGGGCGCGGCGGGCACCACCACCACTGAGCGTGCGGATCGACGACCGAGTCGCTGTAGTTGGATCAGGTCCAGCCGGTTTAATGGTGGCCGATCTGCTTTCGCGATCAGGCGCTTCTGTCGTTCTTTTTGAGAAAAATCCTGCTCTGGCGCGAAAGTTGTTAATCGCCGGAAGTTCGGGCCTCAATGTGACGCACTCGACCTCCGAGGAGACGTTCCACGAGCGTTATATGGGCGCGCCAAATGCCAAGTTTTGGTCTGAAATTCTCCGGGCGTTCTCGCCCAAGGATTGGCTGCAGTTTCTTAATGAGTTGGGCCAGCAGACTTATCTTGGAACCTCTGGTCGATATTTTTTGAAAAACATGAAAGCTTCCAAGTTGGTGAAGGCTTGGATTGACCGCCTTGAACAACAGGGCGTGAGAATTGAGTCCGACACCAAGGTGACGGACTTCGATTCTACTTCGAGTGGTCCACAATTGCGGTATCAGACACGCGAGGGCGCCGTAGGCGCCTTTCATGGGCACGCCGTTTGTTTTGCTCTCGGTGGTGGAAGCTATGAAAACGATTTGAGCTGGCCAGAGATGTTCAAAAAAAAAGGTGTGGCGATCGAAACGCTTTGTGCCTCGAACGTAGGGTTCGAAGTGGAATGGGCATCAGAGTTTTTAAAAGAGGCTGAAGGTCAGCCCATAAAAAATATCGGTTTGGAAACGACACGCGGGTCAATGCGAGGCGAACTCCTCGTAACGCAATATGGCCTCGAGGGAACACCCATTTATACGTTGGGGATTTCGGGACCAGCTTGGATTGATTTGTTTCCAGATTATACTAGTGAAATGATCGTCGAAAAATTTAGTAAAGTACGCGAAAAACTTGGTCCGATTCGACTGGTGCAGCGCGCTCTTCGGCCTCAGAAAACCGTTCAAGCGCTGCTTTATCACCACGGAAGTTTGGTCGAGAATCCCATGGAACTAGCTCGCTTGCTCAAAAGGTTCCCAATTAAATTAAATCGCAGCCGACCGATCGACGAGGCCATTTCCACTAGCGGTGGGGTGGCGTGGACCGAGGTGGACCAGAACTTAATGTTAAAGCGATACCCTGGCGTCTACCTCGCCGGAGAAATGCTCTCATGGGACGCCCCGACTGGCGGTTATTTAATTCAAGGCTGTGTGTCGCTTGCCGCCCACGTGGCGCGTGCGATTAAAAATCAACCAAAACGTTCTTAGATTTTCCGAAGGCCGAGCGAATATGAACCAAGTACTGACCTTCCGGTAGCTTAGGAAGCTCCCCACTAAACACGACTTCAGCGACTTTTTTAGCACACGAAGGATCTTGGTTAAGATCGACTATTGGTAAAACCTGAATGATGCGCTCTTTTAGAAAAACTTTAATATCTACGTCGCGAAGACTGACGCACACGTTGCGGTGTTCGCCGCGCAGATTTAAAAAGCGTTTAATTTTGTTTTTAGGATCTTCGAGAAGAGTTTCTTCTTCGGACTGACCCACCGTTTCTACCGTTTTTTTCGTGAGAAAGGCGTCTTGAATGTTGAGGTAATGAAAATTGTCGATGTCGCCGGTTTCGGTTTCGGCAATGGTCATTGCTGTTGTAAAGGGTTCAGTCGGCTTTTCGGAGGACTCAACAATGATCTGGTAGTTGCCGGCTGGAATTTCCGCGCCAAGATTTGCGATTTGCAAATAGGGTTCTGAAATTTGAGTACAGATCAGTTTAGGTTTGTAGATCGCCCGTTGGCGCAAAACGATAATACCCTGATCCAAACGGGAATGGTCGACCACCGGGCTACCGGCTAGTTCGAAGCAGTTGTTCGGGAGTGTTCCGACGAGGCCAACCTCGACATTCACGTCAGTGCTGTCGTACCCGGGGGGCACGAACATGTGGTCTGGGGTAACATAAACGGTGTGTTTTTCTTTCGGTGCCGCGACAGTCGGAGTATCGGCATGAGCGGTCGCCAAGAAAACGAAACTAAGGATTCCCAATATCATGGTTAATTCCCTTCTATTCAGTTGAAATACTGTTGAAAATTTTGGACCATCGTAACGAACGAAGTCTCTGATGTCGAGTAAACCAAATAACGCAACAAGTTATCAGATCGTCGTTTTTAGCGACGGCGCATGCAAAGGAAATCCCGGCCCCGGTGGCTGGGGGGCCATTGTGTGTATTGGAGACGAAGTACGAGAACTCGGAGCGGGGGAAGCACTTACGACCAATAACATTATGGAACTCACGGGGGTGGCGTGCGCGCTACTTTTTGTTGAACGCGAATTAGCGCGTCTGTTGCCAAAGAGTGCTGTTGCCATTCAGGTATATTCCGACTCCAAATATGTGCTTCAGGGCGCCTCTTCTTGGCGCAACGGCTGGAAACGAGCGGGTTGGAAAAAACAAGACGGCACTCCCGTGGCAAATCTTAGGCAGTGGCAGGAGCTGGACGCACTTATCGAGCGTCTGGCCGTGCGCGCAAGTTTGAGTTGGACCTACGTCGAAGGGCACGCCGGAATTCCGGGTAATGAACGGTGTGACGCGATAGCTGAAGGTTTTGCACTGGGGCACCACGTGGAGCTCTATGATGGGCCCGCAGATTCTTATTCTGTAGATCTTTCGAGGCTCGAGCCGACCCAACCAAGAGTTAAAAAAACCAGTTCTAGTTCGGGACCGCCGGAGGCGGGTTTTCCGATATACCTCAGTTATGTGAACGGAAAACTGCAGGAACATCGAACTTGGCCAGAGTGCCAAGCCGTGGTTCATGGGCGCGCGGGAGCCAAATTTAAAAAAGTGAATTCCAATTCCGAAAAAAGCGAAACATTACGTTCCTGGAATGTGACCGATATTTAGGTAACTCTCTCAAGCGCCGGTGCGAGCAAACGTACTGTTCGAGGCGTTTAACTCTAACCAATCGCCCAAAATATCGACTGCTTCTTTAACTTGAGGCGTTTTCAGATAGTCTTCATCGCTTTGGCGTCGGCGAGATTTCTTGGCGACTTTCTTTTCTTTCTTCTCTTTAATGTTTTCTTCTTTTTGTTTTTTTAGCGAGTCGCTCAGTTTGACGACGCCTTTTTTCTTTTCGAATTCCGCCACTTCGTCTTTGATCTTTTTAAACTCCGGATCTTTGCTCACGCGAGCTTCGGATTTGGCACGAAGCTTTGCGATAAGTTCCGAAGAAACAGTCGAAGCAAGTTTTTGAGTGGCCTCAGGGCTTAAAAATGGGTCTACTTTATGGGCTGGCAACGCGTAATCAAGGCTGACCTCGCCCATATCCTTGGTGCTAAAAACACTGGGTAATACGATGTCGGCAGGAATCCCCCGCATTTGGGTGGAGTTGCCACTAGGTACGTAAAACATTCCGGTGGTTACTTTAATAGCACCGAGTCCCGCAGGGAGGTTCATCATCGCCTGCACCGTGCCTTTGCCAAAAGTATGATCGCCACCCACGATGAGGGCTCTTTTATAATCTTGTAGAGCACCGGAAACAATTTCAGAAGCGCTCGCAGAAAGACGGCTGGTAAGAACGACAAGGGGACCACTATAGGCGATTTTATCGTCGTCGTCGTCAAGCGCGTCTAGTTTCTGATTGGGACCTTTGGTAGCTACGACGTTACCCTTCGAGATAAATAAACCAGTAATGCGAACCGCCTCGGACAGTAAACCACCTGCATTGGTTGAAAGGTCCAATACAATGCCGTCGGCCTTTTCTCTTACCGCTTGGTCGACCAGCTTTTTGAGGTCTTCGTAGGAAGATCGGGTCTTGCGACTCATATCGCCATAGAACGACGGCAGGTCGATGACTGCGATTTTTTGAGACTTATCGCCGATCTTGCGAGTGGTGTAGGTGAGTTTGGCGGCTTCGTCTTGCAGATTGATTTTGTCGCGTTTGAGAGAAACGATGAGTCGTTTCGCTTCGCCGCCTTCTTCGCGTAGAACAGTTAAACGTACGATGGTATCTTTTTTCCCGCGAATGAGTTTCACGACGTCTCGTAATTGGAGGTCAATAACCGATTCGAAACTCCCTTTTTCACCTTGAGCAACGGCAATGATTTTATCTTTGGGTTGCAACTCGCCGGATCGTTCGGCGGAGCCACCGGGGATTAAATTGTCGATCGTGGTGTAGCCGTCTTCCCAAGAAAGAGCGGCGCCAATGCCTTCAAGCGAGAGTCGCATTTGTATTTCGAAGTCTTCCAGTGTTTCTTGGGAAAGATACGAGGAATGGGAGTCGAGCGAAGAAGCGAAGGAGTCCAAAAACATGCTGTGAACTTCATCTTTTTTCTGCTTTTTCTGGCGAGCCAGTGCAAGTTCGTAGCGATGAATTAGTTGTTTTTTTGCCTGTTCGAGTTTCATGTCGGTGGCAAGATAGTTTGAAATTTGGAACTGCAAAAATTTTCCAAGCAGTTCTTCGGCCTCTTTTTTATCTTTAGGGGTCTTTCGAAGTTGGGGATCAATTGTAAGTTCCGTGTTTTCCTGGAATTTGAAATCTTTTCCGAGCGATTTTTTCACGAAAACAAAGGCTTCCGATAAACGATTCGTAAGAATTTTTTGTGACTTCTCGATGGCCGAGCAATCGTTACCAAGTTTGCTGAAAATGTCCTTAAAACTCTCTCGAATCTCGGCTACATCGCTCTCTAGCAAATAAAGCTTAGAGGGGTCGAGTCGTTTGATAAACTGATCAACCGTGCGAAGTTCAATTGACGGGTCGAGTTCTCTGACTTGAACGTGATTTGCGAGAAACCCTTTAGTGATGTGGGGCAGAACCGGGCAATCTAGGCCGCCAGAGAAAAACTTAAATGCGAATGCAGGTTGAGTGATGAAGAGTGTGGCAACCAATACTAGGGTGGAGAGTTTTTTCATAAATTTCATTATACGAGTTTCCAATCGATTAGTCAGCCAAGCTGATAATAGGCCATTTTTTCGTCTGGGCATGTTTTAGCAAAACAGGATCTGGATCCACTGCGACCGGTTCGGTGACGCGGCTCATTAAGGGGATATCATTTTGGGAATCACTGTAGAAGCGTGTGAGAGAAAAATCTTCCCACTTGAGCTTTCTCTTTTTCAACCAGGCGTTGAGGTTGGTTATTTTTCCTTCACGAAAGCATGGGGTTCCGCGAGGTTGTCCGGTAAATACCCCTTTTTTTTCCTGAAGCTGAGTTGCGATTAGGTAGGGTATTCCAAAAGCTTGCGCAATGGGTTCTGCCACGAAGGTGTTGGTCGCGGTAATGATCGCCGTGTAGTCGGATTTTTTAAGTTCTGTTCGAACCAATTCTTTAGCCTTTTCGGTGATGATTGGCAGGATTCGTTCACGAAAAAACTGAGCGCGCCAGGATTCAAGTTGGGGGCGTGGGAAAAGGGCGAAAGGACGTAGTTGAAAGGTCAGGTACTCGAGGATATCGAGTCGTCCTTCGACGTACTGCTTCATATATAGATTTATTTTTTTTAGGGTCGCTTCTTTCGGCAACACTCCTTGGTCGATCAAAAAATGCGTCCACTCGGTGTCACTGTCCTCGCGAATCAAAGTTTGATCGAGATCAAATAAAGTGAGGGTGCTCATGGTTTTAAAAACTGACTAAAACTTTTTGCTTTGACAAGGGCAAACGAGTTGGCTACGAAAAAGCCTCGTCAATCAAGACATTTTACATAAAGACACACTAAAGAGGATAATGATGCGTATTTTTAAAGCGATACTATTCCTTGGGATGCTCTGTTTCGGAAGCCTGGCTTTCGGCAGCGAAGCAGACCTTCACATTCCTGAACTTACAAACACATTTAATATTTTCGGCGCAACAGTTTCTGGAAATCAAATTCTTTGGTTCGGCCTGATCGTTTCGGCCGTGGGCATGGTTTTTGGTTTTCTCGAAGCTGCTCGAGTGAAAAAACTTCCAGCTCACCAATCGATGCTCGAGATTTCAGCTCTCATTTATGAGACCTGCAAAACCTACCTTCTTCAGCAAGGTAAGTTGTTGGTGATCCTCGAGTTGTTCATCGGCGCATGTATCATTTATTACTTCTCATTTTTGCAGCACATGGAAATGAGCAAAGTAATGTTGATCCTTGTGTGGTCGATGTTGGGCATTCTCGGCTCTTTCGCGGTTGCTTGGTTCGGTATTCGAATCAACACTTACGCGAACAGCCGCACGGCTTTTGCTAGCTTGCGCGGCCGCCCATACGACGTGATGGACATTCCATTGCGTTCAGGAATGAGCATTGGCGTGCTTCTCATCTGCGTTGAACTCGCAATGATGATTTTTATTCTTCTTTTCGTACCTCGTGAATCGGCCGGAGCTTGTTTCATTGGATTTGCCATCGGCGAATCTCTCGGAGCGAGCGCACTGCGAATTTGCGGTGGTATCTTCACGAAGATTGCCGACATCGGTTCGGACTTGATGAAGATTGTTTTCAATATCAAAGAAGACGACGCACGTAACCCAGGCGTGATCGCAGATTGTACTGGCGATAACGCTGGTGACAGCGTGGGTCCTACGGCCGACGGTTTTGAAACCTATGGAGTGACGGGCGTTGCGCTCATTAGCTTCATCGTTCTCGCTGCAGGCATGACCCAAGGCGCAGACGGCACGTTGACGCTAACGAACCCTGAAATCCAATCGATCTTGATCGTGTGGATTTTTGCAATGCGTGTATTGATGGTTGTTACTTCCATCGCTTCGTATTGGGTGAATGGCGCCATCGCTTCTTCGATGTATCGTAGTAAAGATCACTTCGACTTCGAAGCACCTTTGACTTCGCTAGTATGGATTACGTCGCTTCTTTCGATCGGCGTGACCTATGCCGTAAGTTATATTTTGCTTGCGAACATATCGCCTGATCTTTGGTGGAAACTCTCGACGATCATCAGCTGCGGAACTCTTGCGGCTGCGATTATTCCAGAGCTTACCAAAGTGTTCACCAGCGCTAAGTCGAAGCACGTGGCTGAAGTGGTCACCGCATCTCGCGAAGGCGGCGCATCGTTGAACATTCTTTCGGGCATGGTTGCCGGTAACTTCGGCGCCTTCTGGAAGGGCATGATCATGGTGGGCTTGATGCTCGTTGCGTACTGGACTTCGAAGAGCGGTTTGGATGAATTCATGGTTTATCCGGCAGTATTCGCCTTCGGTCTCGTGGCGTTCGGCATGCTTGGCATGGGGCCTGTGACCATTGCGGTAGACAGCTACGGTCCAGTGACAGACAACGCCCAATCGGTGTTCGAATTGTCACAGATCGAAAACGTTTCTGGCATTAAGCAAGAAATCGAAAAAGATTTCGGTTTTTCGCCAAACTTCGAAAAAGGTAAACATTATCTCGAAGAAAACGACTCGGCTGGAAACACATTTAAGGCAACGGCTAAACCCGTGTTGATTGGTACCGCGGTGATTGGTGCAACAACGATGATCTTTTCGATCATCCTAATGCTCAATCTGAAGCTCGACCTACTCGATCCTCGCGTGTTGCTTGGCTTGATCTGTGGTGGTGCGGTGATCTATTGGTTCACTGGTGCTTCGATTCAAGCGGTTACAACGGGTGCTTACCGTGCGGTGGAGTACATCAAAGCCAACATTCGTTTGGATTCTACGGCTAAAGCTTCCGTAAAGGACTCCAAAGAAGTGGTGAAGATCTGTACCCAGTACGCTCAGAAGGGCATGATCAACATTTTCGGCGTGATCTTTTCGTTCACGCTCGCATTTGCTTGTTTCGACCCTACGTTCTTTGCCAGCTACTTGATCTCGATTGCCGCTTTTGGTCTGTTCCAAGCTATGTTCATGGCCAATGCCGGCGGCGCTTGGGATAACGCTAAAAAGGTAGTCGAAGTGGATCTGCGCGAAAAGGGCACCCCATTGCATGCGGCAACCGTGGTTGGCGACACCGTGGGCGATCCGTTCAAAGACACCTCTTCGGTGGCCTTGAACCCAATCATCAAGTTCACGACCCTGTTTGGCTTGCTGGCGGTGGAAATCGCTGTTTCGGCGGCTGACGTGGCTATGTATCTCGGTGTTGGCTTTTTCATCGTTGGTCTGTTCTTCGTAGTGCGTTCGTTCTACGGAATGCGCATTACTCAAGACTCGATCGCCGAACAGAAGGCAAAACGGGCCGGTGGTGGGAATAAACCCGCTCATTTGACCGTTTAGTACCCAGATAGATCTACAAGGTCTTATTTAGAAGGGGTCGGTTATCCATGTGGTAACCGGCCCCTTTTTATTTAGTTTGGCGGACCAGAAACCTTCCCTAGCGCTCAGAACAATTTCCTGATAGGTTACCGGCCTTCGTATGTTGTTTTTGAATCAAATTAAACGCGAGTTCTCACTGACGAGCTGGAAAACGGGCCAGATCTTTTATCGAGAGGATCGAGTAAAAGAGGTTCGACTGCGTGGCGATGCAGTAGTTGCGCGTGTCGAAGAGCCCGATACCTCACAATTTAAAATTGAAATCATTATGGCCCGCGGCACGATTGCTAAGTCGAGCTGCCAGTGCCCGACCCACCACGTGGGAGAGGCTCATTGCCGGCACATAGCGGCCCTTAGTATTTGGGTGATCGAGCGAGGCAGTTTGCTGCGCGCCGGAATTGGCGATGAGGACGACGGCGTAGCCGAGTCTTTCGTAGTACCCGAAGAAGAGGGTGAACCCGAAGTTTTAACGGCTGAGCCTGTGGCATTTGTGCGGCCTACCTTTGCCGGAAAACGCCTGCATTCTTTGGCCGTAGAGGCAGGCTTTCGTTATCGTAGTTCCGACGTTGAACACGTCGTGGGAAGCAAGAGCTCGCCTCAAATAAAGAAAAGTGAAGTGGTGTTTCCGCTCTCGCAACTGCTATTTCAGGGCGGCGGCAAAGTGTGGAAGGCCCCCGACGGCAAACTATACCAACCCGCTCACGAATATGTGCCAGTTTTAAAGTCGCTAGATGCGGCGAAGATTATTTATCAGGGCCAAGCAGCGCTCGAACAGCTCGCGCTTTTAATGATGCACGCAGAGAAGGCAGCTATCGTTTTTCATAACGATCTAGCGGGCGTAACTTTGGCATCTAAACCACTTCGATTAGTGGGCATGCATATTGGCAAAAAATCCGACAAGGCCCGCTCGGTGTCCTACGAATTTGCTAACGACGAAGCTCGAATCACCAGCGATGAAATGGCGAAACTTTCGGAAATCGGGCGCCTCTCTACCAACTTCGTTTGGATCGGTAATAAAATTTTTCGACTCTCAACGTCGCTCGCTCAGCTTGCACGCTTGGCTAATCGCAGCGGTGTGGCGGGCCCAGAGTCGTCGCCGCGGGTAAAGACTCCTACGGGGTTTATTGATCTCGAAGACAACAACCAACAACCACTGCACCCGCTAGCGGCCTATCGATTGAGTCTCGAGGTCGGAGTTGAAGATTTTTCGGTCGATGCAGATTGGAAAGAGTTTCACGAGTGGCGTAAGAACTTTGAACGCAAAGACATTCCAGAATTGCCAAACGTGGAATACGGATTCGATCTGCGCGAATATCAAAAAAATGGTCTGAGTTGGTTGTGGAGTTTGTCGCATCGGGGACTCGCCGCGCTTTTGGCCGACGACATGGGGCTTGGTAAAACCCACCAAGTAATGGCTTTTCTTTCGAGTATGTACGAAGGCAAAGACAGCCCAGAACACCCGAGTTTGGTGATTGCTCCTACGTCGGTCGTAGCGTCTTGGAGCCACAAACTCGAACGTTATAAAACGGGGCTCAAGTGGAGCGTGTTTCATGGCAAGGGTCGAGTAATGCCATGTAAAGACACTAAACTAGTACTAACGACCTACGGAATTTTACAAAAAGAGTCTGCACTGCGCGAGCGCCCCTGGCACGTGGTAATCCTCGATGAAGCTCAGGCCATTAAAAATGCGACCACCATTAGCGCGCGCGCTTCGCGTGTTCTGAAGTGCAAGTTTCGATTGGCGATGACCGGTACGCCGGTAGAGAATCAGGCTTCCGACCTTTGGTCGATCATGGAGTTTTTGCTCCCGGGTTATTTGGGTTCACTGCCGCGTTTTAAGCGTCTTTACGGATATGGCCGTGAGATTCCGACCAAAGAACAAGCGACCACACTTAAGCGACTTGTTTCGCCGTTTCTGTTGCGGCGAACAAAGTCTCAGGTGTTAACGGAGTTGCCTGAAAAAACTGAAGAAGTGGTTCGTTGCGAGATGACTTCGATTCAGAAGAAGCAATACCGTGCGTTTCTCAATAGTAGCGAAGCTGCAAAACTAAGGGCCGATATCGAGGCTGGTGAAAAAATTGACTACGCGGGCGTTCTTTCAATGCTCACCCGGCTAAAACAAGTTTGTGATCACCCGCGACTGCCGGCTTACACTACTGGAAAAATTAAGAAGGCCACCAAGATTGACCCTGAGGAAACTGGCAAGTGGGAAGTGTTCGTGGAGCTTCTTGAAGAAGCGCTGCGCTCGAATCTCAAAGTCGTCGTATTTACCCAGTATCTCGGCATGATCGATGTCATTGGTATTTGGCTAAAAAAACAGGGAATCCAGTTTACCGAACTTCGTGGTGACACCCGTGATCGCGGTGAACGCATCATGCGGTTTCAAGACGACCCTGAATGTAAGGTGTTTCTCTGTAGCTTGCTCGCTGGGGGCTTGGGTATCGATCTCACGGCCGGCAGTGTGTGCATTCACTTTGATCGTTGGTGGAACCCCGCGAAAGAGAACCAAGCAACTGACCGTTTGCACCGCATTGGCCAAACCCGCGGCGTGCAGGTTTTTAAACTCCAGTGCCCTGAAACAATCGAAGACCGCATCGCCGAAATCATTCAGAGTAAAAAGACTCTCAGCGGCGTGCTGATCGAAGAGTCACCCGTGGGCCTAAAAGCGTTTTCACGCGACGAATTGCTGGCGCTCCTCACAGACACCCTGCACGGCTAAACACCCGGGGGAGTCGCACCCTGGGCGGCTGTTTTACCAGATTAAGCTCGTGTAATGCCCTGTAATTATTAGATAAATTTCAGTATATTAATTGTTGATTAAATAGATACGGTATAGCAAAATGGATTGGTCTAGGGGGACCTTCCATTGAGGAACGTGCGACTGTTTTTTAGCTGTCGAGCGGCCATAGTATTGTTCGGAGCTTTGATGGCTTCCGGTTGTTTATCATCTGGTGGCGGTGGGGCTTCGGGCGGTGGTTCGGGCGGCGGCTCTGGTGGTGGCGGCGGTAGTAGTTCTACCACTGGTTCGGCACCGATAATTACGCCGGCTCCCATTCCGATCATTCCTTCTCCGCGAATAGTGTCGCCCGTGTTGAACCCTCTTCAGTCGAATAGCGATCATGTAGTGATTACGGGCGAGTGCGACGCGCGATATGCTTTGCTTGTGAGCGACGGGGGCGCAGAGGCTCAAGAGCTAACCTGTACGGGTTCCGGTGAGTTTAGCTATCCAGCTACCAAAAGTGACGATGGTACTTACTTATTTTCGTTTTTTCACGACGATCGTTCGGGAGTAAGCTCTCAAGCCGTTATTTTTAACTGGACCTTGGATCGCAGGGCCCCGGCGCCGCCTAGAGTGACAAGCCCCGCATCGCCAACCCATGTTTCGTATCAAAATGAATTAACAATTCTCGGTTCGTGCGAACCCGGGGCAACTGTTTTTCTAGAACACACCGACGGGCGTCGAGAATCGGTATTGTGTCAAAACGAATCGTTCACGTTTCGAGTGCTAGGTGAAAGCGATGGGTCGTACACTTTTGCTTTTTCCCAGACCGATTGGGCCGGAAACCCCAGCGCTTCTTCGCAACTAGTGTGGCGGCGCGATTCGTCGGTGCCGGTATCACCGACGATTGTACGCCCGAATGTAAATCCGTTGAACACTCGTTTACGCAACGTAGAGTTCGAACTGAGCTGTCAGCCAAATGCTTCGGGAGAAGTAGAAACCGAGTTCGGAAAAATTCCGTTTTTATGCCAAACAAACGGCGTAGGATACGCCACGTTGGACATACCGCCTTCGGTGACCAGCGAACGCGTAGTACTAGCGCGGGCTCGCCAATTCGGACCAGGCGGAGCTCCGTCGGCCGATGTTGAGACCACAATAGCTTTCGACCCAATTGCGCCGAATGCAGTGGCCTTTAGTCCGAGTGAGTTGGCATCGGTTGAACAGACGCACGATCTGCTGCTGGGCTGTGAACCGCTGGCGCGAATCGATGTTGCGATCGATGACCCGAACCTCGTTGTGACGAACTTGGCCTGCGGAGCCGATGGCCAAGCTACTTACGAAGCTGTGGGCCAAATGAGTCAATTCCGAACGTTCTATTTTACCCAGGTGGACCGCGCTGGAAACCCTTCGGTGCAGCGAGAATTCCGGTTTTACACCGATCCGAGCGTTCCTAGTCCTGTAACGATTGCAGCCCCGAATGAACAGCCGTTTGCGACGCGAGCGGTAGATTTTACGGTCAGAGTTTTTTGTTCGCCCGGCAACACGGTCCAAGTCGAAGGGCTCTCTGTTGAGACTCCAATTCAAAAAATATGTGATTCAAGCGGGAGCGCTTATTTTGAACTTCATGAAAGCGCTGAAGGGGCTCACTCGGTGTATTTCAAGCAAATGCAGGCCTACACTCTTGTAGAGTCGAGTCCTACGCGTTTTGACTGGGTACTCGATACGACTCCGCCGACTGTCGCAATCGTTTCGCCCATGGCTCAACCCTTTTATTCCCCAACCGCCATCACGGTGGAAGGTACCTGCGGCGATGCCAGAGTCGTACGGGGCTTTGAGCCAAGCGTGGGGGAGATGCTCATTACTTGTTCTTCGGGCACCTTCGAAGTCTATTTGCATCAGTCCAACGACGGTACCTACAGTTATACTTTTTCGGCTACCGACGACGTGGGCAACCCGTCCAACGAGGTTACGTTTCGCTGGGTTCGAGACACTGCCGGCCCGAGTGCGCCAATGATTCAGTGGCCGCCTCAGGCTTGGTTTCTCACGCAGTCCGACACCATGAACGTAAGAGGAACCTGCCAAATAGGGACCGAAATGCGTACACTGGGATTAGTGAGCGGTGGTTTCGCAGCTGCGGAATTGGCCATTCCGTGCAACGATGGAATATTTGAAATTCCTCTGCATTTTGCGGCCGACGGAAACTACGAAATTGGTGTTTACGCTCACAAGCCCGAAAATGGTTATAATTCTAGTTCCGTGCCCGCCACCTGGATTCGTGACACGACACCACCTACCTTTTTTCTCGGCGCGGGACCGACTGGATCAACTCCTTCGCGCGAAGCAACGGCCTATTTCTGGGGATCGGGAAGCGGCGACGTACACCACTTCGAGTGTCGACTCGATGGAGGGGACTACGCCACCTGCACCTCGCCCCATGTAGTTCAAGGGTTGGGCGTCGGGGCACATACTTTAGAGATCAGAGCTTTAGATGCGGTCGGTAATCCGAGTCTGCCCCAAGGGTTTAGTTGGAACATAACCGACACATTCGAAACAATCGCACTTTATCACTTTGACAACGCCACCGGCTCGTTTGCCGACAGCAGTTATTACGCTCAGATCGGCTCTGGGATTACAATTCAGAGCTTCGGCACTGGCAACGCAACGGGAAGGTTCGCTGAAGGACGCTCGCTTACGCCGGGATTTCGGCACTACCTTTCGATACCGAACGAAGCGCGTTACGATTCGTTGCGAGAGAGAATGATATTCGAGATGTATGTGTCGGTACGTAAATTGCCAGCAAAGGGCAGACAAATGGCTCTTGCTTCAAAGGGCGGCAGCACGGCGGGCAGTTATGGTTGGCAGATCTACCTGCGTCGGCGCACGGGCGACAACAAGATCGTCCTGGTTTTCCGGGCGAGTGTCGACGGTGGAAATACTTACGATGAAATAGTGACCGCACCAGTAACAATTAGCACAAACACTTTTTATCATATCGTCTACCGACTTGATACCGACCACTCGAACGCCGCGCAAGTGCGGGGTTTTTTAAATGGTTCTAGAGTCGCAAACGGTAGCTTTATTAACGACAGTGGTCATAGAGCCACGATTAATAACCCGGATCTGCCGCTGTATTTAGGGCGGGACGCTTCGAGCAGTGCCTATTTCGATGGAGTGATAGACGAAGTGTGCATACATAACACTACAGGAAAATATCCAGGCACTGGGTTTCCGGTGCAAGTTAGTCCATGCCAGCCGCAATAAGTGGCTTTATTTTTTGGTCTGCAGCGCCTGCACGGCCCGATTAACGACTTCGGGTAGGTCGCCAAAGAAGTCGCCTTTTCGAAAAGACAAAGGTGGTACGTTGTCGGTTTTGATCGCAATGTCGCCGAAGTAGCGACGCAAACGCACGATTGGTCCCGCGAGACGATTTGAGACCACGAGCATCACCAAAGCCGAAAAAATGAAGCCAAAAAGCATAACGGCCGTAAGACTTGCTAGATATTGCTGTGACTGCAGTTCGACTAATTGAAAGAACCCGTGCGAGGGAGAAAGATTCGCGTCTAGTCCAAGCTGCCGAATAGCGCCCTGAGTGCGTTGGTGTTGCCAAAACATGACGCCGCTAACGATTGCGAATACTAGAAAGTTAATTCCCAGTAGTAACAACTGAAAACGGGGATAAATCAGGATTCTTAAGCGACTTTTCATAAACTGCGGTTAGTCCGAATTTTTTCCGCTTCGCTCGTAGTGACATTCGCCTTTTTTTCCGAAGCAGTGGCCTTTTTTCATATAGGCGCGAGGTGCACAAAGAGCGCAAACTGTGGCTAGAAACAAGAGTGCTTGCCAATATTTCACTTGTTTCATTTTGGTGACCTCGGCGATCACCTTGTTCCAAGTGAAGTAGAGCAAGCCAGAGCTAGCAAGCAACCAGCCAAGGCAGATGAGAATGCAACTAACCCAACATTGAGGTCCGTATCCACATGTGTTCATACCGCAAATTGTAAAAGACGAATTCGTTTCGAGCAAGAACGCCGCATGAATAAGGGGCAGAATGTTCTCGGTTACGGGATTCAGAGTTCAAGTGGGTTGGTCGATCGCGTTTATCTGCGGAGCAGCCCTTGAATGGCCCTCTTCGTCAGAAGTTAGTCGTAATTGAATGATTAACTGTCGGTATCTAAAATTGCTTGATTATATCCGACAAAAATTGTATGAAATTCGACCCAATGCTATGGAAAGGAATATACAGGTATTTTTGCAGATAATGTTTGCGTGTACTGCGGTTGGTTTGTTGCCGTCGCTATTGCGCGCAACCGAATCTAAACAAGTTACCAAATGTTCGGCCGTACTAGATGATATGAAATTAAATTCAATCCAATGTCCAACCTGTAAGAAGGAACCGAATGTTCAGTTAGCAGTGGCAAAAGACTACGAGTACCAGTCTAGTGATCGATCGTTTGAATATAGTGCCTGCGAAGGTTGCGGAAGCGTGATGCTTACCTCACCCATATCAAGAGGCGAGCTTGGCAATGCCTATCCAGAAAACTATTACTCGTATCATCTTCTTAAAAACTATGACGCATATAAAAATTCGGTCGAAGGTAAAAGGTATTTCGCCGAATGGCGCGATGCAGTCGCTAAAGATCTCACTGAGGAGTTTTTGGAAAAAATAGGGACCACCAAGGCTAAGGCTAGGATCCTGGATGTAGGTGGCGGCGATGGTTTGTTCCTAGAAATCCTTACTCAAGTCGGATTTCAGGAGAAAAATCTATTTTTATTTGACGAATTAGCGCCGGTAAAACATTCGACTCAAACGTTTGATCCGAGGACAGCTTCTCCAGGGCAATTTGATATAATATTCGCCAATCATGTAGTTGAGCATATGGAAGCCCCCGAGGCCCTATTTGAGCTCGCGGAAAAGCATTTAAAAAAAGGAGGAGTACTCGTGTTAGAGGCGCCTTCTCCAACGGGAATTCACTTCCAACTAACTAAATCTGGAGTGTGGGGAGGGTATCACGCTCCCAGACATTTGTACTTACTCACTCCGGATTCTTTGCAAAAGCTTGGCGAACAAAATGGACTCAACTTAATTGAGAGCAAATATGCAGACGATAGTTGGATTTGGCTGCAAACATTAAATAATATTTCAAAAAAATATCCCGCCACCCAAACCGTATTGGGTAAATTAAGCCCGGCCTTTGCGACTGGAATAAAAGAAGAGCCAAGCCGGTTACGTAGACAGGTTCTAGCAGCTTTCAATAGAGTGAATCGGGTTTTGAAGAAAATAAAGTCCCCGACCTCTGCAGTAAAAATGGTATTTAAAAAATGAAACGGCTACCACCGTGAGTGTGAACATGCGGAACAGCTCCCTAAAAGAAAAGATTCTATTTATAACGGGGATACAGGGCGCAGAATCGCGTTTCGAGCTTTTTGAAGGTCCTTTAATAAACGCGCCGATGTGCTCTGGTCGCTTAGCGACCGCCGATAACACATTTGCCCGTCGACCATAGTCCAAGCAACGTTGCTAGCCGTCCCAGCATAGACGATGGCTGACGCCACGGCCTTTAATGAAGTCGGATGCGTCGGCAAAGTGGCGATGTCGTTTAAATCTAAAGCCACGAAGTCGGCCTTTTTTCCGATTTCTATAGACCCAATCTGATCAAACCAGTGAAGCGCCTTGGCACCGTTGCGAGTTGCGAGATCTAGAATTTCAGGCGCCGGCAACGTTGTGGGGCCACGCCGTGGCTTGTGTAACGTAGCAGCAAGCCGCATTTCGTGAAACATGTCGAGGGTGTTGTTACACGGTGCCCCGTCAGCGCCGAGCGCTACGTTCACGCCGCCCTCTAGCAGTTCGGGCACGGGCGCGACACCGCTTGCCAGTTTAAGATTAGAACTAGGACAGTGGGTGATTGACGCTTTCTTTTCACTCAAGATTCGCATTTCCTCAGGGCTAAGCCACACACCGTGGGCAATAACAGCGCGTTCACAACAAATCCCAGTTGCACTTAAATATTCAATGTTAGAACGCCCTCCCGACATTCGCATTACTAGATCGCATTCAGTTCGGTTTTCAGATGCGTGGGTATGAATAATCGCTCCACGCTCGCGTGCAGACTTCGCCACGCTTTGTAAAAGTGTTTCGGTGCAGGAAATGGCAAATCTTGGGGCATAACTCGCGCGAATGCGATCGCCGTGAGTCCCGTTCCACTTGGTAAAGAGCGCGTGGGCTTCTTTCAATGCGGCTTCGGTCGATTCGCATAGCTCAGGAGGATTATTTTGTGGATGATCCATTAAACATTTGCCGATATTGGCGCGAATTCCAGTTTCTACTGCGGCCTTAAAAATTTCTTCCGTATAGCGGACCGTGCCCATATCTAAAATACAAGTTGTACCGGACCGCAAAAGTTCCTGAATTCCAAGAAGTGCACTGGTGCGTAGCGTGAACTTATTGTGGCGAGCCTCGTAGACCCAAATCTTTTTTCGCAACCAATCGAGAAGTTCGAGATCATCTGCAGTGTTACGAAAAAGCGTTTGGCAAAGATGCACGTGGGTCTGCACAAAGCCCGGAAGCACGTGGAGCCCTTTAGCTGAAATTTTTTTGAAACCACGAGGTGGCGAACTTTTGCGGGGTTTTGGAAGGTCGATGATCACACCGTGTTCGTCTACTACGATATCTGCGAGCAGAACATCGCGTTGGCTGTTCTGAGTCACTAACACCGCACCGGTGATCCAAAATTTATTTCGATGAGAGCTGGCTTTCGTTTTTCTGATCATAGCGTTGTGAACCATTCCAACACAGAACTGTACCAGAGTCGAACGAGATCGTAGTGGTCGTCATCGGTCCAAGCGATCACGGCGCTTGCGCTACACCCCGAAAAAACATGGGTTAGCTCTGCTTGAAGAAGCGACGGATGTCTATTTTTCTGAAGGCGCTTAAGTAACCCAAGATTGTAGCGTTCCGTTCGCGTGTTTTTTCGGTAAATCGAAAAAAAAGGTTTCGCTCTAGCGAACCGCGCGAAAACTAAAGACTCCTTATTTCGGTAAAGAGCGTCAAAAAGTGCGGCGCTCTCGACACGAGAAAAAGAGTGGGTCAAGACCGTAGCCGCTGGAATGTACCCCCCGCTGTGTGCAGTGAGCTTGAACGTTCTTTTTAAAGAGATTGAAGATCCAAACCGTGCAGCAAGGGCTTTTTCGATTTGCTTAAAATAGCGATTGAACCGGCTCTTTGTGGACACAAGTTTTCGAAAATCTTTATTAGCCCCTCGGCTTCGGGGTACCAGTAGTACAGTGTCAACAGAAAGCGCCGCTAGGTGCCGCTCAAATTCAAATCCTGCAAGACTCTGCTCACTGGTGTGAATTCCGTGAAAGTGTAGTATCGGAGCCAATTCGCGGGAGTTGTTTTCAACAAGGGCGTCGTTGCGCAAGTAAATCCAGGTGGGCTGCGCGTGACTGGGTACGGTCAATTTGCAGAGCACAACCGTGGGTTCAGCAGTGTCGTGGCAATCACCAGCGTTTAGCAAATCGGGGGAAACGAATGCGATACCCAATATGAGAACCAAAAAGATTCGCAGAACGTGCATTCATTTAGGGGTAGGAGAGTCGAAAAGAACTGTCAAGGCACCGGGGAGCGAGCCGCGCAGAGAAAGCCGGTTAGGCCGCCTTGCGGTGTCGGACGGTCGATTTTGGTTTGCGAGGTTTATTGGCTCGCGAAGCAGAAGGTTCTTCTTCTTGTAACACTCCGTTTGCTTGGTCCGCGAAATGGGACACGATTTTTGCAAATTTTTGTAGGTCTAGTTCGTCGCGCCGATGGTGGCGTTTTAGTTCGGCCCATGCGTTTTGCGCCACTTTACCGAGCGCAAGAATTAGTGGGATCAAGGCCAGAAGAGTTGGGAGCTCGGCCCAAATCCATTCACGCCAATTCGCAAGAAAGTGGTACCGTTTGATCCAAGGGACGAACGGTAAGTATAAGAACGCCGAGCCCAGAACAAAGCCAAAGTACGCGACCGCCAGTCCGATAATCGCCCATGTCATGGCTGGGTTCGCGGGAGTGGTTCCAGAGAGTTTATGTAGCGAAACCCCTAGGGTAATGAATCCTGCGTGGACCAGAGCAAACACTAAAAAACTTTTTAGGCGAATTGAGTCGAACATAAGCGAGCCTCCAGTGATTTTATCGGTCGCTAGAGCTCGCTACGAAAGGGGTAAGGGGTCGGAGTCGCTTCAAAAACCAAAAGAGTAGGAAAAAACTGCCTAACATTTTGCGTACGCCATATGATACCCCTCTCCGCATGACACCAAATTGGGACCCATTTTGGGTCGATTCAAGCATCGTAAATCCTCCGCGCCCCATGGGAACGCGCGAGGGTATAGGCGATCGGTTGCGTGCCGCAGCGTTCGCGGAACTGCAGGCCATTCACGGGTTTCGATGGGCGGCCGATCGATTTACCCAGGAAGTCAGCGCGGAACTACGCTTGGATTGGCTACGTTTGGCGCAAGAAGAAGAAAAACACATGAATTGGTTGCTGGCTCGGCTCGAAGGGCTCGGCATTCCACTGCGCGAACGACCGGTGAGTGATTTTCTGTGGCGAAGCTTTCTTACTTGCACCAGCGCTCGCGCATTTTGCCACTACATTGCGGGAGCCGAAGAACGGGGGCGAGACGCGGGGTTACGATTTGCTAAACGCATGCAACAATTTGATCCAATAAGTGCTGAAATCTTCGGGCAGATTGCTGAAGAAGAAAAATCGCACATTGAGTTGGCCTACCGTTATTTTCCTTTGAGTACGCGACCGTTCGATTTGGCCAACCAAACCCCCATGAGGGCCGCAGCCACTGCGGTTAGCCCAACTGATAGCCCAATCCAGGCGCCAAACGATTCGAGCTTTGCACTGCCAAAACACAGGTAAAGTCCAAGAGGGAAACCGAACCACCAGTGCCCTACGAAGTTAGCCCAAAGGGACGCCTTGGTATTGCCAATGCCACGCAATACGCCCGCAGCGGTGACCTGAAATCCGTCGGAGATCTGAAAAAGAGCAGCGACTATCAATAGTTTTTTCCCAATCGCAATCACTGGTTCCTCGTGGGAAAATATCCGTAATACCGAATCGCCGAAGAGACTGAGGGCTAAGCCAAAGCTGGCCATGATCATAAAACTTAAAAACAGCGCTCCATTGCCCACGGTCGCAACTCGGTAAAAGTGGCGACGTCCAACGGCCTGCCCGACGCGCACGGCCCCTGCGGCCGAAATGCCGAGCGGGATCATGAACGTAAAACTCGCGATGTGAAGAACTATTTGGTGGGCCGCGAGGTGTTGAGCATTAATGAGACCAATCGAAAAGGTCGTAGCCACGAACACACCAACTTCCAACAAAAGCTGCCCCGCCGCGGGTAGCCCCAACTTCAGTAATTTTTTCTGAGTGGCAATGGTCTGGGCTCTGGTAACGGCAAAAGCAGAGAGCGGCAAGCGAGTGTGAAAGTAAGTAAGACCCACGATTAAAAAAAGCGAAAACCAACGACCAATAAATGTGGCAACACCAGAACCGGCTATACCCATGCCAGCCCACCCAAAGGCCCCGAAGATGAGTACCGGATTTAGTATAAAGTTTAGAACATTCGCCAACACTACTACGTAGAAAGCCGCCGCCGCGTTGCCCTGGCCCTGCAAATACATTCGAAAAGCATTGGTGAGTAGAAAGGGAAGCAGGCTCCAAGAAAGTGGAATTAAAAACGCGGTGGCATTTGCGCTAATGACATCCGATAGTCCGAAGGGGCGAAAAAACAGTGGCGCCAAATGCATAAGCCCGATCAAGGGCAGCGAAACAGTCGTCGCAAGAATAAGCCCTTGCACCAGAAGATTGCGGCATTCCTTTAGATCACGCTCGCCGTAGGCCTTCGACACTAAATAATCTAGCCCCAACAATAAACCCATGGCGGTAACCATGAAAAAAGAAAAAACAGCCACCCCTATCGATAGTCCCCCCAACGCATCGGCCCCTAATTTACCAACGAAAAAGGTATCAACTATTTGCATGAGCATGGTGGCCAGGAACATGCCGGAAATCGGCGCAGCGAGACGCAGAGTACGAAGTGTTTCAAGGAAAAATCTACGACTGAACATGGTGTGGGACGAACCTTACACTATTATAATGCTCTCGTGAAGGAGCTCCAACCAGTCCAGCCGGAATGGTATGAGCCGTTGTAGGTGCGAAACCTCCAGTGGTATTTGGTGAGCCACTGTTTGGCTGGAATGGATACGTCCTGGTAAGGCATCGGAAACACCATGGTGGGCAGAAAACTGGCAGTGACCGAGTCGAGATCTTGTGAACAGAGATCGTATTTCCCCTGGCTCGCAGAGTTGGGTTTGATGGAGTCGATTCCAAGGTGGCAGGCCAGTTTTTGAAATAGCTTTGCAACCTTGAAAAGTGCAGTGTGATTTAAATCTATATTGCGAGCCGAAGGATATTGGCTTTTCTGAAAAGTGACCCATTTATTTTCGTAACACGGGTAGGGCACTACGCCGCCGCCCCAACAAGTTTTCCAGTCGCGGTCGTACCAACCGATTTGTACGTCGTAACGAACGGTAGGTTGAAAACGGTGGTGTTTATCAGCGTCGAACAACATGAGTTGTGTCGTATTGCCCCATTCCGCTCTCCAACTACCGCGAGGTCCGGCAGCTCGAATGCGATCATTGGGGCGCCCGGCCCGGTAAGGAAATCGAAAGGCCGTACGAATAACCCGTTGCTGAGCTGGCGAATGAGCGTAGGCGAATCCGTCGTCGGCTCCTTGGTTTGCTCGGTCGTCGTTCATTAAATTTTGACCCGCGTCGTGGTAAGTGCCGCGGCCAAAAAACATTCCGCCTTCGTACTCATAGGTTTCGGCGCGAAACCCCGGGGTCGCGACCCGAGTGGGGTGTTTGGTGACGTCGACATTGTCGTTGCCGTTGGCCGCGAGTACCTCTGAAATTCGGTAGGAGTACACCCCAAAGAGATTTCGCACAGCTCGTACCCAGCCCGACCAGCCGCCCGATAACACGGCGAGCGGAGTTAAACGGTCAATCGAGCGAATCGACATGTTCTCAAGTCCAGGTTCGGTGTACTCGTCCACAAAATTCAGAGCGGCATGTGCGAGCTCGTGAACCGGTATATAGGGACTCTCTAAAATGTCTCCCCGTGTGACGCGTGCGAGGCCGTAGGGTTTTTGGATAAAAGAGGGCGGAGAGGCGTTGGCCGTCACGTCCGTTCGATCGGTGTTGTAAATGACGATTGCGGCCCAAGGAGTGAATAACTGCGGTTCCAGTTTTCTGAGACTTTCGATTAACTTGTGGACCTTGCTTTGGTCCATTGTTAAGGCGCTGCTTCGAATCGGGTGGGGAACAATGCGAGCTGAAAAAGTAGCTTGGCCACTTTCCAGTGGAGGGCTTGCAATCCAAAAACCCACATATACCATGCGATCGGCATAGTCGCCCGCGTAGATCGAAGTGCCGGCAAGGGCAAGGTTGCTAACAAGCCGGTAAAAATCTTGGCGAAAAACCTCACGTTCGCTTGCGGTATAGCCCGTCGGAAGTAACAGAGTTTTACGATGCGCCGGACTGGCGATCATTTGAGGAGTACACTGAGCGCCATCGCCTCGAATGCAGTACACGGCTTCACCGTAATCAACCACCGAGTGTTCAGCCTTTGCCGGAACGGTCATAAAAATCGAAAATACACCGAAACAAAGGCCCGTAGCGGCGCGCAAATAACGTTTGATAGTTGTCATGATTGTCCTCGAATCGCCCGAGTCGCCAGAATAAAGCGTTCGGCCCAAGTCTGGGGAAGTTGCTGGACCAAGACTTCGATCGCGGATTCGTCAGAAATTGAAACTGCGACGAGTGCCTGAAGGGCTTGTTCCTTGAGTGAATCTGGTAAGTCGGCCCGGAAAAAAAGAGTAAGTAAAAAACGACTTCCGCTGGAACTAGCATCGCTTGGCTCAATGCTGCTTAGTATTTGAGAGCGCGTTTCCTGAGAGTAAGTTGGGTCGTCGAGGTCTTCGAAAAGGCCAATTAGTATTGCTTCTGCGCGAGCATCTGCGGCGCGAGCAATGGCTTCTATCGCCAGGTACCGAGTTTTATTCTGACTCGTAGTGCGGGCAATGTGGGCAAGTGTTTCCAGATCGGCAGACTCGAAAATCGCACTCTGTAGTAAGGTGTGAAGAGCCGCGACTTGGGAATCACTAGAAGCGTTAGGCTCGGCAAGCAGACGGGCGTTGTCGGGCGCGGGAACAACCACTGGAGCCCAACCACTGGTTTCAAATTGCGTGGCCTCAGTCGGCGCAAGAGTTTCGGCCGCCGGCGCTCGTTGCGCGTTGTGAGTAGAAAACGCCACCTCCGCGGTTGCAGGGGGGGACGAAGACTCTGATTCGAAGAAGAAAATACCAAGGAGAGCAACCGATAGTGCGAGCCCAAGGGCCCAAACGCGACGTCCTGTCACAGCTTATATTGTGTGCCTTTAAAAAAAAGCTGTAAACTGAAAACTCTTTCGAAACTCCCGATAGCTCTTCACCCGTGGGAAAAACACCGCTACATCGGTTCTTTTACCGGGTTTGCAGGATATGAGCAGGCTGAGACCTCCCGCCACAATGCCGTAGAGCCCGAGACCGGCTCCAGGACCGTATTTACGGAGCTGGTAGTCCTTATCTTGGTAATTTTGATGAAGAAATTTAAATAGAGTTTCCTTTTTTAAGGAGCCGAAATGGTCTGTGACGCAGATCGCAAAATATTCTTGATTGAGGCCGAACTCCATTTCCACCGGTTCTTGAGGGCCAAAGGCGAAATGCACTCGGCGATCGAGCATTTGACGGTTGGCCACCCCTGAGGAGTCGCGTGATGCGTCGAATATTGCGTTCATCAGTAGTTCGTCAGTCGCCTGCGCAATGCGGGACGCAATTCGTTCATCGAATCCGGTTTTAAGCAGAGTTTTTTCGAGGGCGGAAACCGCGGAGTTTTTTTGGGAAGAATTCTTGAGCGCGAGTCGTTGAATCTTAGTCGTAGGATCAAAAAGCTTTTGAAGCCCTGATGGCTCGGGAGCAGAACAGTATTCAAGTAGCCTAGCGTAAAGAATTTCACAGCCCGGCGGATAATTGCGGATCAAATTGTGCTGAAAGCGGCCCTTGATCGTGGGGAACTTTTCAAACATATCTTGGTAGTGGTGTATGGGTTTAGTCGTAAGAGCGAAAACTCGAGAAGGGTCGACTTGGCCGGTGAGTGCCTCTTCAATGGCTCCGATGAAAAACGGGTGAGAGGCGTCGTGAAGTTCCAAATCACCGAGGGCCCAGAAAATATAGGTGGAGTAGGATTCACTCAAAGTCTCTAGTAGTTCATGCCAGGATTTAGGCACGGCCAACTGAATTCGAAAACGCTGACAAACTTTTAGTGCGAAGTCGAGATCCTCAGGGCCCGAAGACACCAGTACTAGCTTATTGACGCTCATGGTGCGACCCTCTAGCTGCGCGTGAGAAACGAAAAATATTCTTCGGCCACGTCGTCGAATTCCGCCGATCCGCCACATTTTGGACACTGAACCGGTGCAATATTGAAATTCATCGATCGTACGACTTCTGTCTTGATGGCCCCGGTTAATCCCGTTTGACACGAATTACACCGAAACGGCATGGCGATCGAAAGCACTGGGCCGCCGCAAGCGAAGTTTTTGACAATATTAACTTGCTCGACCAGCGCTACCGAAAGTTCTTCGAATTCAAACTGCAATTTATTTTGTTGGAGTTGTGAAAAGTACTTCATCCAATTTTTTACGCCGACTGAATTTATTCGCGTTAAATCTCGGCAAGAAACAATCAAGGGGCCGGTCGGCATTCCAATCACTTTTGCCAAATCGTCGGTCTCGTCGATTGTGCCACCTAACAAAACAAATTGTTTACCATCGCGATTTTCTTTGGTTGCGGTGAGCATGTATTCCTCTTTGATTCATTTTACCCGAGCGAGGCGAGACGACAAGAGGTCTAAAAAGAGTTTTCTTCGATTCGGTTGATCAATCGCGAATACCGCGACGTGGCGCCCCTCGCTAATTCGCCAGAAATGTTTTTCTTGTTGGGTGAGTGCGTCGAAAATCATTTCAGAATTGCGAATATCAACGACCGGGTCGTTTTCATCGTGAATGACAAGGGTTGGAACGCGAAGTGAAGGTAACACTGAACGACAGGCGTATCGATCCGAAACGCTTAGGCGGCCAAGCGGACTGAAAGGCCAGGTGATCCAGATGTCTGCCATTTTTTCCTGCACGAGGTCTTTAAAAGAGCAAAACCCAGAGTCCAACACTAGCATCCAAGTGGCGTCGCGGTGTTGAAAGTCCGAAAAGGCACGTGTTGCGACGATTACTCCCAAGCTTTGGGCAAAGACCACGAAACGGTTCGACGACCTAGACGTGCGCTGATGCAAATCCCACGCGGTGTCGAGCGCAGCCATGCCGTCTAAGTATAGCCCCGCCGCGTCGGGGTTGCCCGGAGATTGCCCGTAACCTCGGTAGTCGAAAATAAAAAGATTGTAGCGTTCCCGAGTAAGCCAAGCCAGGCTGGCGAAATGGCTCGTTAGATTTTCGGCGTTGCCATGAAACTGCACGATCGTGCCTACAGCATTTGGCACCGCGAACCACCACCCGTGGAGCTTGGCGCCGTCTCCAGCAGTGAACCAAACGTCTTGCGGGTTAAAACCATTTTTATGGGGGTCAAAATATTTTTCACGATCAGGATGGTAAAAAAAACCGCCGCAGCCGCCAACGCTGACGGCAACCAGAACGGAAATGAAGTAGCAGATACTGATTCGGCGTTTCAAAAGTACCAGGCGAGCGCTCCATTCATGTCAAAACCGTGAATTTCTTTCGTGGCTGTCCAAGTTTGCTCAAAGCGAAACTCCATTTGGTTGGCGAACAACCAACCCATGGTGAAAGTGGGTTCAAACGACCAGCGAATTTTTTGCGTCGGAAAATAGGTGAACCGAGCCCGCAGCCCGGTTTTTAATTGGTCACTAATACTAAATAGCGCACCGGTGTCTACCAGTGGACCGAATCGTATATTCGCATCGAACCAACCGCTGTACTGAGCAGTAATTTTTAGTAAGCCGTAAAATATTCCACTTTGACGCGGCGAAAGCCAAAAGCTCTCACCGGCGCCACCTTCCACGGCCAAGGCATTACAATTGCGGCATGCCACATCGCGTGGCGACACTAAACCACCGCTTGCACTCCAAGACAGACGGCTTCCGAGCGCATCTGAAGGCGCAAGCGAAGTGACTTCGGCGATATGTGCAGAGTGTAACCTCACGCGTTTTTCACTGGGATATATTCTGAGGTTTACGCGTCCTATGGTTAGCTCGGAGAATGCAAGATAGCCGGCGTCTTGATCAAACAAGTCGTGGTACACCGGCCGTATTTGCAGACCATAGTATGCCGTTTTTCGAAACGAGCCGCCGTATACTGAAAGTTTGGCGGTGTGCACGCCATGGTCCGGACGGTTGCTAACTGCAGCGGAATGCCAGGCATCGATTCGGCCGGAATATTTCTGATCGGAAACTGCAAGAGATTTGGCGCGGGCCAGCAGAAGTTCGCGGCGCAATTGTTTGTCGAGGTCCGTCTCGTTTCGTTGGTTTCGCATTAGATCGTATTTCTGTTGATCGATCAAAACATCGAGAACCGCCACCGATTCGTTTCCTTTCAACTTAAATTGGGTGTCGCGAGCATGTTCGAACTGCGCAAGTTCAGTTGGGTTTAGGTCCTCATACTGGCGCTCAAGTCGACGTTGGAGCGAGGGGCGAAAGGTGGGGGGGCCGAGTGCGCCTGGGACCTTGGCTAGCACTCGAACTGTGTCGCTTGGAATCACCCAGTAAAAAAACTCGTCGGTTAAGTGCCAGTTCGGGTTGGCTACTTCCAGAAGTGAAAGTAAGTGGTAGGAACAGTTCTCGTCGAAAAAAAAATAATCAAAATAAGTACTGCCGAGTTCCCAAATGTGTCCGATCATTCGGTGAATTTGTTCGGGTTCAAGATGGAGTGGGTATTCCCAAAGATCGCGGCTCTCGACGTCGGAGTATTCCTGAACTTTTTCGAAGTAGGGGAGTAACGAAAAAAATCCTGGGTACCCACCGATAAGGCCTAGAACGGCAAAAGTAATTCCTCCGTCGTCACCAGTTTTCGCAGAATAGTTTACGCCGTAATCGAGAAGATCGTTTTTCTTGGTGTGATCAATTCTAGGTTTTGAATCTATTCGAAGAAACGTATGTCCAAACATTGATGCCGGGTTATTCAAATAGGCAGAGGCAAATACCAGCGTAGCACCAGAGGGTGAAAAACGGGGCCTCCACGCTTCGAAGTCAGGACATTTGACAACAGGCGTAGCCAAACCCAATTGTTCTTTTAAATAGCGGTGGCGTTCGGGAAACGCACAACTTGGATGTTGTTTGAGCGGACCAATGGTTTTTACCGGTTCCGGCTGCAAAAACGCGCGCACATTGGCCACCAGTTCTGAGTAAGGATCGGTTCGACCGTCTGGTGCCAGAAAAAACTCTAGTCCGTCGGCCTCGGAACGATAACCTCCGAACAAGTTTTTTCGATAGTGCATCAACAAATGCCAGTAGCGTTCATTCGACAAGGTCCGCATTCGTTCAGAAGTGGGAAGGTTTTGCGAAAAGGCGATACTGACTTGCGTTGTAAGTAAAAAAAACAGGGCGCCGCCAACTGCGACGCCCTGTTGGAACAACCGGAAAACCACTTGAAACTTAACCTACTTGGCCGCAGGCCTTTGCAAGTTTCGGGTGGGCTTGAATTTGTTGTTTTACTGAACGTAGCATTTCGACGGCCGTGGTATCGGCTTTGGGAAAAATGCTTTCGTATTGGGACTGAGTCATTTTTCCAAAATCCAGAGTGCTCGCAGAGTTGCAGCCAAGAACTTGGGCAAAACCTTCGAGACTTTCACCACGACCTTGTGCCATTTCTGTCATGAGATTTTTATAGTTCGATTCGGCATAAAAAATTTGTTCTTTTTCGACTTTGGCAAACCCACTGGCTTTACAATTAGATGTTCCAGTCGTGATTCCGAAAGTTTGGCTACCAAAAGTACCGTTAGTAGTGGCGGCAAGAATTTGGTGTAATTTCTTATTTGAACTGAAAACAACACTTCCAAGACCGCAACCGGCATCGCCCATAGCGAAAGTGACGGTAGCGCTGAAAGTAAGACTCAGTGCGGCAACTGCTGCGAGCGCGAAATAACGTGTTTTTGTAAACATTGATTTCTCCATCGGTGTTGTTAAAGATAGATTTGACTCTACAAGAGTAGGGGGAACTGAGCGGTCCTTCAAGCTGAAATCTTTTTTCGAAGAACCTTCTTGCGCATTGTGTCTTTGTAGTCCGCAATTTTATTTTGCAAACGTTTGTCGTTGGTAGCAATGATTTGCGCGGCCAAAACTCCCGCATTCCAAGCATTGCCAATGCCGACAGTCGCGACCGGCACTCCGCGTGGCATTTGCACTATCGATAGGAGCGCATCCATTCCACGGAGTTCCCCTATTGGCACGGGTACGCCAATAACAGGTAGCACCGAATGGGCCGCAATCATGCCGGGCAAGTGAGCCGCCCCGCCTGCTCCGGCAATAATAACACGCAGTCCTTTTTCAAAGGCAGCCTCCGCGTACAGCGCAACCTCTTGGGGCGTGCGATGGGCCGAAACAATTTCGATTGAATAAGGTACACCAAGACCTTTGAGCGCCTGTGCAGCGTCGCGCATAACCGAAAGGTCAGAGTCGCTTCCCATTACGATGCCGACCAGCGGGGAAGAACGGGTTGCTCCACTGCTTTTTTTTCGTTTAGCCATGCGAACTCCAGTGTGAATGAAGATTACGAACGAATGCTTCGGCCTCTCGGAATTTGTCATCAAGTTCAGGTATCGAACCCGCGGTAAGGTTGATGTGGCCAAGTTTTCGCCCAGCTTTAACTTCGCTTTTGCCGTACCAGTGGAGTCGGCCCACGGAGTCGGAAATCGAAGGAATAGCGTCGGTGATTGGCAAAGAATTTTGCATTGCCGCAGGGCCCAGAATGTTGAGCATTCCGTAGTGAGGAGTCCGAGTTTTCGGGGCCGTGCTTTCGTGCAGTCGACCCAGCGCAGCCAAAACGTGAAAATCAAACTGACTAGAGTCGAAAGCGTCTTGGGTCAGGTGGCCCGAATTGTGGACGCGAGGAGCTATTTCATTGATCCAGAGTTTGTTGGAACCCGGTACTACGAAAAATTCGATGGCAAACACCCCTTGAAGACCAAGATCTTTTGCTAGTGCGTCAGCGGCTTTGCGTGCGCTTGCTTCGAGAATGGAAGACAAACCCGCCTTCATTGGGCCCCGAGCTCGGGTACAGATGCCTTGTGTTTGTTCCGTTAGTACTAAAGGAAAATAACGAGCAACAGGATCACCAGGCCCGGGCTGATGAGCACTCACGAGCGCACACTCGCTGGTAAAGGGCACATATTCTTCGACGTAAACGAGCGCCTTGGTGCTAATGGCGGCTTCAAAAAATGCAATTTGTCGAACATCGGCGCGGTCGATGTTTTCGTCTTCCTTTAAAACCAGGACGCCTTTGCCGTCGTACCCGAGACGACTCCACTTAAAAACAAATCCGCGGGGGAACTGCCTTGAGGCCGCAGTTGCCCAAGCGAAGGCCTCATCAGAGGTGTTAAATGCAGAGGGTGCCGCTGAAAAACGCGATGTCGGCAAACCGAGGCGAGTGCAGATGTTTTTTTGTTCCAGTTTGTCCTGCAACAGCTGAATTGCCGAAAGTTTTGGAATGAAAAGTTGTTCAGGGTCACGTCCGACCTTTTGAGCCGCCGCCCGCAGCATGGCGGTGTCTTGAAATTCATTTTCAAAAGCCACAACGGTGGCTTTGGTAAGAAGCGAGTCCAATGAAGCGGTTATTTCACAATGGGCGGCGCCTAGGTGGCTAACGGGTGAGTGAGGGAGCGAACTCCAGACACAAGTTGAAATCCCACGACGCTCGGCCGCTTCGACGAGCATTCGAGCTAATTGCCCTTCTCCTATGATGCCAAGCACGGGTTGTGACGGTGGTGTTGCCATTCGAGACTCTTCTAACAAACTATGGTAAAGCGGCTATATGCACAAGACCGAGTTTTTAACCGCGGATTCCACTGGCATCGAACGAGCCGCTCAGCTGCTCCTCGGCTCTGAGCTCGTGGGTATTCCCACGGAAACAGTTTACGGACTCGCTGCCCTGGCCTTTGATGAAACAGCCGTGTTAAAAATATTCCGCGCCAAAGAGCGGCCGCTTTTTGACCCCCTGATCGTACACCTGCCGGCGACCTGGAATTCGGTCAATGCCCTGGGCGAAGCTGGGGTTATTAATCCGGACCGTCTTTCACCACAGGCTCGTACCGTGACCGAAACGCTGATGGAGAAGTTCTGGCCTGGTCCATTGACGTTGGTTTTACCGCGCGGGCATCGAATTAAAGATCTAGTTACTAGTGGCCTTGGCACGGTTGGCTTGCGGGTGCCACGCCAGGCGATCGCGTTGAAACTTTTGGAGCGTGTAAACGAGCCTCTCGCAGCCCCGAGTGCAAACCGCTTCGGGCGAATTAGTCCAACGTTGGCAGCCCATGTGATGACCGAATTAGAAGGCCGAATCTCGGCGGTGCTCGACGGTGGGCCGTCGCAAGTTGGCGTGGAATCGACGATTGTGGCGATAGATCCGAAAACAGGAGACCTAGTGTGCCTTCGGCCGGGTGGAGTGGCCATGGAGAGTCTCGAGCTAGCACTAAAAAAATTGGGAACATTTAAGTTAACTCAGAACTCAACGGCAAACGAGAAACAAAATACACCTTTACCGGCGCCCGGCCTACTTCTTAGTCACTACGCGCCGACCACAAAACTTCTGCTCCAAAAACGCAGTGAATTAGAATTAGGGCTTCGCGACGGGTTTGCGAAATTCCCACAAAAAAAAATTGGAGTGCTACTGCTTTCAGGGCCGTCAGTCGCGGATCCTAGATGTGAACGGCTATGCGTGCTTTCAGAAAAAAATGATGAATCGGAAATGGCCCAAAAACTCTTCGCGACGCTACGCGAGCTTGACGTATTGGGGCTGGATCTAATTTTAGCTGAGTATTGCGACAAGGAATCAGGCCTGTTGGCCGCAATTCAGGACCGACTGTTGCGAGCCGCCGGCAAGTCGAAGAACTCTCTGGGGAGTGGAAACAATGACTGAGGCGTTTAACAAATACGATGTTCATCTTTTTGTCTGCACCAACGATCGAAAAACCGGAGCGTCCTGTGGCGCCAAGGGTGGAGGATCTCTGCGCGAGGCTGTTAAAAACAAGTGCCGAGATTTCGGAGAAAATCCACAACATCGGATTCGGGTGAATGCGTCGGGTTGTTTAGGCCACTGCGAAAAAGGGATCGTGGCGGTTTCGTACCCCCAGGGGCAGTGGCATTTCGAACTAGAGAACGACGCTAAAGCAGTTGATCAACTCACCGAGAGTGTGCGAAGACTAATAACGTCACCAAAATTATGAACTATACCGCCGTCACCCACGACATCGAAGTAACAGCTCGGCCAATTTTTGAACGCCGCCAGTCTGTACCCTTTACTCCGGTTTATACTTGGTCCTACGAAATTCAGATAACCAATCGTTCGGAACGCGTGGTGCAACTTCTTTATCGCTATTGGAAAATTAGTGACGCCGCTGGGGGTGTCAAAGAAGTGCGTGGCGCCGGAGTCATTGGACAACACCCAATACTGAATCCGGGAGAGTCGTTTACCTATAGCAGTTTTACACAAGTTCCCACCGACACCGGGGCAATGGAAGGCCGCTACGAGATGTTGGCCGTCGATGGTGGCCGCTTTGAAATTGTGATCCCGCGGTTTATTTTAGCGCCGCCAGTACGACTTGTGCCCATGCAGGCCGACGGCGCCGAAAGCGCCGAAGAGGTTCCTGGCAACCCCCCCACGCTCCATTAGCGATTAATGGTATTGTTCCAGCCTGCGAATGCGGTCTTCAAGCGGCGGGTGAGTCGCTAAGAAAGCCGCAAACGAACTTCGAGTTGAAATTTTGAGAGTCGCAAGGGCCTCACCGCGAGGGTCAAGTGGTTGAAAATTGCGTTTTAAAGCACGGAGCGCGGCGATCATATTTTCTCGGCCAGACAGCACCGCTCCGCCATGGTCGGCCCGGAATTCGCGCTTGCGTGAAAAGTAGGCAACGACGATCGCGCTCACGATGGCGAGCACCATTTCTAATCCCAAGGTTATAAACATTCTAGCCATTGGGCGACTTTCGTCTTTCATGTTCTGAGTCAGCGCAAATGCAATGAGACGAGCAAGAAACATGACGAACGCGTTCATGATTCCTTGAATGAGCGTCATCGTCACCATGTCGCCATTGGAAATATGAGAAACCTCATGGGCTAAAACTCCCTCGATTTCCGACCGATTCATGCGGCGTAAAAGCCCAGTTGATACCGCAACGAGCGCGCGATTTTTAGTCGGGCCGGTAGCAAAGGCATTGAGCTCGGGGCTTTCGTAAATACCAACTTCGGGCATTTTTCGCAGACCAGCGGCTTTTGCAAAATCATGGGTGGTGGATACGAGCCATTGAAGCTCACTATCGCGCGTCATTGGGTCAATTACTTTTACACCCATCATCATTTTGGCCATGATGCGAGAGATGGCGAGTGAAATAAACGCCCCGGCCATACCCCAGATTAAGCAGTAGATCGCCAGAGATTCCATGTTGAGGCCACGCGCCTCAATATAGGGTGATACTCCTAGGAGATTTAGGACCAACGAAATCGTTAATACGATTCCAATGTTCACCACGAAAAACAAAAAGTAGCGGCGCATGTGTGTCAGCATAATTGGCGATCTCCTCTAAATCTGAATAGCTCTATAAATGTGGTTATTCTACGGGGGTTGTCAAATCGAAGTATTTCTGTCGGAAACTAGGGTTTTCGGCGCAAAACAGCGTTGAGACGCCGGAGTTCGGCAATGGTTTCGTCGCGTTCCTTCAAAAGTTCGGCGAGCTTGTGGTACTTGGCCTGAACGAGTACGTCAGCCGACGTGTCACGTAAAGTGATGACAGCACCAATTGTCTTGGTGCTCGATTTGGTGTCGGGATTCGGAACGGCGACGCCACGGATATTGACTCGGAGCTTGGTGGAGTCCGCTTTGCTCGAAATAACCGCAGGGCTTTCGTCGAAGCGAAACGCAGTAGCGGTTTGAATTAACTCTTCGATTTGACATTTTTTGGCACAGATCGAGAGGGTGATGCAGTCGCAGAACTTTTTTTTGCCTGCAAGGTGCGATGGGCGCAATTTAAGTAGAGTTTTCATCGACGGATTGGCGTAAGCGAGTTGGTTTCGTAAATCCACAACAGCCACCGCGTCTAGAGCACCCGAGAGTACGGGTTCTGCGAGCCGAATCCATTGAGCGAGATGTGTTTCGTGAATTTTTTCAGACATTATTTTTTTGCTTTCATGTATTTAAGAAAGCTTAAATATTCTTCTTCAAATGCGTCGATCTCAAGTGCTTCGCCACAACGATGACATTTTTTTTGAGGGGCCTTAGGCTGGCCATTTACTAAAGGAATTTTTGAGGTCTCAAGAAAAATATTCGAAGCAGCGTCGCACTTGGTGCAATAGTAGGGAAGTTCAATGCTATAAACGTGAGTGCCAGGTTTTCCGAGTACGTTCGGAACAGTGCTAGCTTGTTCGACAAATAGTTTTCCTACTCGACTGAACTGCACCTTAGTTACGGTCGCCATGTCTTCCAGAAAAAGAATCCATTCACGAATTCCGCACGAATTGATCATGCGAATTTGACTGAGATCAATCGAGAGCGATTGCAAATGTTCTTTAAGGGAAATGACCGACGCGGCTACTTCACCCAAGTTTACGTCTTCGTTGAGTGTTCCCTCTAGGCGAAGCTCATGAATTCCAGTTCCGATTTCTTCGATGGTGTAAATAAATGTTGGGTCGCTCATTCGAATTTCTTTTCATTATGGATAAATAATCAACGGCTCGTCAATTGTACTCCCATTCCGCGGGCGAATGGCAGGTTTTTTTAAGTGGGAATCAGAGTTCATGTCCTCACTCGCGGGTTTACGCGCTATTGGAGTTGGACGTGGAGTGGGCACCGGCGTAGGCGCGGGCTCTCGTATGATAGCGAATGTCGTTGGTTGCGTCCAAGGGCTGTAAACTTTGCGGTTTTGGCCCTTGGTAGTGTAAACGGAGCGTGCTCGCAACTGGTACTGACCGACTTCTAGTTCGAGCTCTAGAACTTCTTGTTGCCCTGTACGAGCTCCCGGCTGCAAAGAGTCTTCGCGTTTGAGTACGAGTTCTCCAGACTTACCAACCGCATAAAGCTGAGTTTCCACTTCAAAATCTGGATTTGGATGCGAGAATACCAGTTGTATTTCTTTTTCGTCTTCAGTGTGTGGAATTCGAAAAGCGGTCTGAGGGGCTGGGTAGCGTATCGAAGGTCGATCAACCACTAACGCACTGAAGTCGAACCACGGGCTGCCGCTTTTCTGTGAACGTGAAATTAAACGCCAACGGTAATCGCCAGACCGCAGCGGAACTTTCGTTTTGGTGTCTTCAGCTTGTATGGGCACTTGTAGGTGTTCGGCGCCATCAATTTCTATGGTACCAACTTCTGTTTTTCGGCGAGACCACTCGAAAGGCAAATTGCCTCGACCGTCTCCTATTTGAGTCGATTCTCCAATGACTAGGCGAGCGTTGTTTCTTGGCAGTGACTGCTTAAAAACTTCTTCCTCAATTTCGATCTTTTTATTTTCGCCCACGGCGGCAATTTTTCCAGGATCAATCAAAGACTTTTTACCGTCGGCTTCCAGTTGAATTTTTCCATCGCCGGTAATCGAGACTTGTTTTTTGGAATTCGTCGGGTCAACGGAAATATTCACGCTACTTCCGCTGCCTGCAGCACTTACTCGGTAGTCCTTACCCATGATCTTAAGATCAATTGGGTTGGCATCGCCCGCGAAACCTAACTTTACGGTTCCTTCCAGAATGTTGACCGCCGCTCGCGAGGCAAGTTTGTTGTCGAACCAACCCCGTACGCCTTTGCCCGATGCCGCTTCGCGGTCGGATTCTTGAATCACCACTAGGGAGTTGGGCATGATCTGTGCGCTATTGCCGCGGTTAAATTTGATTTCTGCGGAACCGGTTGCAGCGGTAAATACGGTGTCTCCATTGCCTACGTCCTGAGAATTTTTGGTAAGATCCATCCAGACTATCGAGCCTGACGGGCGGTATCGGACGTCGGTTTTTTGCAGGAAAATTTTTCCGATCGCTTCGGGGGCGTAAGAAGTTCCGATAATTCGATTCCAGAGCGACGAGGTATTTACGATTAGTAGGCCAAAAAGTCCTAGGCTAATGCAAAAAAGCCAAAAAGCGGTGGCCGCCCGTTCGCGTTTTTTGGATTCGCGATTAGCGTACAACGTTAAATTCGTATCAGTGCCGGCACTTTTTTCCACAGCTACCCGGGGTTTGGCTGCAGATTCGGCATTTGAGGTAGGTTCTGAGTTCATAATCCCTCACGAACCTTATCGGAAATCTCATGTTTCTCATTAATTTCGACGATAAAGGTAGCGTGAGACGCTTCTGGTCGCTCTCGATTAGAGCTAAAATCATTCTTCTCGTTACACTTACGCTGACGGTGAGTCTGTGTTCCTACCTTTATATTGGTACGACTCTGATTATTGGTGATAAAGTGTCTTACATTTACGACTACAATCTCTCTCAGTCTCGTATTTCTACTCAGAGTTTCGATTCTTGGATTTCAAAAATTGTTTCAAACACCCGGATGATGGGCGCATTTCTGCGGAGCGACGGGCAGTATGATCGAGAGTTCGGTGAAACATTGTTTCAACGATTTGATAAATCTATCGGCGTAGAAAGTGCGTTGTTTTTTCGTGCTCAGGATTCGGCCTTTGTGTCCTACGCGGCATTTGGCCAAGAACAGACCGTGCTCGAAGGTTATTTAGTGGCCATGGGTTGGACTCCTTCACAGTTTAACGAAACTGAAATGCTTTTGGGTACGAACCCAGATGGTAAACTGCTAATCGCGTCCCACGGAGTTGATTTAACGGGAGCAGGAGTTTACCTACTGGCTGTTGCTAAACCAGACGCGGCTCTGCTCAAGGGCGTGGGCAGCAAGGATACCAGTATCTTTTTATACGACAGTGCAGGCAAGAGATTGACTTCTTCGGGTTCTGATCAGGCGCTTGGAGCTAGTGGTGAGCTCAGTGAAAAAGCTATGACGTCCATTGTAAAAGAACTACTTGCTTCTACTTTTCCTTCTGGCGTCCGCGAATGGGTCGGGCCTAAGAAAAACGATTACATTCTAAGTTATGAACGCCTAGGGAAGAGCAAATTCACGGTCGTCGCGTCAATACCTAAAGCCACTGCGTTTGCGGCGGCTCATGCTCTCGTACAAAGATCGTTTGCTCTTGGCGTCAGCATTTTATTGGTGTCGATCGGTCTTGCGATGTTGTTCGTTAAAGGGCTCACTCGAAGAATTCGTGAGTTGTGGAATGCTACGCGCCAGGTGTCGGAAGGGGATTTCTCGGTGCGCGTGCAAACCGAGAGTAACACTGCTGACGAAATCAATAGTCTAGGGCAGTCGTTTAATACTATGGCGGACAAGATTCATGAGCTCATGGCTCAGACTGCCGAAAAAGCACGAATGGAGAAGGAACTTGAAACCGCGCAAGTGGTGCAAAGTCGATTTTTTCCAGTGCAGCACTTTGAACACATGAACCTTACGCTTGCCGGTCGCGTTGTGCCCGCTAGTGAGTGCGGTGGTGACTGGTGGTTCTATGCTCCAATAGGAAACCGACTCCTAGTCGTAATCGGTGACGTGACCGGGCACGGCGTGTCTTCCGCGCTCGTGACGGCAGCTGTGCACGGCGGCTTCACGATGCTCATTCAAAAGTTCATGCGCGATCAGGCCAAGGTCTCTATTAAGGAAGTAATCGAAACACTCAATGCAGTGGTTTTTGCAGCAGCTAAACAAGAAGCGACCATGACTTTTGTCGCGAGTTTGGTTGATCTCGACAGTGGTGAAATGGAGTTTGTAAACGCATCCCACCGACCACCCTATATTTACCGCCAAGAAAAAATTAAGCCTTTGATGGACGCTCGTTGCAACCCACTCGGGCACGACCTAAATATTCAAGTAGAGCCGGCTACCGTTGCCTTGGAGCCGGGTGATGTCATTCTTTGGTATACCGATGGTGTGCTGGAATGCACCAATCCGGAAGGTAAAACCATCAGTCGAAACTCCCTCGTGAAAATGGTCAAAAGTCTGCATGAGCGTCACGCGTCGAATGCTCCGGCTATTTGTGAAGACTTCATGGCCGACACGATGGCGTTTTTCGGACCGAACGCGGCAAACCTTGCCGATGACGTGACCATCGTTTTCGGTGCAGTTCCTCCGAATGTTCAGTTTCAAAAGAAGTCCTTTGCGGCCTAGTGATTCTCTGATTCCCTTGACCGGTGCGCCAATTCTTTAGACAATACCCTAGATGCCTGTAATGTTTCTCCTCCTTTTTTGGTGTGTGTTGCCGCAAGCTCACGCCGACGAATCGATGATGGCGGCTCCAGTCGATCGTGAAGATCGAATGGTCGAGGTGAATGAAACTTCGACCGATGCTCAACGAAATGCAAAATCGGGTTTAGGAGAAACGGGTAACGCCGACGCTGTTCGGCCAGATTCCCAGATTCCAAGAAAACGCATGGTACGGCGTGTTTTTATTAGACGGCGCTTTTACACCACGCCGAGCATCGGTATTTCGTCGATTCAGTATAAAGAAACCGGGGTTTCGAATTATTCTGCAATCGCGCTAACCGGAAAAATTTCTACCCGTTATCCAATCCGCGCTAGGTGGGATGTTGGCGGTTCAATGTATTTTACTTTGATGCCGCTTACTCAGAATCCAAGCACCAATTCGGCCAGATTTCTTGGAGTAAATGGTCGAATCGGTTACGCGCCTCCTGGAATTAAACGACCATGGCGTTTAAGTTTGTTAACCGGCTTTTATTATACTCGCATGTTCGTGTCTAATAATGCGTTTGGATTCAAAGACATGGTGGGCCCGCAATTGTTCCCCGTGCTGCATCGCTCGTTTAAAAATGGCGACTCAGGCATGATTTACGGCAAGTATTCACCCGTGACTAACAATTTAAGTGTTTTATCGCTTTCGAATCGTGAGCTTGCCACGGGTATTACCTACGCTTATCTAATGAAGAACAAGCGGGCTTTGGCCATTAGTTTAGACATCGCGTTGTTGGCCATCGACATCGATAGAGTAAAAACCGCAACTAGTTCTATTACGCTGGGTGTTGGTATTAATCTATGACACGGAATTAAGCAGCTTTAATGTTAGATAGCTTAATTGCGCCGTCGTGTTCGGAAAGAAACTCTTCCAGATAATGTAAATCAGTTTTAAACGGGCGACCACTTGTACGCAGCAACACTGTGACTTCGCGAACTTCTGAGGGGTGATTGGCACAGAGGTATTCTAATACCCGCAAACGTCGTGATTCGCGCAGGGTCGAGAAATTTGAAACGGCTTCTTCCCTGAGGCCCCCCGGGCTTTCGCCGGGCACGGCTATTAAAAGATTTACGAAGTGAGGCAGAGCTCGAAGGTCGCCCAGTCGCAAAAGGGCGATGAGCATGGACATTTGTTTATGTCCGTGGGCAGCACTCCAACCCCAAATTCTTTCTCGGTAAATATGAGTTTGGCGACCGAAACGAAACGCCGTCGAGATTAATGCGTCGGAGGTAGCGCCAATAACGAACGCAGCAGCACCTCGATCGAAGCGGTCTTTTGACTCCGATAGAGCTTCGATTTCCCGCTCACAACGATCGCGGTAGCGTGGATTTGCATGCAACGCCACTATCGCATTGGCGCGAACACGACGATTAGTTTGAGGATCAAGGTAGCGACTGAGAAAGTTCTGCAGCTCCGAGTCTTTGCTGTTTGTGGCCTGGCGCCCAAGGACTTCGACCGCATTGGCACGTATTCGGTCGTTAAAATGACCGTCAAGAATTTCGAGCAAATAGGGTACCGAGAGTACTCCTACGCTCTCCGAGAGGACATTAATGGTGTACTCTCGAGGATCTCTGGTGGTTCTGATCTCTTCGCGTAACCGACGGACAAGAAAGATTTTTGTGTCGTAGTCGTTTAACTCCGCTAGGGCGCGTATCGCATGGATCTGCACGTCTTCCCGGGGGTGAGAGGACAAGTGTTTAAATACGTCGATGTTCGGGGTACCCATCGACGATAAACACTGAACACCGGCAATTTGAATATCGGGTTCCTGTGAATGCTCTAAGAGGCGAGTCACCCATGGGGCACCATCACGAAAGTCGGGACCTGCCAGTGCTGCACAGGCGTGAATGATTTCGTCTTTGGTTCCGATCCGAAGATTGTGTCGAAGTACGACGAGTATAAGATGTTTTAGTCGATTGATCGAAAAATAGGCCGCTACGCAAATAAGGAGAATCAAAACAAGCGAAGGCCAAACCACTCGTGTTTTCACAGTAAACAGATAGAAAAAACCCGCCGCCAGTAGAGTTCCGGCGTTTGCTCCGACGATTTCAGCTTTGTGTCGCAAATTTGCTCGTATCTTCCGAGGAATGCTCTGAATTAAAAGTTGCTGTGACTTAAGTAACGAAGAGTGTTCTACTGCACGTCGAGCGATTTCGCTTAATATTAAAGCCGCATTGATGGGATAAGCTAGGCACCCAAGAGCTAAAAGAAATTGAATGCCGATATAAAAGAGATAACCTGAACGCCAGTGTTGTCGTTCTTCAAAAATTTTCGAAAAAAGCGTAACCGAAGCGATTGTTGAGAGCGCCTGGGTGAATGCGAGCCCGGTAAAATACCGTAATAGTGTCTTATCAGATTTACCGGCGTGAGTAATGCCGTAGGCCATGATGAGCCACTGCAAAGATTTGGCAAACGCAATAAAAAACAACAGATAGGCCAAAAATCGAAGTAGGCCATTTTCTGGAATCCAGTTTTTTTCAGATCTACCCGGTAATGGTAGCTGTGGGCTTTGGGTAGTTGCTGATTTGGGCAGGATACAAAGTAGGAACAAGGGCAGAGTGACGAACCCGAACGACCCAAGATCAGCAATTTGTTTTGGCGCCAGCAACATGGCGCCTGCAACCAGAGTTCCGAGTTCGAAATAAATGGTTGCGCGGTTTGCGGAAGGACTTCCAGAAAAAACTGGCATGCGTTCCGCGCAATAGAGTTCAAGGCCCAATCTCAAAAAGGCCACGATGATCTGACCAGCGACGAAGTGCACACCGAGCCAAGTGGATGAAGATAGGTTGAAACTAGTGCCGAGAAGTTTAACTCCCAAAACGAACGCCAATGCCAGCGCCGAAGTTAAGGCCAAATTTGCCGAGGAAGCGCTGAATTTTTTTCCTAGAGACGCAACGGTGATCAAAATTAGCGAGCTAATCAATACTTGCAGGCCCAGTAAAAAAGGCAACGAATGAAAGCCGACGGCGTGTAATAAATGAGCTAGCGGAACCGCTTGAAATTGAAAGCTAGCCCAACCCACGAGCAGTGAAATCAAGTGATAGGAACGAAAGTCCAAATTACGCCGGGTCATCTACGACTTATCGGTATTTTTTTAGTTTTTAAACAATTGCGTGGGTGAATTCTGCCTAAATTTCTTAGTCCCAAATAACGGAAAAAAACTCCTGCTTTCAACTGGTTGCGCGCTTTTAAGAAGTCTCAGACACTGGTAAATAGAGGAAATTTTTCTGACGTGTAAACGTGTGTTTTTCTACATCGTCGTGGCGGTGGGTGGCTTTCTATGGAGCCTCGGTACCTTCACAAAAAATACTTCTGAAAACGATCAACCGACGCCACTTGAGCAGTCGATCAGGGTTTCGTGGAAACCCAGAAAGAGTAAGTCGAGCGTTCCAGTGACCGTGGTCCGCAGTTCCTGGGAATGGGTTACCAGTGAATCCTCGATCGACGGGGATTCGCCAACCTCGGTACGCCCAGTGTTGCGATTTTTTATTGAACTCGATCTACCTGGTATCGCTCCGGAGGAAATTCAAAAGCTAAATACCAGTCGCCTCGATCTTCAAATCGTTCAAAGCGAATTACTCGAAACGGGCCGGGCATTGCTAGGTGTGGATCTTACTTCAGTGAAAAGTGAAACTACGGTTTTCTTGGATCGCAAAAATCTGGGTAAGTTGGCAGTGGAGGTGAGCCCCGCACCTCAGAAAGTTAGAGTCTGGCGCGCGTGTCCATCTTACGAGTTTGGGTATCGCCGGCCAGCTCGCGAACGGCCGTTTCTTTACGTGGGGGTCCATTGTCGGGAAGAAAAATCAGGGCTTTGGATCGAACTTATACCCAGCGAAGAAAAAGGCGCAAAACCACAGTTGATAGAGCTTCAACATGCCACGCGACAAATAATTAATGTAGCAGATAAAATTCCTAGTCATCCGCTCGTGATCGGGTTGCGAAAAAAACTTAGCCCTCGCTATGGCATCGAAGTAGGTTGGGATACCGTTTTCACCAACTATAAAGAAGGAACCCGTCATGAAATCACCATGGCGTCGCTTGCCACGCGGTTTGGTTACACGCGTGATTTAGATCCGAATTGGAGTTTACGAAGCATGCTATCGGCCACTATTTTTCCGATCGCGCAAAATGTGCAGAATCTCGACATCCACTTTGTAAACGGCACGTTGGCCGCAGTGTATCAGCGTCCTCTCGATGAACAATGGAGTCTAGGCGGATTGGTTGGATTGTATTATGTTTCCATGTTCACTCGCAGAGCTACGTTTGGATATCGTCATCAACTAGGCCCGCAGTTGGCCCCCCATTTAAGAGTTCAGATCGGCGAAGATGACGATCTTACGTTCGGGGGACGAGTCGCAGCAGTGGCGGATCGTGGTTTTAAACTCATGGAAATTAGTAACAACGAACTCGGAGGTTCATTTGGTTGGAGGCGTTTGCTTTCAGACAAAACTCGGGTGGGAATAAGTTTGGCCTACACCCGCCTGGAATTGAAAATTAAGACCACTCAGTTGAAGTCGAACCACTTTGCCATTCAAACGGCATTTGAGTTTTAAATACTAAAGGGTAAGTCCAAGTGCGAGTGTAGCGGACGATGAAGCCTGAATTGTAGTTGGTAGAGGAATCGATATAAATTCGAACTCTAGATTTATCGATAAAGCACTGCCGATTTCAGTGGTCGGGGTGGTGTAGGCGATTCCAGTGCCCATCGATCGGTTGGCAATTGCAAACTGCCCGGTGTGGTCAAAAAGTGGAGCGAAGCGAAAGAACATTAGGCCTGCCGCTTTATTGGGAAGGGCTCGGTGCAGAGCCACCGAGAATTGTGGGCCCGCCACGGTTTTGTATCCGAAGGCGTCGTCTTCAACCATCATATGAACTACGTAAGGGCCAGCCAGTAGGGCCAATCGCAACGGCGAGGGACCAGAGTGGCAGGGGGGTAGCCGAAACG
>DGKJ01000031.1 GCA_002387735.1 Bacteriovoracaceae bacterium UBA4573 | reverse complement strand
TACCACACGATTGCAGTACTTTTCGTAGGCGACCGGAGTGGCAAATAATGTAGGAACCGGTTTGACACCGCCGCTAATATTTAAGCGCAGATCGCGTTCCAATCGTTCGAGCACTTCATCTGAGCTTTCAACTTTTTGTTCGGATTTTTCGACAGTTAATTTTTTCCGCCCGCCATCTACCAGCAATTCCTGAATTTCACCTTTTTGAATTTCCAGTAACTTTTCTTTTACGATCGCGCTATTTGGATCGGCCTTGAGCATTTGACGTAGAATTTTTTTTGCGTCTTCAAAAAGTCTTTCACCAATTAAAATTTCAGCGCGCATTAATTTTTCATCACTACTTTCGCTGGCTTCCGGATTTTTTTCCGAATCGGGTATCGATTCAATTACATCGGGCACTTGGTTCGGTGCGACTTTATTTTGTCCGACGGGCAATCTCGTGGCTTCAAGTAAGTCATCGCCAAGATCCACGGTGGTGCCGTCGGGTCGATTCTTTTTTTGGTCCATAACAGATTAATTTTACTAGTATTTTGCGAGAACTTCTTCCAGAAAGTGCGTGTCGTACTCTGCTGTTTTGAATTTTGGATGGAGAATAATTTTCCTCTGAAAAGCGACGTTCGTATGAATACCGCCGACGACAATTTCAGATAGCGCACAGGACATTTTGGCAATTGCTTCGTCTCGCGTTGGGGCGTGACAGATAAGTTTGCCTATCATCGAGTCGTAAAACGGCTGAACCCGGTAATTTTGATACACAAACGAGTCTACGCGAACGCCATATCCACCTGGTGCATGGTAGGTAGAAATGACCCCAGGACTAGGCACCATTTTCTCAGGGTCTTCAGCGTTGATACGACACTCAATTGCATGGCCGTTTATTACGACGTCTTCATTTTTTAGACCGTGGCCGTACCCGGCGGCGACTAGGATTTGTTTCTTAATCAAATCGATTCCAGTGACCATCTCCGTTACCGGGTGCTCAACCTGAATTCGGGTATTCATTTCCATGAAATAAAAGTTCTTTTTTTCGTCGACTAAAAACTCAACTGTGCCTACACCTAAATAGTCGACCGCCTGACAAAGTCGAATCGCAGCATCGCTCATTTTTTTTCTTAATTCGGCGTCTACTACTGGTGAAGGTGCCTCTTCGATTAGTTTCTGATGGCGACGTTGCACAGTACAATCTCGTTCACCCAAACTTAAATTATTGCCCTTGCCGTCGCACAATACCTGAATCTCAATGTGCTTAGGATGTTCACAAAATTTTTCCATGTAACAGTCGCCCAAACCAAAGGCTGCGGCTGCCTCAGAACGTACGCGTTCAAACGATGTCCGAAGTTGCGAAGGGTGGTAAATTATTTGAATTCCTCTCCCTCCTCCGCCGGCGGTTGCTTTGAGCATTACTGGATACCCGATTTCATCAGCCCTACGGGCGGCATCTTCTACATCGCGTAATATTCCAGTGCCGGGAAGCATGGGAACACCAGCTTCTTTTGCAATTCGTCGCGCAGTAGCTTTGTCACCCATTTTCGAAATTTGTTCGGGCTTGGGCCCAATAAACGTCACATTACATTGTTCACAAATACGCGCAAAATCGGCGTTTTCCGCTAAAAATCCGTAACCGGGATGAATGGCGTCCACTCCGCATAGATCTGCGGCACTAACTAGGGCCGCAACATTTAGATAGCTGAGTTTGGATTGGGGGGGACCGATACATACTGATTCATCAGCAAGTTTTACATGCAGGCTTTCTTCGTCTGCTTTGGAATGAACCGCAACTGTGGCAATGCCCATCTCGCGGCATGCGCGAATAATTCGCAGCGCAATTTCCCCGCGATTTGCGATAAGAATCTTTTTAAACATATCTGAAAAACTTAAACGGGATCGATGAGAAAAAGCGCCTCACCGTACTCCACTGGCTGTCCGTTTTCTGCCAAGACTGAAACCACGCGCCCGCTCGATTCCGCTTCTATTTCGTTCATGAGTTTCATCGCTTCAATAATGCAAAGCACATCGCCTTTTTTTACCATTTGGCCATCTTGTACATAGGGGTCGGCCTCTGGAGACGGTGAACGATAAAAGGTGCCAACAAACGGGCTCGCTACTTTTTGATAGCGATCGTCACCACTTGAAATGCGCGATTTACTTGATTCAGCCAAGGGTAGCGAACTTGTTTCGATCACTTCAGTTTTTTGATTGGTACTCCCTAATACTGATGTTGAAACAACGGAACCCGGAACATCGCGGGCTGTTCGAAAACGCACTTTCGACTTACCGTCTTCTACCTCAAGTTCGGCAAGTTTGTGTTTTTTGGCCAAAGCCACAAGTTTTTCGAGAGTTTTGAAGTCTATCGCCATGAGCGAATTTTACCGATTCACTTTCTCTGAGTATGAAAAATCGCGAGTGTCGACCTTAACCATGTCGCCCTCTTTAATATGTAGAGGCACAGTGATAACTCCACCCGTTTCAAGAGTAGCGGGTTTCGAAGCATTTGTAGCGGTGTCGCCTTTAAACCCTGGCTCTGTGCGAGCAATCGTCAATTCAACAAATGTGGGTAAATCGAGACCGATTGGACGACCATTGTGGAACAAAATCTGAATAACCGTATTTTCTTTCAAAAAATCCTTGGCTCGACCGAGCATGCTTTCATCCAAATGAGTCTGCTCATAATTCGTGTTGTTCATGAAAACGAAATGTTCGCCTTCTTTATACAGATACTGAAATTCGAACTGTTCAAGGTCTGCTTTGTCGACCTTGTCGCCTGATTTAAAAGTTTTTTCGATTACGTTGCCGTTGAGCATGTTACGCAATTTGGTGCGTACAAACGCGCCACCTTTGCCCGGGCTAACAAATTGGTATTCAACGATCGCAAAAGGTACGCCTTCCATTTCGATTTTAAGACCTTTGCGAAAATCATTGGTCGAAAACATGCAAAAACTCTCCTCACGCCTAAATTGATTTGAAGGCGTTACCTTAGACAGCTTGACTGATCCTGTCAAATTGAGTGTTGAGCAGCCTGCACGCGGGAAAGCAGAGATTGAAGCCGAAGCAATTTGCGCATTTTTTCGGGGTTCGGGCCGTCCTTTAAAAGCCCCCCACCCTGATAAGACTGTGTTTCAAGTTCCTGAACCATTCCGGCTACTTCTTCGTCGCTTGGATTAAAATAGAGAATCATTTTGTAGGCATTCAAAGCTTCATCAAGAAATCCCAAAACCAAATTGGAGTCCGCCAGTAACCGTTGGGCAAGCAAGTTGTCGGGTATTTCATTGATGGCGTCTTTTAGAAGTTCGCGAACATCTCTATGACGCTTTTTGTCAAAAAGCGCTCGTGCCAGCGCGACTTTTCCGCCTATGAAAGTTGGGTGATGATCTAACCCTTCGCGACAGATCTGTATGGCCTCGTCGACCAGCCCAATTTTTCGGTATGCTTCGGCCAAGGGGGCAAAGATTCGGGACTTCGGATTTTCTTGATACTGGGTCAAGTATTTTAGTAGCAGCGGCGGGTACTTTGAACTCATGCGAGTCTAGCCTTTAATGCCAGCTTCTTTTTCGTTCAAGACTCGTGGCGTAACAAAAATAAACAGTTCGCTTTTTGTAACGTTGGTGCCCTTACTGCCAAAAAGTACTCCGATGATGGGTAGGTGGCGCAGTAACGGAATGCCCGCTTCGGCCGTACTCGTTTGAGTTTGATAAACGCCTCCGATCACAAGGGTAGCGCCACTGTCGACCAACACCGTGGTATCAACGGCCTTGGTGTTCATTGCTCCCTGACTGGAAAACAAACTGGAACTAGAAGGAGTATTTTGGCTGAACGTTAACTTCATAGTTATATTCCCGTCATTGGTAACTTGGGGCGTAACGTCTAGATTCAATTCTGCGCTCACAGTTTGAAAACTTCCGCCGGTTCCGACTCCACCGGCTGTTGCAAGCAGAATAGTTTGCCCCTGTTTTATGTTGGCCTTCTCTTTGTTCTGGGTAACGATTCTCGGACTTGCAATTGTCTTAGATTCTTCTTGGGTCTCCAGAATACTGAGAAATGCACTTATTTCGCCTATGCCGGGAATCACACCAAGCTTGGGCGAAAAACCGAAACTTGCACCTGGAACCGGGCTAACTGCAAAAGCGGTTGGCAAAGACGTAAAGGTAGAACCCCCGAAGAGCGCCCCCCAATTCGCATTGGTGGTCGAAAACCCTACTCCGGTTCCTTCACTGTTCGCCTCACGATTGGTCGCAAATATTCTACCCTGAACTTCTCGCGCTTTAGCTTCGCTTACTTCTACAAATTTTGCTTCGATCAACACCTGGGGAGTCTGGGTGTCAAGCTCGCGTAAAATGCGTTTAACCTTTTCCATGGTGGAGGGAGTATCACGTACGACTAAAGAATTGGTGCGCGGTTCGATTTGAATGCTTCCGCGTCTACCGCCGCCGGCCGAATTACCTGCGAATTCTTTCGATAGAAAATCTTCTAGAATTCGCTTCATGTCTTCGGGCTTAGCGTAAGAAATTGGAAATATTTTCACAACAAGCGGCTCGGCAGCTTCTTGCGCACGTTTTGCAGTAGCCTCAGCTTCTTTTTCCTTGGTTAAGCCATCTATTGTAGTGATTCGTAGTACGCTTCCGAAACGTTCCGCCGCTAATCGATTTGAATTCAATACAATATCAAGTGCCTGATCCCAAGGGACATCGATTAGATTCAACGTCAGCTTCCCTTTGACGTCTTCACCCAACACTATATTAAATTCACTGGCCTCGGCGATTACCCGAAATACGTCGTGAACTTCGGCATCGCGCAACTGTAGCGTAATCGGGCGGCCCAAATACCGTTTACTAGACCGCGCATCGAGAAAACTATCTATGCTTTCTTTTGTACCACTGTTGTTAGAATCTGGCTCGGCTGTAGGTACGGAGTCGGACGCCGCAATATTATTTTGATTTTCTGGAGCGGCAGTGGCAGCCGAGGCATCATTGCTGTCTGGTACCGGCGCAGCGGACGCCTGACTATTGTTTTTTGATGTCGCCCCCTCATTGTTATCAATCACCGCCACTAGTCGATTACCTTCGCGTACGAAGTTTACGGACCCTGGCTCTTTAAGCTGAAACACCACACGCACGTTCTCACCCGATTGGTAGGGGCTTACCAAACTCACGTTACTTCTAAAGGAACTAGTATCTAATTTGCGGGCAAATCGCCGTGCAATGGTGGTATTTTTAAGTTCAAGAATAACCTGGCGATCGTTCTCTAGGTTGGTAGTCTCAAACTGGGCCTCACTGCTCAAGCCTATTTCTAGCCGCGAATTACCTGGTGCGTAGTTAAAGTTCAGGCTTTGCACAGATGCGGACTCAACAACTGGAGCCGGTTCGGGGATGGCCTCCGCTACTGGTTCACTAGGTGCCTCTAAAGTGGGTTCTGAAGATTCGCTGGGATCACCTACGAGTTCCGGTTCTTGGGCAAACACGTTTACTGCTAAAAAAAGCATAATAATTATTTTCATAAATTAGCCCTCTGTTCCGAATTTTTCTTCTCTTTGAACTCGATGATTGTTTCGATTTTTTCTTCTTGGCCCAACAAGTTCACTACTCGTTCCTCAATAAATACGGCTCCGGGTACAATTCGAGTAATTGAACCACGTCGCGGACCCAAGATGGTTTTTTCTTGAACGATCACCATTTTTCCGCTTGGCAAAGACAGCAGTGCTTTATTTTTTTTTGTGCCGGTTATTACGCCGACCAATGAAAATTCCTCTAAAGCAAAACGCTCTAATTCAGGTACATTTCCACCTTCGTCGTCTTGGCCCCGCCCGCGCAATTTCGGGCGACGAAACGGATCACGCAAACTTAAAGAACTCTCCAAAGAAATCGGGGTGTCAGCTTCGGAAACTGTACTTCCTTCGTTCTGCGCAATCGCCTTTGTTCCGGGGAGCGGCTGGGAATATGCGTAGGAAGCAATGAGTTCAATGGTCCCTAACACCACGACTATTCCGACCAATCGCCCGGTACGCCGACTCAGCAACATTAAATTCCCCCTTCCTGAGGACTCGCGGAGGTCGCGCTGTCTTTGAGTACGTCCGTTTTTGCGATGTCATCAGCTTGGGTTCCTAGATACTTAAAAGTAACGATCTTGGCCGTACCTTCGAGTTCAACGTACTTGGTAAACGTATTGCCAGAAGGTTTAAGAGTGAAATCGGAAACGCGAATGACCTGTTGTAGCTTCGAAATACGATCAAAAAAGACCAACATTTGAACGTAAGCCCCGCGGAGGGAAATCGTAAACGGAATTTCGACATAGTAATCGCGCTTTTGCTCTGACTCTGGTTTTATTCCCCGAATACCTAGCGTAAGTTTTTTTGCTTCTAGCGTGATCATTCGCACGAAATTAGCAAGATCAAGTTCATTACTGAGAGTGGTTTTCGAATTATCAAGCTGCTCTACCAATTGTCGAATCTTAGCGCGAAGAACATTTAGGTTGTCCATAAATTCTTTGGCTTGAACTAACTGTTGATTCAACTGGGTTACCTGTGTGCGCATTTGGGCGATAGAGGACTGTGTTTGGATGTACTCTGAACCCGGATCTTTCAACCAATCGTAGTAGCCATAGGCCATGTACATGGCATAGGCGAATGCAATTACGATTACGGGCATTTTACTGAGTACGCGTTCCAGCGCTAGCATGGTTACTGTAAGCGCCTCCTTGACGCAGAAATTTCAAAACTTTGAAAAAGCTGATCTTTCGCTGCAGAAATATTTTCCTCAATACCGCTAATTCTCGGATCATGCAGAAAACTGGATTCGGATAACGATTTTAGGAAGTCGCTCACTTGAGAATATCCTGGCGTTCCCCCTGCAATCGAGATGGCCTCTTCAGTTACCTTCATTTCGGTTATCCACACGTCGCTGGGAATTGATTGGGCAATTTGGATAAGCATTTTTGAGGGTCCAGACCGATTGGCCAATAATTTGCTAATTGTTTCTAGTTTGGTGCGCACGGTTTGCTCGTGCTGCTCCAACTGCTGTTTTACCGTCTCATATCCCCTGCTTTTTTCTACCTCAGCAGTCAGGCGCGTGATTTCTGCTTGAAGGGTATTTTGCTCTGCTTTGAGCACAGTCATTTTTTTCGCTTTTTCATTTTCGATAAAAAAGTCGGCCCCGTACAATATCGCCGCCAATATAATAACCTTGAGGATGGTAGAATTTCTAAAATCAAACGTATCGCCGCTTGCCTCGCCACCCTTGGTGCCGCCTTTTAACTTATTGATAATGTCACTGAGACTAGCTTTGCCACCGACGGCGTTTGATTTTTGTTTAATTTTTCGTCCCAGGTTTACCCGAATCATTTACTAAACCCCCGAATAGCGAGACCCATGGGAACCGCAGCGACACTTGAAATATTTGCAATAAAATCTGGGGTAAAAGACTTTGTATCATAGGTTAAGGTATTGAAAGGATTCATCAATTGAACCGGCACACCTACGGTGTCTTCGACAATTTTTGATAAATTTGGCAGCCGCGCGCTGCCACCAGCGAGCAAAATATAGGACACGTGAACTGCGCTGTTTGAGGCCGTGAAAAAATCCATTGAGCGCTTTATTTCGGCGGCAAAATTTTCTGCCATCACGTGCATGAGATCGGAAACTTCTTGGGGCATTTGACCATTCGAGTTGCCGTCGATTTTTAGAAGTTCGGCTTCCTGATAACTTAAATTTAAATGTTTTTGAATTTCCATCGTCAAGGTCTTGCCACCGATGGCGCTATCACGCGTGAAGAGCGGTTGACCGTTATGACAGACTACCAGCTTTAGGCTACTCGCCCCTACATCGACAATGGCAGACGCTGTATCAACCGGGTAATTAGCTTCAAATATATTTTCCAAGGCAAAAAAATCGACATCAATGCACTGAGTATTTAATCCGGCGTCTTTTAGAACAGCCTCGAAGCTTTCTACTGTTGCCCTTTTGCAGGCCACCAACATGATTTCCATTTTTCCTTCGGGACCACTTTTGTTGAGTACTTGAAAATCATGCACGACTTCGTTCATGTTAAATGGCACGTATTGTTCGGCTTCCCAGAGAACTGCATCGGCAAGTTCCTTTTGCGGAACTTGATCGAGAAGAATTTTTTTTACAATGACTCCTGCACCCGAAACAGACGTTACTACTGACCTACCTTTAATTTTAAGCTGATCGACTAGACTACGTACGCTATCCACAACGCCCATGTGATTGATAATTTCACGATTCACAATGGCGTCTTCTGGAAGCTGAGCAATACCAAAACGTTGAAGCGCAAAAGATTTTCCGCTTTTCTTGAGCTCCGCAACCTTAATGCTGCTGCCACCAATACTTACACCGATCTGAGTAGACGAACCGAAAAGTCCCATAACTTTAATGATAACCTCAGTCATTGGAGCGTCAAAGCAAAGGTGCACAATAAGAGGGGAAGAATCTGCAGGGGTCGCGTCAAGAATTTGACACAAAAGAAAAACGAACTAAAAAAATTGAACGTCGCCGTTAGTCCCAGAAAGCCGAATACCTACCGTATCGTAGGGTCTTTGTTTTTTTAGGCTGTCCTGGTGCAGAACGTAAATAGACGTGCTCGCCACTCCATCAGCCTGAAGTGACGACCCATATAACGCATCATAGCAATAGCGATTTGCAACTCTTTCTGCAGTCAGTTCTGGATCGTCGAGTATTGGAATCACTTCGTTGCGTACCCATTCAGTGGGGGCAAATACTAAGTTAGGGTCGAAACTTTCCAACTGCATTTCCGCGATTTGTTTACCTTGAGCCTGGGGGCCACAATTTTCTACCTCGTGAATCGTAATCTGCGCCGGCCCGATAAATCGCATTTCAAGTGCCTTACGGCCAATGATCGCTTGGGTTCGCAAGCGGTTAATTTCCAACGCTATTTTTCGAGCCCCACGAAGTGCCGACCATCGATATTGATAGTCACGGGCCTCTGGGTAAATAAAAAGACCAACACAGATCACGAACGCGAAAAATTGTAAGCGCCGTTCCTTTTTCTTTCGCGCTACTGTTTCTGAGTCAATGATCTCAATTTGAGTCGCCATTACATTTATTCTCCGGAGTAAAACCGCAGTACAAACGAGTCACCCCAGAATAACATAATTAGGGCACCAATAGCTAAAAACGGACCAAAAGGAATTGCCATCTTAAGATCTTTTTTTTGAATGAACATTAGGCTTAATCCCACTATTGAACCAATCACCGAACTTGCGAGCAGAGTCCCAATGGCACCTTGAAGGCCAAGAAACGCACCGATCATGGCAAGCAACTTTACGTCGCCAAAACCTAATCCGTCACGCCCCGTCCATTTTAGATACAAAAAGGAAAACAACCAAAACACGCCTCCACCGAATAGAAGTCCTAAAACGTGGGAAGATGCGCTTAAGGCAGGGTGAATCATGGCGCCGATTAATCCCAACACCATGCCTAAAATTGAAATCCTATCTGGAATTATTCGGAAATCGAGGTCAATAAAGGTAACCGCAATCAAAGCCGCTGCAAAAAAGGCGTAATAAACTGTCAGAACTGAAAAACCGAAATGCAAATAGATCGCAACGAACAACACTGCGGTTAAAGCTTCAACGAATGGGTGACGAACACCTATGGAAATCTGGCAGCCACCGCATCGCCCGCCTAAAAACAAATAGCTTATTATGGGAATATTTTCATAACCTCGAATTTGTTTTTTACAATTTGCGCAAACTGAACGTCGAGGAAGACTAAGTAGGTACCCTCGCGGTAAGCGGTAAATCACTACGTTTAGGAAACTACCCACCACTAAACCAATCAACCCGAACCAACCGATCGCTAATCGATCGAGTAAGGGGGAGAGACTCACAAATCACGCCTCGTAAAAACAAAACAGGCTATAGCTAGGGCAAATAGAACGTAGGACAAAGCATAGAGCACGCTAACGCCAGTGTAGGACCAAGTTACCGGTAAAATATGGGAGACTTGCGCTTTGATATCAAACCGCGTGAGATCGGGAAGAACGCGGGCCGTAAAGTCTAAAAAAGGCCGCGCTAAAGGCGGCTCTATTTTAGGAATCAATACTTGAAAATCAGTCATGGCGTGACCAATGATCCAGATTCCCGAGGTCACAATGGCTGAAAGAGTCGCCGTGGAAAACGCGGAAAACACACAGGCCACGGCTGAAAGAATAGCAAATTCTGACATCTGCAAAATATAGTTTTGCAAAATCGACATGCGAAACTGGCCATCGAGTAATAGAAAAATTCCGATCGCGATGCCACTGATAATGAGTGAATTTAGAGTTAGTAAGGCTAGCAGTCCCAAGAACTTGCCAACTACAAATTGCCAACGCCAAACAGCCTTCGTGAGCACCAGATAAAGAGTGCGATGATGCACCTCTTTGGCGATCAACGAAGAACCCATGATCACTGAGATTAGGCCGCCAATTATACTTACGCTAGTAAGTCCAAAGTCCAGCGCAATCCGCGCTTGATCGGCGAAGGAAAGCTGTGCTGCCGCGAGGGATAGCGCAACACACAAAACTGCAAATAGTAACGCGCTCCAAAGAATTTTTTCGCGTAGCAGTTCTTGAAACGTAACCGAGGAAATTGCAAATACCTGGCGAAGTGACTGCTTGATAGGCGTTCGAAGATAATTTTGCTTCATGTTTCACCAAAAAAGAGATCTTCAAGGGTACTTTTTCGGGGTATTATCGACTTAACTCGGCCTTTTTCATCCAAAATACTGCTAATTATTTCTGCCGTTTGTTGTTCGATTTTTTCGACGTCCGATTCAAGTTCCAATACCCAACCATCCATAGTTTTTCGACTGTTGCGAAGCGTATTAACTTTTGAAGCATCGCGATCGGCAGCCATAGAAAATCGAATTTCAACAGATTTTACGGTTTTCCCGAGTAAGCTATCGATATTGCCAGAGCCTTTAAGTTTGCCATGCTGAATAAACCCAACGGTTGTACACAAAACTTCCACATCGTGGATAATGTGAGTGCTAAAAAAAATGGTTTTCCCAGTTTTGGCAATGTCGGCAATGATGTCGCGCACTTCACGCCGACCAACGGGGTCAAGCCCGCTCATTGGTTCATCTAAAATCAATACCGCTGGGTCGTGTAAAAGGGCCTGGGCAAACCCGACGCGTTGGAGCATTCCTTTTGAAAACGTTCGTAACTTTTGATCACGCGCTTTTTTTAACCCTACACGATCGAGCAGTTTTTCGCTTTTAGCGTGAATGTTCGAATCAGAAAGTCCGAGTAGACGCCCGTGAAAAAGCAAAAACTCCCGGGCGGTTAAAAACTCGTGGTAATAGGGTCGCTCCGGTAGGTACCCGAGACGCAGTTTCGATTCTCGGGTGCCACAGTTTTCACCCATGATTTGGCAGACGCCTTTACTGGCCCCTTGAATGCCCACCAAGATCTTTATTAATGATGTTTTACCTGCCCCGTTGGGGCCCAAAAAACCAAAAATCTCGCCCTGTGGCACCGTTAAACTCACGTTATCTAAGGCTAAAACCGAGGCCAACCGAGAGGTTCGGTAGCGTTTTTCGACCCCCTCCACGTGAATGGCAGCTCGGCTAGAGCTGGGCGGTGGAACCGTTTGATTTGCCTGTGGATTTCTAGTCATATGCCGCTACAATCATAATGACAAAAACCGGTATTGACAATATTTGGCAGGAACAATTTTGGGCATTCTCAAGTATTTTCGAGGGCTTAGAAACTGGCTCTGCCGTTGCACTATCACCATGCAGTTAGATAAAAGGGAAAGGGGCATTAATATGCTTAGTAGAACGTTAAAAGAGAAGTCCAAACAAGCGGGTTTTACGCTTGTGGAATTAATGATCGTAGTTGCGATTATCGGTGTGTTAGCGTCGATCGCGATTCCAAATTATCAACGATATGTTGCGAAGTCGCGCCAATCAGAAGCCAAGATAAATCTTGGATCTGCTTATACAGCGCTGTCTTCTTTTCGTAACGAGTACCAAACATTTACAGCTTGTCTCAGAGATGCTGGCTTCGACATCGACGGTTTTCCAAACTCTGACATGTTCTACACGATTGGTTTCAGCGACGGCGCTTCGGGAGCGAACATCTGCGTTAGACCGGGATTTGCTGCTACTACCTGCGCCAACGTAGATGGTGCAGGACCAATAGCAGCATGCACCATTGGTGATGCTAGAACCGTAGCGAACGGTCAGACCCTTTTTACTGCAAACCGACAAGCTAATACCGGCATTGCCATCGCGGCAACGGGACAAATGCCCGCATCAGCAGCGGCAGTGTTGTCGACTGCGGCGTTTCAAATAGAAGCTCACGGCGTAATAAGCACAACTAACGTAGCGGTCCGTGATATTTGGAGAATGGATCAGAACAAGATCCTATCTAACCCTACACCTGGCCTATAGCAGAACCTAACTGGTCATTGTTAGTAACCAAACCTGGGAGTTGGGTAGTTCATTTTACCCAACTCCTACTTTTTTTCTAAACATGCAATCCGATCGTTAGAATCAAGCGTCAAGCTACATTTATTATTCCCAAACATCGCAGTTGCGCTGATCCCATTTTCTCTCAAAAATTGTCGGAGGACTATTTTCTTTGGAGCTTTAGATTCAATTCTTCCAAGAAAAAAATCAAACCGCTGATTTAATTCGCTGAGCTCGGACTGAAGAAATATTTTTTCTAGTTTTTTCCTAATTTTATCTTTTTCATCCTCACGTTGGGTTTTTTCCAGCAAATCCGACAGAATTCTACCTGCGGACTCATACACACCCCTATTGTCCTTAATTACATTTGCGAGCCCACGTACGTACTTCGGTGCGTTCTCTTCACGTGCGGCAAGCCGCACCCATTTTGCTCCCTCCAAAAACTCATGTTCTTCGAACATTAACGTAAATCCTAAAAGGAATGGTATACCCCAAGCGTTCTTCCAAAGTGCATTTAACTTGCGGTGTTTTTCAATTGTTTCTATTCCAGAGCTGAGAATAGCAACAGCCCCCTTTGAATCGTCTTTAATTACCGACAAATAAATACCAGCTACGTGTAATCCCAACAGATTGTCTGGATCAAGTTCGAAAATCGTTTTAAAAGACCGATAGACGTCTGTGTACGGTTTTCCTTCGTGCTGTATATCGGCTTTTAGTAGCGTGTCTATCCACACTAAGTCTGCCGCCAGTATTCTTATTCCCAAAAATCTTCTTATCACCTCTGGTCTAATCGATGTTCCAAGGTATTGACTGGGAAGTGGAACAATCGCCGCGCCACCGGTAATTAAACTCCGTGTTTGATTTTGCAGAAAAAACAAACCGACTAGAAACAAGAGCGCTACCACTAATGAACTTGTTGATTTGATTTTATTCACATGGCCCCCAAGGCGGCATTTCAAGGACGGTCACCGATTCCAGTTTGGGGTTATTTGGTTATGACTGCAAGGCCCATTTCTTAAAAAATGGTACCTAATCGTTTTCGAGATCTTTAATTCCGTACTTCTGAATGCGATAGCGCATGCTTCGAAAGGTAACACCTAATAATTCCGCTGCTTTCTTTTTAACTCCACCACTCATTTCGAGTGCTCGGGAAATAAACTCTTGTTCAATCTCCCCAACAACCTGCTCGAGATTCACGCCGCCGCGTGTAAGGGCCACTCGGACTGCTTCGCGAATCGCAGTCTTCGAAAAATATTGTTCAAGGTCAGTTCGCGCATTAGCCGGATCAGCACCCGAAACACTTTGCACTGAACCTGAATTATCCTCATCAATCTCGCTTTCTGTTTTATCGGGCAATGGGGCTGCGGCTAAATTCGCAAATTTCGCGATAGCCACCGGAAGGCTTTCGACAGTAATTTCACTGCTACCCTCTAGCGCCGAAGCGCGTTCAATTACGTTTTCCAATTCACGCACATTGCCGGGGAAATCGTAATGCATTAACGCATTCATAGCTGCAGCAGAAATTGTTTTAATCGTTTTGCCAATCGACAGACCGAATTTTTTTATGAAAAAATCTACTAAAAGCGGAATATCTTCTTTTCTCGAACGAAGTGGCGGCGATTTAATATGAATCACATTCAATCGATAATATAGATCTTCCCGAAACTTCCCGCGGGCTATTTCTTGTTCGAGGTCTCGGTTCGTTGCGCTAATGACTCTAACGTCTACTTTAATGTCTTCGGTGCCGCCCACTGGGCGCAGCGTGCGGTCCTGCAACACTCGTAGGAGCTTTACTTGCATAGACATTGGCAATTCACCAACTTCATCTAGAAAAATCGTGCCACCGTTGGCGACTTGAAATAAACCTTCTTTGTCTGCGACCGCTCCAGTAAACGAACCCCTTTTATGCCCAAAGAGCTCACTTTCTATTAAGGTTTCCGGTATGGCACCGCAATTGACTGCCACAAATGGAGTGTTTTTCAGCGGCCCACCCGCATGAATCGCTCGCGCCACCAGTTCTTTGCCGGTACCACTTTCGCCGGTAACTAATATATTTGTTTTCGTTTTAGCGACTCGGTCTACGAGTTGAAACAACTCCCTTAGTGCTTTTGATTGCCCGATAATATTCGACCTTGAAAACTCCCCGCGTTTCGCACCAGAGGTTGCGGTCAGTGGTTCTTCAATCTTGTTGACCACACTACCCGTGGCTCCAGTATCGCCAACTTCATGGTGTTTTTTTAGCGATTCCTGCAACAACTCCCTAAGAGCCTCTAACTTAAACGGCTTCGAGATGTAATTCGTGGCACCCAACTTCATTGCCTGCACGGCCGATTCCGCGCTTCCGAAAGCGGTCATAAAGATCACCGGCGGACGCTCGGGCAGGGTATTCACTCTGCCTAATATATCGATTCCCGACCCGTCAGGAAGCTTTATATCACTCAACACTAAATCCACGCGACCCCGTTCCACGGCGGCTAAACCATCGTGAAGATTACGCGCAACACGCACGCGGTAGCCCCATTTTTTTAGGGCCATTTCGAGCATTTCAACCATACTCGCTTCATCTTCGATGATTAAAATCGCCTTGCTTTCAGTTGCCATATTTACAAACTTTCTTTAGGCCGCTAACGGCACTCTTATTTTCATTCGGGTTCCGCGACCTAATTGGCTTTCGACGTCTATTTGACCATCGTGTTCCCGCACGACTCTATGTACGTGAGCGAGCCCCAGCCCCGTGCCCTGTGCTTTTGTTGTAAAAAATGGGTCAAAAATTCGAGATCTTACTTTCGAGTCGATGCCCTTGCCGTCGTCGCTAATCACCACTTCAGCACTTTTGTGCTGAGACTTCGCAATAATCTCTATTTTTTTTGCACCGGCCTGCAGTGCATTAGTAAGTAAGTTTGTAATGACTTCATACCATTGATCGCGATACCCTATGATTTCAATTTTTGTCTCGCCCGACACAGTGATTTTGGAATCTTGCACCAAATCGGTTCGCGCTAATATGGCTTCGCGTGCACTTTCAATAATTTCATCCAGTCGAAATCGTTCGCGCGGATGTTCGCTTGGTTTTGCGAACCGTAAAAGTTGAACAATCAATCGATCGATTCTGTCGCCTTCGCGAATGATAAGCTCGATCAGCCGCACTCGCTCTTCGCTTGAAATCTCGGAATCTTTGGTATTTGAAAGTAATTGCGCTGCTCCTGAAATTGAAGCTACCGGGTTACGTACTTCATGAGCAATACCCGCTGCGAGTTGCCCAACTGCCGCTAAACGCTCTTGTCGCCGTAACTTTTCTTCAAGTTCGAGAACATCAGTAAGATCACGAATTAGGTACATTTTATGGGACTCCGGAAGCTCCACCTTAGATATCACCACGCGTCGCTGCCGTTCATTAATTTGAAATTCGGTAATGTGATTTGGATCGTTCGTAGAAAGAATTGGAAATATCGAAGTGAGGTGTTTGCCATAGGCCGAATCCACCGATTGCATTTCGAAGAGCTGTGCGGCGGTTCGGTTAATTCTTTCAATTTTTTCGTGCCGGTCAACAGCGATCAATCCGCTATCGAGGGAATCGATAATCTCGTCGTTAAGAGCCTCAAGCCGACCAATTTTTTGCTGAGACATTTTTAATTCATCAAATAATCTGCTGGATAACATTGAGACGGCTAATAAAGCAGTTACTACGGTCAATACCGAATACACTTTTTCCGAACTATTTACCTGGGGGGCCACGCTATTAAGTAGAGCGTAAAGCGCGCTGCATAAGATCGCAGTTACAATCGCGCCTCGACCACGAAATAAGATCGCAGCAAATATCACATTAAACATATAAAAAACGGTGTAAATACTTTCGAATGGATTTGAATAGAAAATCAATGCGGTGGTAAAAAACACGTCGTAAAGTATCTGGCTAGTCAAAAAATAGCGAAATTTCGCAGCTTTTTCATAGAAAAGAATTAATGCGCTAGTTAGGGCAAAGGTAGCCCCAATTAGAATGTAACTGCGATTTAGAACATTTCTTTCGATAACGCCGATAATTTGCAACCAAATCAGAGTAGTCAAAACTGAGAAAAGCATCAAGAGCCTGAGAAACATGTACAGGCGAATGTCTTTATCGGCCGTCAATTGCGGTTGGGGCAAATTCGGTACGCCGTGCTGCAGATATTCGGCGTAAACACGGTATGCCCTCATTAATTGCCCGCCATTGTAAAGATTGGCAGATACATCGCGATCAACATTCCCCCAACCATGCCCCCGAGGAACACGAGAATCAGTGGTTCAATCATTTTAGTCATACCGGAAACTAAATTTTCTACGTCCTCTTCGTAATAGTCTGCAACGCGCTCAAGCATTTTATCCATGTTACCTGTGCCTTCACCGACGGTAACCATTTGCACAACCATGCTTGGAAATATTGGCAGTCGGCCCATAACTGACGACAGCGTTTTGCCATTCTCGACTTCCGCTCTGACTTTAACTAAATTTTCTTCTACGGTCGAATTTCCTACAGCCGTTCTACATATATCGATCGCATCTAATAAATTTATGCCACTCGCCAAAAGAGTCTGCATGGTTCTTGCAAATCTTGCTACCGATACTTTAAGTACCAGCTCTCCAAACAGAGGAGCTTTTAATACGATTAGATCAAAAAATTTTTTTCCTTCTTCTGTTTTTAAATAACTTCTAAAAAAATAAAAAACAGCGACTCCACCACCAACAATAAAGAGAAGATTTTTTTGAAAAAAATGGCTTGCGTCGATAACGAATTTAGTGACACCTGGCAATTCTTGATTCTGTGATTTTAAAAGTTCTTCGAATTTTGGAATTACAAATATCATCATTACTATCAAAACAATAAAACCTACTGCTGTCACAACAATGGGGTAAACCATCGCTCCTTTTACTAATTTTTTCAGTTTTTCTGCGTCGTCAAGGTATTTGATAAGTCGTTTTAAAATTGTATCGAGACTACCAGAAGACTCCCCAGCCTTTACCATGTTTATAAATATATCTGGAAAAGTGTCTTTATAGGCTCCCATTGCTTGCCAGAGAAATGAACCACCAGATATTTTTTCTCGCAGTGCTCCCAAAATTTGTTTCAATTCATTATTACTGGCTTGTCCCGAAATTATGTCCAATCCTTGAACCAACGGTATACCTGCAGACAGAAGCACTGATAATTGTCGGGTAAATAAGAGTACGTCCGCTCGTTTGACCTTTCCCCCAAAGCCACCAATTTTTGCGAGATCAAATTCTAAAGCTGATGCTTTCGAAATTCGGATTGGGCGTAGTTGTTGGGACCTAAGCATTATGCGCACTTCCCCTTCATTAGGAGAATCCACTGTCCCTTTTATTTTTTGCCCTTCTTTGTTTACTGCGACGTAAGTAAACTGAGGCATCTACACCCTCACCATACCTAGCATTTTGGCGAGCTCTTCCGGGAACTGGCTAAGTTCAATGGCATGTTCTTTAGTTAGAGCACCTTGCTGCACCAGCCTCACTAGCGATTGGTTCATGGTCATCATGCCCGACTCATTTTGACCGGCCTGCATGGTCGAATAGATTTGGTGTAACTTATCTTCTCGAATAAGATTGCGAATCGCACTGTTGGGAAACATGGTTTCCATTGAAAGCACGCGACCAGTCCCATTCGACTTTGGAATCAACTGCTGGGACACAATGCCTTGAAGTACAAATGCCAGTAGCTGCCTAACTTGCGGTTGTTGGTGCGGCGTAAATACGTTCACTATACGATAAATAGTCTGTACCGCATTGTTGGTGTGAAGCGTACCGAACACCAAGTGACCAGTTTCTGCAGCAGTAAGGGCCATTTCGATTGTTTCGATATCGCGTAACTCACCAACTAAAACGAAGTCAGGGTCTTGGCGCAAAACCCGTTTCAACGCATCTTTGAAAGTTTTAGTGTCGGTTCCGACTTCTCGTTGATTTACGATACAAGATTTATGCGGGTGAATAAATTCGATTGGATCTTCTATAGTTATTAAGTGCCCAGACTCGGTTTGATTAAGGAGGTCGAGCATCGCGGCCAAAGTGGTACTTTTTCCGCTGCCTGTCGGACCCGTGACTAATACCAATCCGTTTGGACGCTTTAGTATGTCTTTGAGTATTATCGGCAATCCCAGCTGTTCGAATGTGGGAATTTGAATCGGTATTCGTCGAAACACCCCGGCGACCGCGCCTTTTTGTAAAAATATGTTGCCCCGAAATCGCGCGATGTCTTTGACACCGAAAGAAAAATCTAATTCACAGTCTCTTTCAAACTCGGCTTTTTGAGAGTCGGTTAATACACTGTAACAAAGTTCTTTTGTTTCCTGTGGTCCAAGGCTCTCCATTTTTATACGTACCATTCGTCCCTCAATGCGAAAT
>DGKJ01000017.1:70865-71400 GCA_002387735.1 Bacteriovoracaceae bacterium UBA4573 | reverse complement strand
TGGGAGCTTCGTTCGCTTTTTATCGGAACAAACAAAAGCTCGGCGAATATCGTCTCTATAACTGGTTTTGCGAAAACTCGCACGCCTTCAATCTTGCTCGAAAGCTTGCGGCGTGGCTCAAAGTATCGGGGGGGCTAGGTGATGTTCGTGCTTTTTTAAAAAATCGCCCCGACATGACACTTTTTGAACGGGGTTTTTCAAATGCGACAAATATAGAGCAGGCGGAACAACTTTTTCGAATTATTCGCGACGAAGTCCGCGCGATTGGTGCCCAATTGTTGGTGCTTTATATTCCGACTCCCGTCGAGGTGTTAAATTTCCGACAAACCAAACAAGCGAGTCGTGATGAGCTGGCTTTGGTAGAAACTTTGAGAAAACTCGACATAGAGCTTATCTCAACCACCGCACCACTGGCCGAGAGCGGTATAGACCAGGCGCAGTTATATTTGAACGAAGGCCACTGGAACGTAGAAGCCCATCAAATTGCCGGAGCCCTACTGGCGAGTAGGCTCACGTCTAATTAAAGCGCCACGAA
>DGKJ01000017.1:67925-70591 GCA_002387735.1 Bacteriovoracaceae bacterium UBA4573 | reverse complement strand
TTTTTTTCCGGGAGTGCATACGTCGATCGCATAGGTTCCGCGACGTGTAGGGTGGAGGTCGCCAATGGCGCGGTAAAGTTCGCCGTCCTGATTTTTCTTACTGACAGGTGCTGAAGAGGTTTGTTCAAGAAAAAGGTAAGAATATTTCATCCAGTCGCGACTAGACTTAAATATTTTGCGCCCCATAGTGACTAGCCGCGGGTCGGCAATGCGGTCGGAAAAATGGCACCAATCGCGCGAACTTCTAAATAACGGGCACTCTTTTTCGTGAGTGCACGGTCCCAATATTTTTAAAAAGCTCGAGGTTTTAGTTTCGATCAATCGTTTGCGCAAACGAATAAGTTTTTGAGAAGCCACTCGGTGACTGGGTTCTAAAATCAAAAGTTTTCGTCTCGGAGTTCCTTCTTGAGCAATCAAGGATTCGAAAAAACGATCGTTGGCCGACAATTCATTTAAAACATTTACCGCGAGTACAAGATCATGATTTGCGGCCTTGTCGGAAGCGATTTCCGGAAGCGTGTGCACCGACGCTTCGACGCCCAGTTTTCGGGCCACATTTCGTACAAGTTTTTGCGCTGCATCAAGGGAATGGGTTTCGTGATCTACCAAGGTGATTTCGACGGGATCTTCGAGCGACTGTTTAGCGTACCAGCTAAGATAGGCGATAGCAGCAGTGCCGGGACCACATCCGAAATCGAGGACTCTACGAGGTGCATTTGCAGCGTTTTTAAGATGGTCCGTCAAAAGTTTTTCAGTTTTGGCGGCATTGAGTGGCAGAAAGTAGGCGAGATACCCAGAGTGAAACGCCTCGTTCTCAAGGTATTTTCCGAGCTCCGGTTTTCGATTTTCGGTAAATGAACGGCTCACCTCGAGCACTGCTCGAGCGACACCCGCGTTGGTGTCGAAGTTTTTTCCCAGTCGGTCTTCGAGAATGCTCCACAAAAAATTCATATGCTACACTTTTGTCAGATGGACAGTCTGCCTTTTCAGTATCAGAAACGTTCATTTTGGGTTTTTTATTGCCCGATTTGTAAACGGGAACGAAGGTCATTTTATTGGCCGTCGCCCCGTATTCGCCATTACGCGGCCCTTCTTATCACAACTCTGGTATTCACGTTGGGATTGTGGCGGTGGTTCGGTTTTAAAACAGTTTTTTTGGGAATCCCGCTTTGGGCTATATTTGAATTTGTTTACCGATTTAAGGCCAGAGAGAGTCTGATTTGCCCCCATTGTGGTTTTGACCCCTATCTCTACAAATATGACGTTAAGCTCGCGCGAGATCGGGTAGCCAAATTTTTTGAAGCCAAAAATAAGACTCCTGAGCCCCCCACGCCCAACTCCAACTCAAATATCGAACCTGATAAGGACGAGAAAAGTTGATCTGCGCCGGGTAGCGAAGGCGAAACTCGATACAGTGTAAAAAATTCATTATTTTCATCTATTTTTTCGAAAAAGAGTAAAAAAAATTCAGCCCCCACTTGTAGCGCCCTGTAACAGCTGCTATACAGGGCTCAGAAGTACTGAGTAAGTATTTCAAACGGTTTAAGGGGCCGTTTTTCGGTAGTTAGACTCAAGGGACGGGGCAGGCCGCGATGCCCTCGAAAATAGTGATGGGTTCTAGCCCCACGCCTATTTTATTCAGCAATTTCGTACGTTTGCCGCGAATTTCTGCGGCTAGTTTCAAAAAAATTGACACTCTACATAGGCCAAGCGTAAACCATGGTTTACTCTTACTTTTCTAGCATTGAGGGGGCAGCAGAGATTTATGTCAGTCAATAAAGTTATACTGGTTGGTCGACTTGGCGGAAACCCAGACATTCGTTATACGCCGTCAGGGTCCGCGGTTGCGAACTTTAGCGTTGCTACAAACGAGTCTTGGAACGACAAGAGCGGTCAAAAACAAGAACGCACAGAATGGCACCGCATAGTGGTGTGGGGGAAACTGGCGCAACTTTGTGGCGAGTATCTCGCTAAAGGTCGCCAAGTATACGTTGAAGGACGGCTGCAAACGCGCCAGTGGCAAGATAAAGATGGCCAAACCAAGTACACGACAGAGGTTGTGGCTAATACGATTCAGTTTTTAGGTGCTGGGGCCGGCGCAGGAGCAGGAGCGCCTGGACCAAGTGCCGGTTATGCGCAAAACGCAGGGAATTCGGCCGAAATGAATAGCGGAGGGGCTCCCCGAATGGAAGAGCCGTCTTTCACTGAAGAGGACATTCCTTTTTAGTCTATGAAAACCTTGATCATCATTCCGACCTACAACGAGATTGAGAACATCAAAGACTTGGTCTCTGAGATTTTCCAGAATGTGGACACCCAAACCCACGTCTTGGTAATCGACGATAATTCACCTGATGGGACGGGCGACTTAGTCGACGTAATGGCAGAGGGGAACCCTAGAGTTCACGTGATTCACCGGCCGAAGAAACTCGGGCTGGGTACGGCTTACGTAACGGGTTTTCGCTACGCTCTTGAAAACGGCTACGACGTAATTTTCGAAATGGACTCAGATTTCAGCCACGATCCCAAGTACCTTCCGGTGTTTCAGCAGGAAATCGAAAAATGTGATGCGGTGGTCGGCTCCCGTTACGTTCCTGGGGGCGGGGTCGTAAATTGGGGCCTGGGACGCAAAGCTCTTAGCCGAGGCGGGAGTATTTATGCCAAGG
>DGKJ01000017.1:53176-67811 GCA_002387735.1 Bacteriovoracaceae bacterium UBA4573 | reverse complement strand
AAGGTTATGTTGGGACTTCCGCTCCATGATTTGACGGGTGGTTTTAATTGCTGGCGCCGTTCGGTTATTGAGGCGATCGGACCAAATACGATTCGATCTGATGGCTACGCTTTTCAAATCGAAATGAAGTACAAGGCGTTTAAGAAGGGTTTTAAACTGCACGAAGTGCCGATCGTTTTCGAAGATCGCCATTTGGGCAAATCTAAAATGAGTAAGAAAATCGTAGTAGAAGCGATGTACCGAGTGCTTTTAATGCGCCTCGGAGCATCCAAAGTGGGAAAATTTCTCCCACAAGCAAATTGACTCCTCGCAGAACCATTTTAAAATATTGAATATGTCTTTTTCAGGTATTTTTAGCGCGAATTTACGAAAAGCAGTGCTTGGCGGGTTGTTAGTTTTTTTTCTGCTTGGGACCGCTGCATTTTCCGCGATCGCGAAAGACCCTTTTCCGTTGATCGTGGTGGATAAATCAAAAAATAAGCTCTTCGTCGCAGAATACCAAAACAACGAAATTCAGTTAAAAAATGAAATGCACACCACTCTCGGTAAAGTCCTAGGCGATAAACAAGTCGAAAAGGATTTGAAAACTCCCGAAGGGATTTATTTTTTCACCACCAAACATCAGCCACCGGCCTTGAAACCTAAATTTGGGGTGCTCGGCTTGATGGTGAATTACCCAAATCCCGTTGATCTTAAAAGCGGGAAAACGGGATATGACATTATGGTCCACGCGACCGATGACCCCAGTCGATTAGAGCGCAAGCTCGATTCAGAGGGTTGCATTGTGGTGAATAATGACCAAGTGCGGGCCATTGCGGGTCACGTTCGGTTGGGCTTATCTCCGATATTGATCTACGACGAATTAAAAAATGAGTATCTTCAGGCGAGCTTTCGACCCTCGGTGCGAGAGGCCTTTCAGCGGTGGCTTGGGGCTTGGGCCGGCAAGGATATCGACACTTACGCCGCAGCCTACGCACCGGATTTTTCGTTCGGTGGTATGAACCTCGCTGCCTACAAACAGTATAAAAAAGGACTCACCCAAAAGTATTCCCACATTGATGTGCGAGCGGAAAACGTGCGTACCTATTTTCACCCCAAATACGATGTGGTGACCTTTACTCAGCACTATGCGTCGGATTTAAAGGGTGGAGGTAAGGGGTTCCGCAGTACTGGAACCAAGACGTTATACTTCAACAAAGACAATCAAATTATTGTTGAAGCCTATTCGAATCTTCAAGAAGACTGATCTTTCGGTTATACCGAATCCATGAAAATTAAAACTGATGTCGCGGTTATAGGGGCCGGCGTAATTGGTTCCGCTGTGGCGATGAATTTAGTAGCACCCGGATCGCGCGGAAACGCACCAGAAGTTGTAGTGGTGGATCTGGATCTTGAGGGAAGCTTTAGTAGCTCAGAACTCAATGCGGGTGGCGTGCGTGCGATTTGGAACCACCCAATCAACATTCAACTATCGAAAGCCTCGATCGACTATTATGAATCCGTCGCTGAGGAAGTTGGCCTTCGCCAGCAAGGTTATTTTTGGATGTACTCGAAAGACCAATGGGCGTCAGCGAGTGGACGTATTGCCGAAAATGCCAAGACCTATGGATTGCCCGTCGAGTTCCTCGAGCCGCCTCAAATTACTGGGCGGCACCCTTTTTTGAACAAAGTCTCCGACCTAGGGGGAGCGACTTTTTCGCCTCGTGACGGGTTGATCAATCCGAATTTACTTAAAAACCATTTTCGATCTCAAGCGGCCTCTCGGGGTGCTGTTTTCGAGGACCGAGTCTACGTGACAGGAATCGAACAAAATGGTCTTCGGGTGAAGGTGATCGGGACTAAGTTTTCGACTCCCCTGACGGATACCCAACGCGCGTTATTGTTAACTAAACACCTGATTCCAGAAAATTTAACTTTCGAAAAAATTGAAATTGACTGCGAAAAATTGGTGATTGCGGGCGGAGCGTGGGCTTGCCAATTTCAAGAAATGCTTGGGGTCCCTGTCGTGAGTCGCCCAGTACGTAGGCAGGTGAGTCTTTTCGAGAGCAAAGCTGTCGACCTGACCGACAAAGGGATGTTTGTAGATCCGAGTGGAGTTTATTTTCATGCTGAAGCGCAGTTCGTATTGAGCGGGTTCGCAATCGAAAGTGAACCTGACGGTTTTAATTTCGACTATGATGGGCAGTCGTTCTTTGAAGAACATATCTGGTCAGCCCTTCACGAGCGATCAAGTGGGTTTGAAATGCTTAAACACGTAACTGGTTGGGCTGGACTCTATGAAGTTTCCCCGGATCGATGCGGAATAATGGGTTCGGTAAATAATAGTAGCCAAATTTTTGAGGCGCACTCTTTTTCGGGGCGTGGTGTAATGCAGTCTTGGGCTGTAGGTCGCGGACTATCTGAATTGATTTTAAATGAGAGATTTGAAACGATCGACTTGGCGGCTCTGAGTGGAGAACGTTTCAAGGAAGGAAAGCTGGTTCGAGAAAACCTGCTTATTTAGGCTCACTATGAATTCGAAGACCTTTTTACAAGAAAATACCTTAGTACCGCTTGCGGGACAGGGAAGTGCGACGCTCGGCGAACTCAATGACACTCAGATTTTTATGTGTCAAGAAGTCGGCCGAGGAAAAAGAGTCGTAGATTTGGGCTGTGGCGATGGCCGAATGCTGGAGAGGCTAAATGAACAATGCAATGAAGCATTTGGCGTGGAATACAACCGACGCTTAGTTTCGCAGGCGCAGCAGCGAGGTTTGCGGGTACGTAACTTCGACTTAAACGAAGGGATCCCGTTCGAAGATGAATACTTCGACTGCGTAGTAGCCAGTGATGTGGTTGACAGCATATTCGATTCCCGATTCATGTTCGAGGAAGTGCATCGAATACTACGTCGTAGAGGCATTTTTTTGTTTTCGGTCCCGAACTTAAATTCCCTTTCCAACCGCATTCAGATGATTCGTGGAAGTTATCTGAAAAGAGCTGGAGGGTTCCCGGAAGACACAGACGGCATGCGAGTTCGTTTTTTTAATACTCAAAAAATTTACGAACTTTGTAGGTTTTCAGGGTTTCATGTTCATCAGATATGGGGCCTGCCGTCGGCGGAATCATCCGACGCGCAGGGGAATCGCGATGTGTTGCGAAGCATCGCTCGCCCCCTTTACCGCTGGCGGCCCGAAGTGGCTGATATCTTAGTGGTTCGGGCCCGGCGAATCGACGTCTGATAGTTCCCGAAACCGGCAAAATTGGTAGTCGCAAGAGCCTAATATTTGAACCTCCTCCTTCCGATAACTTCTGGAGACGGAGGGTTCCGGGTGGCCGATAGTTTAAGGAAGTTCGGCAAATATTTCCTACTCGATTTACTAGCTCAGGGAGGCATGGCGGAAATTTATCGTGCACGCCAAGCAGCCCTCGATGGTGGTAACCGAATTCTTGCTATCAAACGAATTCTAAAATCATATTCTGAAAATTCTGAATTCGTTGCCATGTTTCGCAGTGAAATTAAAACCACTAGCGGGTTCACTCATCCCAATATCGTGCAAGTCTACGACTACGGCGAAGAAGACGGCATGTTATACATTGCCATGGAATGGGTGGACGGAAAAAACCTTCGACAATTTATTTCGAAATTTGGTGAACTAAAAACTACTTTTCCACTAGAAGTGAGTTGTTATCTGGTTGAGCAAGCGGCTCGGGCACTTGCTTACGCGCATTCTTACAAAGATCGATTTTCTGGAAAAAGTTTAAATATCGTGCATCGCGATATTAGTCCGCAAAATATTCTAATTTCCTACGACGGAGCCGTTAAAGTAATCGATTTCGGAATCGCCAAGGCGGTAACCAATATAGAGGCGACTCGTGCCGGAGTGATCAAAGGCAAGCCCAGTTACTTATCGCCCGAACAAATCGCAGGCGATTCGTTAGATGGTCGAAGTGATATTTTTGCATTGGGGATTGTTTTTTGGGAACTCTTAATCGGAAAGAAGTTGTTTCAAGGGGAAAACGACTACGCGGTGCTGAAATTGATCGAAAATTGTGGGCACACTATTAAGGCTCCGAGTTTGATCAATCCAAAAATCCCAAAAGAGCTCGACGTGATCGTCATGAAGTGCCTTGCTAAGAATCGCGATCAACGCTTTTCTTCTGCCGATGAAATGCAACGGGCCCTTCATAAATTTCTCTACCAATATGCTGCTGATTTTAATCCAACCGATCTCGCCGATTACGCTCGCGATTTGTTCAAAAACGATATTGTAGAAGACCGCAAGCGACTCTTGCGCTTAAACGATAAAGTCGAGCGGTTGCTGCAGTCCTACGAACAGATTCAGGTTAAAGAGCAAGAAGAGGCGACCAACACCTCGACCACGCGAAAAGTGCTCGAAAAAACAATTAATGACGATCCGAATCCAACGGAGCCAGATGTCAAAAAACCAACTGAGGAACGAGGCACTGGTAGCTTCAGAGTGGTGGATTTCAAAGAAAAGCAGAGTAGTTATTCGGTCGAAGTAGATAAGGTTGGCCAACGAGCTAGCGGACCAATCGAATTCGCTCAGGTGGCAAGCACTCAGGTGGCAAGTGGTACCAAAATGTGGAAATCTGCTGGTAACGGCGGTTCGAAACGCGGCCGTTTGCACTTTGCAACTTTTGGGGGCCTCGTACTTTTTATTGGAGCTGCGGCCTTTATCATAAACGCTTATTTTAAATCCTTTCCTAGTGGTACTTCCGGTGGAAAAGCTACTGTACGAATAGAAGGGAATGTGCCGGCCGCTACTGTAATGATTAACGGTCGCCAGGTGGCCGATAAGTTACCCGCCACCGTCGGTGGACTAGCGGCTGGTGAAGCTGAAGTAACGGTATTTGCGAGTGGATATCGAAGAGAGACCCGAAAAATTAACTTAAATGACGGCGAGCAGCAAAGTGTGCGAGTTCAACTAACACGCGAAGATTCAAGTGATATTGCGACCCGAACGGGCCGTGAGGCCGGTTTGGCGAAATCCACTGTGTTGAGAGTAAATGTAACTCCTGCGGGAGAAGCCCCTAGAATAAAAGTTAACGGACAGCTTCTCGACATTAGTGGTGTTTCAGCCGCTCCGGTCGGAGTTCCGCTTGAAATAACCGTTGAGCGGCCTGGGTTTGCAGTTTTTCGCAAGAAGATCGAAATTCCAGCAACTACCCAAGATGAATATGTTCTTGATGTTGTTTTGCGAGAAGCGAAGTTCGGATTTCTAAGTATCAAAACGACGCCCAGTGCGGAGGCCTTAATTACGGTCGACGGAATTGAAGAAAAGCTGTCGACACCGTTTGTTCGAAAGAAGTTACCAGTAGGAGAATATCAGGTAAAACTCGTGAACACTGTTCTGGGGCTCGAAAAAATTGTCAGCGTACGGATCGAAGAGGATCGTTTTTCAAATTTGGAAGAGCGCTTCTACGATGAACCTAGTGGCCGAATGCCTTCTATGTCGCGTTAACCGCCGTACTTATAACCCACGCCATAAATGGAAGTTATCATTCGTGTGAGTACCGGAATTTTTTTTCGAAGCGCGCGGATATGTACGTCAATCGTACGTTTATGAGCAGTCGTGGGGTCTTCACGCCAAACAAGTTGAATGATTTCATCGCGTGAAATGACTTGACCACGCTTACGCAAAAGTAGCGAAAGCAAATCAAATTCTATCTGAGTAAGCGAAACCATAGAGCCGCCATGAAACGCGTCACGCGTGTCGAGCACAAGCTTGATCTCACCATCGACTAATGTTTTCGGTTCCTTTTGGCGGGCGGACTTTTCGCGTAAGCGAGCCCGGACTCGAGCGATGAGCTCTTTGTAGTCAAAAGGCTTTGGAAGATAGTCATCTGCACCCAAGCCAAACCCGTGTGCGATATCATTGGCGGTATTTTTGGCAGATAAAAATATTATCGGAATATTGCGAGTGGCTTCGTCTTTTTTCAAAAGACCACACGCATCGAAACCATTTAACACAGGAAGCATGATGTCGAGAATGATAAGATCTGGCTGCTTCGTTCGGGCGTATTCAATTCCCGCGACTGCATTTTGAGTAGAAAACACTTCGAACTCGCGGGAAAGAACGGTTTCAAGGAATTGACGCGTATCTTGGTTGTCTTCAATTACAAGGATTCGAGATTTTTCCATAGCTCCTGATCTAGTTTGCGTTCCGTGCAATAGTCAATAGCGGCCTTTTTGACACTTTCGAGCTTAACGGATATCGAGCCCGCGTCCAGCGGAAACTTCTGTTTCGTGATTCTGTCGAACAGTTCCTGCTCGAGTTGGGTGAATTCGGCTTTAAGTTGGTCGTTTTGTTGACGCGCTTCGTCTGCCCGTTCTTTGGAATTATTCCGTATGCGTGCTTCGAGCACAGTAATTTCCTGCTCTAATTTTACAATCGCCTCGATAAGGCCTTTTCGTTCTTCTTCCTGCCGATCAGCCGCGAGAATGGGGTTTTCGCCGCCAGGGGGCGCCGGCGGTGGAGGGGTATTTTTATTGTCGTCACTCATGTCAGTAGTCCCTCCTTCTTTAAGAAGTCTTCTAAATAGGCTTCTACTTTTGCAATTTTTTCTTGAAACGCCGGAGAAGAAGCAGGCTCAGCGGTTTGATATTTTTTTAATTCTGCAAGCCGGGCATTGTAGATCGGAATAAGTCGGGCAAACAGCGCGTTCTCCTGGACAAGTTTTTTGTAGTCGCCTCCATCGAGGTCTTTAACTTTGTTCTGTAGCGTCTGATTCTTGAGCTGCACGTCGGCGTGAACCTTTTTGAGGTCATCTAGGGAAAGGTCTTTATAGGCTGTTCGTGGGTCGACTTTAATAGTTTCTACCGAATCAAATGCACCCCGGGCGGCGTCTACGCTGGCAAAATACCGAATACCAGTACTGCCGGTTCGAACGGACGCCTCTCGGATTAAATCGCCCTTTCCGACCAACACTACGCTGCCGGAATGTTCGGCGGCCAGCGAGTGAAAACGGACGATTTCGTCGACTAGTGCAGGCGTGACTTTGTCAGCAGAGGTTATATCTAATATCAGTCGATTTTTGCCCGAAGCTAAAAGTTTCTTCAATCCAGCCCGTAATACATCGATATCGTGGGCAGTAGTGTCGCCTGTAACTTCTAGTACGGAAATTCCGTTTTGTTCTCGAAGTTTTATTTTCATATGCGTTAATCTCCGACGCGGCCTCTGGTACTCCCATTGTGGATTAGATCTTGACCTCAGGCAAGCTTCAGCGCCAAACTGGTTAGTATAGTGGCCACTAAAATTGATTCCGAAATTTTGAAACAGTTTCAAACCAGGTTTGCGCAAGTCGCCAACATGCCACCCGTTGTTTCAAAAGTTCTCGAAGAATTTTCGGATGTCGATATTAAGGCAGACCGAATTGCCAATACTATTCGTCGCAATCAGTATTACGAACACTGGTTGATTCAAGAGATTAAAGCCCTGGGGCTTAAGGACAACGTGCCGAGCTTAGATGCGGCGATTGTGCTGCTCGGAATGCAAAATGTCCGCGAATTTATCTGCGCACTTTATCTTATACGGGCCGCGCTTGGACGTAAGCCCACGGTGGGAAAAGACGGAAAACTTGATCCTAAACCAAAGGACTTGTTGAAGTTCGCGGTTAAGACGGAAGAGTACGTGCAGGCGCGGCGACTTCAGAACACAGACACTGCTTTTGCCGCCGGACTTTTGTTTGATATCGTCGCAATTACCGCGCGCGAGCATTTTAAAGCATCGAAGACCTTCGACGAACTGCTTGGGGAAGTTTATAAACAGGGGCTTCGCGCGGCGATGATCGGGCTCGAGATATCGAAAACCATGAAGTCTTTCGCCTACACCCGATACGCCTTTAGTGCTTGTTTGTTGCGAGACATCGGTAAACTCGTAATGCACGCGTTTTTCGCGGAGAAGTACGATAAGTTGCGATCTGATCTTCAGAAAAAACCCGTAAATCGCGTGGTCCGAATGTTTTTAGAAGAAAGACATTTTGGGTTTACCCACGAGTATTTAAGCTCGGAACTGGTTTGGAATTACAAAATTCTACGTCCCGCGGCGCGACCGATTTTATATCACCATGAACCGTTTCTTTGTTCGCCCCCCGCTGACCAGCAAGCGTTTTCGGGGCTAGTAGGGCTGGCTTCACAGATTTCTGCGAACTATCGGATACCCAAAGATACCTCGGATCCTGTTTTTAATACTTGGTTCGCCCCAGAGACTAGTCGTCTCCAAGTAGACCGCAAAGCAATAGTTAATATTATGGGTAAGATGAGCCGCGAAAGTTTTTAGCGTTTAAGCTGCTTGTTTCTTGGTGCCGAACAACTTGCGATGCTCATGGAGAAAAATTTTTACAAGTTCGGCATCGAACTGTGTACCGGCGTAGCGTTCCAGCTCTTCATAGGCCGTGCTCACCGGCAACGCCTTGCGATAAGGGCGCGTTGACGTCATTGCATCGAAGGTGTCGGCGACAAGAATGATTCTAGATGCCCAGGGAATCTGTTTGCCCGATAACCCGTCTGGGTAACCCATGCCATCTACTCGTTCGTGATGGTGCCGAACCCCCGGAACCGAATCTTTAAATTCATCGATCAGTCCGAGAATTTCCCCGCTTTTTACTGGGTGTGCTTGCATTTGAATTTGCTCTTCCTCGGTGAGTTTACCAGGTTTCAGCAATACGCAGTCTGCGACGCCCACTTTACCGAGATCATGAAACATTGCTGCGAGTTCTAAAGTGCGTAGGTCCTTTCCCGTGAGTTCCGCACCACGACCGATTAGTAGTGAATACTCCATCACTCGCATGCTGTGGCCGAAAGTGTAAGGGTCTCGTTCTTCTAGACACTTTAGTAAAGCCTGCAGGGTTTGACTCAATAAGCGCTCATAATTTTTTTTGAGACCGTCGTTTTCGCGCAGCACGCGATTGAGAACATTGAGCAGTGTCGCTTGAATTTCGGGGGAACGCAGAGTCGCAATTGGATCGATCGAATGTTCGTGGTCGTCAATGTGGTCGTTATCGTGGTCGTGGCCGAGGGGCGAAGTAGCTGCGGGAGCCAATCGCGATTTCGGTTGTTTTAGCGCGAGCGGCGTTTCGGCACCATTCGAATTGTTCTCACGCACAATATGGAGATGACTCGATTTTTTCTTCACCGTAAGACAGGCCCCCTCACAACCCTCGTATCGGTCCAACGGACCGACACCCTTAATACAGGTTATTTTACATTACTTTACTGAAATAGACAACTAAAGTAAGGGGCTAATTAGAGTGTAACTATTGGATTTTAATGGATTTATTAAGCTTAAGTTGTGTTTTGAATTGGCCGATAGGTTTTTTGAGGAAAACCCCCAAGGTAGGGGGAAGTTTGGAGGACCAGGGAAGTGGGTCGCATTCGAGTTTTACAATATCACCTATTATTCGGCTGCCTATTGTTCGGGCTACTCTGGCGAAGCGTTGCGCTCGCAGATCAGTTCATCACCCAAACAGCACAATCTGCCCGCGCCGTCGGCATGGGTGATGCTGCGATTAATACGGAACGTGGTCCCTATAGCGTGTTTTACAACCCAGCCAACTTGGCTGCCAAAGACACCGGCGTGCACATTCAGTTGCTTAATTTTCAAGTAGAGTCCAACGGAGGTTTAATCACCCAAGCTGGTCGTGGGGCATCGACCAGCTTTAACAACTTATCGAGCCTTTATGAAGATTTAAGAACCAACCCTAATACCTACGTCAACGGGCGAGTTTCGGTTTTTCCGAATATTACGATTAGGAATTTACACTTAGGCATTCTTTACGAAGTGAACCAAGGTGCCGAAGTTCAGGCTCACGATTTAGGTTTGCGCGTGAAAGCCCGCAATCGGTTTGCACCTACCGCTGCACTTTCGTTTCGTGTGTTTAATGGGATTTTTCGTTTTGGATTTTCGAGTCAGTTGTTGACCATCGGAGACGCGGACACGGTTATATTACCGCCGATTTCTAGCGGTAATTTAGACTTTAAGCGCAGCATCAACGCAGGTACCGGTTTGGTCCATACTGGCGGTATCACCCTTACTTTACCGGTTAGATTTCTTCCGAGTTTTTCGGGAGTCTACCGCAATATTGGAACCGCCAAATTTACTCGAGCGCCAATGGTAAAGTTCGGAGATGGGCGAACGATCGAAAATAAAAAACCAATTATTGATCTGGCGTCCTCTTTTACCGTTTATCTGGCCAAACGCCTTGAGACTAAATGGGAGATCGATTTTCGTGACTCCACCAATCGATTGAAAGGCAATAAGATGCAGCACATTTCGTTTGGAACCGAGTGGTTGTTTTTTGATCTGCTTCGCCTGCGAGGGGGAGTTGGACATGGCTACTATTCGGCTGGACTTGGATTACATACTCCGCGTGCCCAAATGGATCTAGCCTGGTACTCCGATGAGCTAGACAACCAATTTCGGTCGCGCCGAGATCAACGCGTCGTATTGCAATACACCTGGGGGATCTTCAAATGACAAAACAAAAAATATATTTTTACTCATTCGATAAACAATTGTTTGAGCAAATGCGCGGAACTATTCCTGGTGAGGTTGCAGACTTGGTCTGGGTTCAATCCGAGCAGCAGGAGTGGTGCGCAAAACAGCGCCATCTGACGATCGTTGATGGTAAGCGAAACGATTTAAGAGCTCGGTTAGAAGAACTTTCTCATAAAAAAGCCTACGTAGTCTTACTGCTAAACGAAGATATCGCAGAGACTCAGTTAGAAGGGGACTTGGGTGCAAGCCTCGAAAACGGCCTTGTGGACGACATTCTTTTGACGCCAATTCGAACGGTAGAGGTGCTTAGCAAAATGAAGCACGTCGCCCATTTAGCTCGGGTCGACGACGTGAATCTTGCGAACGAGCAACTGAAATTTGTGATTGGCGAAATGGAAGCGGATCTGCTTCTAGCCCGCGGAATTCAAAAACACTTGATTCCAGAAAAATTCAAACAAGTGCCAGGGTTTCAGGTGAACCATAAATATTTGAGCGGTTTTAAAGCGGGCGGAGATTATCTCGATTTTTTCGAATTTGAAGACAGCACTTACCTCGGTGTTTTAATGAGTGATTCGACAGGTTACGGATTGTCTTCGTCTTTCATGTCGTTAATGTTTCGCCTGGCAACACGTTTGACGCGTGACGAGATACGTAGTCCGTCTGCAATTTTAGAAAAAATGTTTGAAGAAGTGCGTCACGGCATGAAACCCAAAGAAGGACTTTCAGTTTTCTACGGAATCTTGAATCGCAAGACTTTTGATTTTACTTTCGCCTCGATCGGAAATGTAAGGCTTTATTTAGGGCGTGATGGAAAAAACACTATTGAACAAAAAAACCGAGTGAACGACCCGGTTCGAGCCGATTCCAGTGGAAAGATAAACGACGCGCACCTTGAACTTCGCCCTGGAGACCGACTAGTGCTAATGAGTGATGGATTTCACGGTTGTTATTCCGACGAAGCAAGCTTGACTTCGAGTCTCACGAAACATGCACAAGACCCCTTGGCGTTGATCAATGAATTTACCTATCGAATCAAATCTAAACTAGAGAGTGAAGACGATCTTCCCGAACAAGACTGTTCGCTGTTACTTGTAGATGTCGAAAAGCGCGCTATGCGACTCGCAAAATAGAAAAATCGAAGCTCAGGCGTTAAATTGAGTTGAGCGCCCGATCGAGATCGCTGAGTAAATCGGTTTCGTCTTCGATGCCTACTGAGAGCCGTACGAGATTATCAAGAATTCCTAGTTGTTTGCGGTTCTCAAGCGGAATAGATGCGTGGGTCATGATGGCCGGGTGGTCGACCAGAGACTCCACACCACCAAGGCTTTCAGCAAGAGCAAAAATTTTACAATTCTCCAGAAAACGGCGACAACCAGCTAGATCGGTTTTAAGAAGCAGAGTTACCATTCCACCGTGTCCAGTTGTTTGTTTCTTCGCTATCGCGTGTTGTGGGTGAGATTCTAGTCCAGGGTAAATGACACGTTCCACTTTTGAATGTTTTTCTAAAAAACGAGCAACAACAAAAGCATTTTTTTCGTGCCGTTCCATTCGTACGTGCAGAGTTTTCAGGCCCCTTAATGCAAGAAAACTGTCCATTGGGCCTGCAACTGCACCGGCAGCGTTTTGAAAAAAACCGATTCGCTCCGCAAGCGCAGTGTCTTTTACCACAAGCATGCCACCAACGACGTCAGAATGGCCGTTTAAGTATTTGGTGGTGGAATGAAGCACCACGTCGGCTCCAAGATCCAAAGGTTTCTGAAAATAGGAGCTAAGAAAAGTATTATCTACCCCTACTAACGACTGCTTGGCTCGTGCGATTTTCGCTACCGCCGCGACATCGACCACCTTGAGCATTGGATTAGTTGGAGTTTCAATCCAGGTAAGTTTAGTGTTTTTCTTAAACGCACTTTCGGTCCGATTTAAGTCGGTCATGTCGACGAAAGTAAATTCTAGACCGAAATTTTTAAAAACTTTATCGAAAATGCGAAAACTACCGCCGTAAAGATCATCGGAGCAAACAACATGATCGCCTGCTTTTAGTGTCATCAAAAGAGTGGATAGCGCCGCACAACCAGAAGCGAACGCGAAGCCGCGGCTACCGTTTTCGAGTGCAGCTACGCAATCTTCGAGGGCACGTCTGGTGGGATTATGTGTCCGAGAATATTCGTAACCCTGGTGTTTGCCAGGCGAAGTTTGCGCATAGGTCGAGGTCAAATAGACTGGGGTCATGATCGCGCCAGTGCTGGGGTCGGGCCCTTGGCCTGCGTGAATTGCTTGAGTACCAAAGTGCAAAGACGATTTTTTCATAACGCCCCCTGTTTCTAGGCCTTTTGATTTCTTGAGCTTAGGTAAGTGATGAGATCGATTTTGGATACAATCGAAATGATCTCCCCGGCATCAACTACTACGGGTGTAATTCCCGCTGCGGTGGACTGGCTGAGTCGTTCAACGTCGTCATCAAGGGAAACTTGCACAAAAGTTGTTTCGACCAGACTCGCGATCGAATCCGAGGTGCGAATCTTTCCAGCAAAAAGGGCCGAAAGAAGGCTCGATTCATGTACCAAGCCTTCCATTTGTTTTCCGCGAAGCACCGGAACTTGACTAATACCTTTGTCACGCATCATCGTTACGATCGTTCCGACCGCGTCGCTGGCTTTGGCGGTGATGAGTGCGCCTCGAGAAGGTGGATGTACCGCATCCAGAAGTTCGCGAACAGTTCCAAGGCCGCCTTCAAGGAAACCGTTTTCTCGCATCCAGTCGTCGTCAAATACTTTAGATAGGTAACGGTCCCCAGAGTCGGGCAACAAAACGATAATGCGCGGGCGTTTGCGGCCCTCCGCAATGAGCTTGCGAGCGTATTTAATAGCACCGCAGACCGCAGCTCCCGACGATACGCCGCAAAAAATACCTTCCTGGTGTAAGAGCGATCGTGTCATTTGAAAAGCTTCTTTGTCATTTACCTGCACGATGTCGTCGATAAACTGAAAATCGTAGTTGAGTGGGATAATGTCCTCACCAATACCCTCAATTTTATATGTGTGGGCGTTGGTCATTTTTCCAGTTTTTTTATAATCGTGTAAAATCGAGCCGATTGGATCAACTCCGACTATTTGAATACTATTTTTCTTTTGTTTCAAAAACATGCCGGTACCAGTGATGGTTCCTCCGGTCCCCATGCCGGCCACGAACGCGTCGAAATCTCCGTTGGTTTGGCCCCAAAGTTCAGGACCGGTGGATTCGAAATGAGCTTTTCGATTCGAAAGATTATCGTATTGATTCATGTGTACAGCGTTCGGAGTTTCTTGGGCTAGGCGTTTGGCAACACTGTAGTAGGAGCGAGGATCGTCTGGAGCTACGGCGGTGGGTGTAATGACCACCTTTGCGCCGAATGCTCGTAAATTTCTAATTTTCTCAGCCGACATTTTATCGGGCATTACAAAAATGCATTTATATCCGCGCACTGCGGCGGCTATGGCGAGCCCCATTCCAGTATTTCCGCTGGTGCATTCTACAATCGTGCCTCCAGGCTTTAATACTCCGCGCTTCTCAGCATCTTCGATCATCGCGATCCCGATGCGGTCTTTTACCGAACCACCAGGGTTGAAAAATTCGATTTTGGCGACAATTTCCGCGTCTATTCCTTCGGCGACCTTGTTGAGGCGCACTAAAGGCGTATCGCCTAAAGTTTGAAGAATACTTTGGTGGATTTGTGACTTAAATTCCTGGGTTTGCGTGGGTGATTTCATCGCCCATAGAATTATCGATCTTGGGCAGCATTCGCAAGGGAGAACCGTGTTTGGCGATTTCCAATCCGACTGCGGCCACCGAGATCGTGGCCATGGTTCCAAACACCAGCTCTAGCGACAAATCGCGATCGGCCTCGCGGCGTAAGTCGGTCATGCAGAGCTTTTGAAATACCATTCCTTTGGAGTTCAAATTGTCGATTTTACTTCGGGTAGGGTTTTTGCGCAGAAAACCACCGAGTAGCTCGGATCCGAGTGAATAAACGACCGGTTCCGCGAATACGCCGTCGACTTGAAAACGAGTCGGAATTCCTTCCTGAACAATTACGTCGTGTACCACCAAGTTATTTTTTACCACGTGCATCTTATTGCGATCCCTACGATTTAGAGACC
>DGKJ01000017.1:45369-53041 GCA_002387735.1 Bacteriovoracaceae bacterium UBA4573 | reverse complement strand
ACGATTTAGAGACCGAAGTTCCGCCGGGTCTTCGATTTTTAAAATACCCATGCCGTAGGTGCCAGAATTGCTTTTAATAAATACGAAGGGCTTTTCTTCGATGCCGCGTTTTTCATATTCTAAACGGATGCGATTTAAAACCCGTTCCGCTGCTGCTGCAATGCGTTCCATTCCGACGGACTCGTCGAAATTAACGTCGGTCACGAGTTCAGTATCTACCTGAAGGTGCCAGGGGTCGAGCTTGGCGTTGAGCGCAAGTTCTCCAGCTAAACGGTTGTAGTTTTCAAAAAACTCATGTTTCTTGCGAGTGTGCCAACCCAATCGAAAGCTCGGTTCGATGGGTTGTGAAACGCAAGAAAGTTTTAGCGGAAACCCTGAAGAAAAGTCGTTATTGAGCAATATAAACTCTGGCGCAATTTCGGCCGGAGCCTCGAGCGTGAGGTCCTTCAAAACTAGTTGTTCATTTTTTAAATACAAAGGCACCGCAAATATTTCGGTACCAGTCGACGAGCTGAGCCGTACGGTTTCGATTCCATCTTTAAGAACGAGCGATTCGGTAGGGATCTCACCCCACCAGCCGATGTGAACTACAATGCCCAAATTTTCAAAAATTTGCTTAAGTGCCAGCAGGTTGTCGACGTAGAAGCGGTTCTTAGTGTGGCTCTCCGGTAGAATCACCAAGTTTTTTGGTACGCGGCCCAAGTGCTTAATTAAAACGCGCCGCGCAATCGGAGCAGAGTGAAAAAGATCTTCGGGGCAAATGTTATTGAAACCGGCCGGAAAGAGATTGGCATCGACCGGTGCGAGTTTAAAGCCAGCATCACGAAGGTCGATTGAAGTGTAAAAAGGCTCCACACCACCAGCGGCCCTAGCTTCGATCCATTTGGTCAGCGGTTGTTCTTCGAGATAATTTTTGAGTCGAGTGCGCACACAATCGACATAGGCATTGCCCGGCGGACAGGGCGTGACGAGTGAGGCCGGCGAATTAGTAGTGGGCAAAGACGTGTGGTTGGATTCGCTCATTAGTTAAAAGATGTTCTCTGCACCGCAACTGTCAAGGTTGCGAAATGTTTTCATCTTCTCCTCGGACCAAGACTCAATAGCAGCCTTGAGTTCCTTTTCGTAGTGATTTCGCTCCTCTGGCCTTACCGGTCGAGCCGGTGGTGGTAACTGCCGAATCAATTGAAGCGGCGCGCTAGCTAGTCGTCGATAAGAGATCAAAGATCTTGAAAGTATCGCTTGGTCGTTATGGGCCTTTACCTCGCAATATTGCGCTCGTGCGGCCCGAGCACAAGCGTAATAGTCTTCTATATACGCAATCGCTTCGCGTTCCGATAGGGGGCTCGGTGCAGGATGTTGAATTGCGCAGGTTTTTTCAATGATTTCAATGCGATAGGATGCAACTTGGGCGCGCAACGCTCGTCGCTCGGATTCAGGCCCTTTTGCTAAAGCCTTTACTGCCCGAGCCAGCGCTGCTTCAGCCAATGCGGTTTTGCCCAAGTCTCCGTAAATACGACCCCTCAATGCCAGGGTTTTGGCAATTTCGAGTGGTTCGAGTTTTCCGCTCCAATTCCCACGTACATCAAACCCCGATGGTTTTGATTTGGTTGACCGACTTGGAAGTAGCTCAAATGTGAGTGCGAGGGCTTCCGCCGGGCGATTTTTGCGTAAGAATGCTTCAGCTCGAATCCAACGAGCCTGAACTTGAATGTCCTTAGTCGCAAAATAGGCTTCGTCTTCGAGCAGAGTACGGGTGCTCTGTAGGGCCGCATCGGAGTGGTCGAGGTGCAGCTGGCAGAGAGCCAAATTTAACAACGCGGGACCACGATTTGGTGCAAGTGTATTGGCGGCCAGGTATTGTTCCAGTTTTAACGCTGCTTCACCAAATGCCGCCTGACTCATGAGACGTACGGCGTTTAAGTATAGTGCTTCGTTTTCTGTAGGTACCGCAATAGCCTGGGTAGTTGGTATTGTTTCGGTCGTCGGTGAAAGATCTTCCCGGCTCGCTGTTCGCAAGGAGCAACCCGCAAAAATAAATAAAATTAAAAAGATTGGAAAACGAAAGACCCGGGGGGCCGATTTGTTTTGGTTCATGGTGATGGAGCTCCGATTGACGAAATTTTAGATGCGTAATCAGCTAAGTCATCCACATTGTGGATATCTTGATCGAATGCCTGGACGGTGGCCACATTAGCGTTCTTTTTTTTGCAGCTTTCAAAAACTGTAAACTCTTTTTCGATTCGACTACGCTGACGGTCAAAAAGCGCGTTTAAAAAATTCTGTTCCTGTTCCGAACAGGCGGCTACAGGACCGATAGTTGCGAGCGATGCTTTGTTGGCAATTCCAAGTCGCGCGGTCAAGCTGCGGTTTACTAAAAAACCCCAAAACGGGTAATGCTCTCGAACCAGATGTTCTACGAAGTCGGTAGTGTCGGCCGAATTGTACCGCTCGGGGGTGGTGACCATTATAAAACTAGTGGAAGAAGATCTAAGCACAGCTTCGATTTCAGTGAGATTTGCGATGAATTGCACTTTGAGTTCAAAAAGGGCTGCGGTGAACTCTACAAGTTCGCTAATAAAACCTTTACCAGTAAGGCGTTCAAGTATTTCGAGAATTCTTTTTATCCCCGCCGCTAAAAGTTTGCTACCTGGTGCGATAAACCACTTCATTAAACTGTCGTCGAAAAAACGAGCCAACTGACCTGGGGCTTTCAAAAATGCAACGGCGTTGGGTGCTGGCGGAGTGTCGAGCACAATTAAATCGAATCGCGGGTCTAAATAAAGTTGGGAAAGTTTTTCCATAGCCATGTATTCATTGGCACCCGAAAAATCTTGAACAAAGATTTTATAAATCGATGTACGCAGTACTCTTTCGGCCGCTTTGGCCTGGGTTTTGGCCATGGACTTAATAAAACTTTCAAATACTTCGTTAGTGTCGGGCATAACGGCCCACAATTCGCCGGCGGATGGAGTTTTTCCTTTAATTAAGTGAGTAAGGTTCGACGGCGTTGATGAAAGTGACGAGATGCCCAGAGAAGTTGCCAGTCTTTTAGCTGGGTCAATGGTGACAACTACAGTTCTTCTTCCTAATTCTGCGGCACGCAGAGCAAGCGCCCCACTTGAGGTGGTCTTACCGACCCCGCCTGATCCACAAAGTATAAGGACTCGTTTAGATCGGATTAGATCATCGATTGTCTCGTTTCTTACGCTTGTCCCCACGTTTGGCTCCTTTCTTCGGTCGGCGTATCGGGGGAGTCTGGTAAGAAATCCTGGTCATAGACGATGACCGGCGCCTCTGCGAATCGAGGAGTTAGCTTTTCATCGGCGAATATGCCCGCGATTGAGCGCGCGTGTCCGTGAGAAACAGCTCGCACATGACAAAGATTTGCGACGAACGGATGACGGGCATCTTGGTTGCGGCCTAATTTTTCGTAAAGTGAATCGAGTTTTGCTGACGAAGGGATTACTCGGTTAATGACTAAGTATGGTCGGTTCGGTGCCAGCATGTTTGTAACTTTGTCTGCAAATTCACACGACTCTTGCACTGGCATTTCCTCTGGCAAAGTTACGACGACCAGCGCGGTTTCGTTTTTATTCGAAAAGGTTTCAAGCATGGCGTGGCAGTCTTGATATATCGGACCACCCGGAAAAAGATCGCCAAAATTTTTAGGAGTCTGCAACATGGTGAGTGCGTAGCCACTTGAAGGCATATCGACGACCACATGATCAAAATTTTCTCGTTCGAACCAAACTTTTCCAGTCATGACGAGTTCGGGTATTCCGGGGGCTGCGTTTTGCAAATAATCGGTGATCTTACTTCCGAGTAAAATGCCCGAGAGCGTCTTAATCGGAAGCTTCAGCTTTACGTATTCGTGAAAACAATCTTTGGAATTTAGGCTAAGTTCAGTAATTCCTGGAGCAATCTTGCGAGGGACTTGTTGAGCGTCGTGAACCGATCCGATGCGACAAAGCAATATGGTTTTGGTGCCTTGGGCGAGAAAATGCGCAATTTGCAGCGAAACGGTCGACTTTCCAACCCCGCCTTTTCCAAGGACAAATATGATTTTTCTGGTTTTCCAATTTGAAGGGAACACGGCAAAAGACTATCTTGAATTCCCCTTGAATTCTAGGGTGAGCCATTATGAAATAGGGGCATGAATAAGAAATTGTCAGTATGCGTTGCAGCGCTTTCGCTGGTTTTAACTTGGTCGTTCGTAGGGTGCGGTGGCCCCAAGGCGTTTACGAAGGGTGAATACGACGACCCCACCCGGGTTGAGCTTTTGGATGACAAATTCAATGAAGCCGACATGCAGCAAATGGCCGATACTGTTATTCGCGCCATGGTAGCGTGTCCCTATGTCGCGAAGGCGGCCAAGCCCCCGGTAGTGATAGTTGAAAGGGTTCAAAATCGAACTCAAGAGCACATTGACATGGTTTCGATGACCGACATGATTCGTTCGGCCCTCATTAAGTCCGGTAAAGTACGTTTCGTTAACAAGGAAGAACGCGGCACGATCGACGAAGAAGTCACCTACCATGAAAGTGGTGCGGTTTCGGGACCAACTGCCAAGAAACGCGGTCAGCAAACTGGTGCAGATTATATTTTGAGTGGTTCACTCGCCACCAACATACAAGAAGTGGGCGAAGACAAATTAATTTACTACAAACTCACGGCTAATCTTACGAGTCTTGAGACTTCAACCATTGATTGCACCGAAGAAAAACAGGTTCGCAAGAAATACAAAAAAAGATCCACGGGACTCTAAGGCGGCATGAGTCGCAAGACGACGCTACGCCGGACTATTGGAATTTTGGGGGCACTGGCAATTGGAATACTGCCAGGCTGCGGAGATTACTCTAAGTCCACTCGTGAGGCCCGCGAAGAGTTTTATGCAGGAGAATACTCCGACGCAGCCCGATCATTAGAAAAAGGTGCTCGCGAAGAAGGAGTCGATCAGCTTTTATACGTACTCGATCGCGCCACTGCTCTGCATCACGCGGGCAGTTATGAAGAGAGCAATCAAGAGTTTCATTTGGCCGATAAACTTTCTGAAATTAAAGATTACACCAGTCTTTCGGCTGAAACCGCCACTCTGATCACTAACGATAAAATTATTCCCTACAAGGGTGAAGACTTCGAGCGGGTGTTAATTTCGCAATATCTTGCGTTGAATTACTTGATGTTGGGAAAAAAAGAAGACGCATTAGTCGAGTGCCGACGGGTGAACCACAAACTGCACATGATGATTTCTCAGGGTAAGAGGAAATATAAACTTAATCCGATGGCAATGTATGTGGCAGCGCTTTTGTACGAAGATGCGGGTGAGTGGAGTGACGCCTATGTGGATTATCAGCAAGTATACAAACTGATGCCAGAACTTAGTTATTTGCGAGAAGATCTATACCGATTGGCGGCAAAAAATCGTATGCCCGATCACCAGCGTCGCTGGGCCGAGGCGTTCAATCTTTCCGTCGAAGAACAAAAACGCATTTTGGAAGAAGCCAGTCGCCCGGAATTAGTGATGATTTTTGAACTAGGACGTGGTCCAGAAAAACAGCCCCATCGAGCCTTTCCGTCGATTCCACAGTTTGTGCCAAGATACGACAGTTCGAACTACGCCGATGTTTTTCTGGAAGACGGGCGATCGTACCGTTCGCATTTGTTGTTCGATGTCGAAAAAACCGCTATTCAAAATTTAGAAGAAAAGTATGCCGGTTTAATAGCAAAACGTGTTGGTGGCTTTATTGCTAAGGAAGTGATCGCAAGCCAAATCGAGCGGCGTACCAACAACGAGTGGTTAGGAGTGCTCGCGCGGCTAGGAATGCACGCGGCCAATCAGGCCGATCTGCGTAGTTGGTTGACCTTGCCCAAAACCTTTCAAATCCTACGAGTGCGAATTTCAGAGAACGAACTATACAAACTGCGAATCGTCTCCCCCCGTGGCACGACTCAAGAAAAGAGCGTCACCATCGATCGCGGCGAGAAACGTAAGATATTATTGGTTCGAAGCGCTTAGGGTTGTTCTGATGCGAGCGCGCGTATGGCTTCTTTAATATTGGCCAATTGCGGAACCGAAGCCATTTCCAGCGAATCCGCCAAGCCAATGCCGGGTACGTGGGCACCCGCAAGCAATTTAGGCGCAGCATCTAATTCATAGAAAAATTCTTCGGTCGCGCGCCGATACAAGTGCTCACCAAAATTCGTGACCTCGGTGTCTTCGTTCACGAAAAGCACTTTGCGTGTTTTGCGAATGCTGGTTGAAATCATTTCCCAATCGTAGGGCCAGAGCGAACGCAGGTCGATTACTTCGGCATCAATGCCGTCACTTGCGAGCTCGGCCGCGGCTTGGGTACAGAGCGGCAACATGCGGCCGTAACCGACGACTGTGAGTTGTGAACCCTCGCGACAGATTTTGCCTTTGCCGATTTCAACTGTGTATTCTTCGAGTTTCGGCCAACGCGCTTTCCACTGACTACGATCGCCGATAGGTGCATCAATCATTTCGCGTAACTTTTTCTCGTCGGTCGGTTCACCAGGGATTAGTTCTTCGCCCCGCACCCGCAAAAGCGCTTTTGGCTTCATGTACATTACGGGGTTAGGGTCTTTGATCGCAGCTAGTAAAAGGCCGTAAGCATCGAGCGGATTCGACGGCATGACGATCTTCCAACCCGGAATGTGGGTCATCATCGCGTCGAACGAGTGGGAGTGGTAAATCGATCCGCGTATGCCAGATCCCACGGGCGTCATGACCACAAGTGGTACGCACCAGTCACCGTTGCTTGCCCAAGTGGTGTTACCCGCGATTTTCAGAAGATCGATAGTGTTGAAAATGTAATCGCAGAACTGAACTTCAGCCACTGGTTTTTGGCCAGCTAGTGCGAGGCCAATTCCGGTTCCGATAATGCCGCGTTCATCGAGCGGCGAGTTCCAGGCAGTTTTAAGCCCCTGAGTGCAGGTGAACACTCCACCCAGTGGTGGGCCGACGTCTTCACCAAAGATATCAGTTACACCCAAGTGTTCTTCGCCGTAATGGAGCGCCATGCGAATGGCTTGTGCCATGTTTGCCATCGTGTGTTCCTTTTACCAGTAACGATCTACGCGCCCTTTTTGGCCGCAATAAATGTGATCCCAAATTGATTCTGGGTCGGGCTGAGGTTCTTCGCGAGCTTGGCGCGCGAAGTTCAACATTTGTTCGTTATAGCCGTCCCAAATTTTTTGAATTTCGTTTTTAGAAAGAATCCCGCCTGACTCTAAGCGAGCTTCGAAGGTCTTAAGTGGGTCTTCTTCGTTGACGATGAAGTTCGCACCAGAAGCCGAAGAGTGGCCGTAGAGGCGTGAAACCTGGGCTTCGAGTAGAAGAGGCTTTCTTTCGGTGCGTACGTAGTCCATGGCCTCTTTGAGTTTTAGATAAGATTCTTCGGGGTCCAGGCCATTGAACGTCATGGTGCGCATGCCAAAGGCCTTACCTCGATCGGCAATGCAACGGTCGCCATGTTGCGTATCGGCTGAAGTAGAAATGCCCCATTTGTTGTTGGTCACACAAATTAGAAGCGGCAGTTCATTGACTGGGCGCGAGCTCCAAACCAAACAGGTGGCAAAGTCGCCTTCTGCGGTGCCGGCGTCGCCGCCGACAACAATCGATATACCGTCGCCGCCTGCACGTTTGTTAGCG
>DGKJ01000017.1:21157-45170 GCA_002387735.1 Bacteriovoracaceae bacterium UBA4573 | reverse complement strand
CGAGTATTGCACTTCAATCGGCGACGAAATAGGGCACACGTTCCATTTTTGAATGCTTTGGTGATTTACGAAATTGCGGCCCCCGCTATAGGGGTCGTTTGCCGTATTTTTCATTTGGCGAATGGTGTCGAACGGGTCGGCGCCCATAGCCAGTAGCACCGCGCTCGAGCGGTAATGACCATGAAAGTAGTCATACTTTGGGCCTTGGCCTTTTTTGATCAAAAGGCCAAGGGGCACGTTGAACGATTCTTCGCCCGGGCCACCGATCCAAAAATACCCATCGTTTTGTTTGTACATTTTGATGAGGCGCTCTTCGAGCGTGCGGGCCTTGACCATGAGATCGTGGATTTTCACGAGCAGCTCTGGTGCTAAGCGGAACTTTGTTTGGGTCGTCTGCGACGATACGAGTCGAGGTTTAGACATTGAAAAAAGATAGGGGACTTGGCTGGGTTCGACAACTAAATATTCGTTGGTCTAGTACAGCTTGAGAGTGGCGGTGCAGCGCTCAATGTCGCGTTCAATGTCGCCCCGGGAAGCGCTGCCCAAGGGAGTTTCCTTGAGTTCCGCTTTTAAATCACTCAGTTGGATTTTTAGGTAAATCGTGGGTCTTAGAAAACGATAAACGTCTTCTCCGCCCCCACATTCGTGACGCATGCTATCGTCTTGATCCACCATCACCGGGCGATGTTTCCGATCACTGAACCGCACCTTCGATTTTTTTAGGAATTTCAAGAGATCCGCGTTGCAACTCATGACTGCAGCGGCGACTAGGGTGATTCGCACCTCGGGGTCTTTCGACTCAAGGTACGGGAACGGTATAGCCGCTAGTTTATCGAGCCCGAATTCCTGATCCAAAACTTTCAGTTCGTTCGGCGTAAGGTCCGCGAGGTCGTGCAAAGCCTCTAAAAGGGGGCCTATTTTATTGTCGTCGTTTAGCAGTTCTTCGAATTTGGCAAAGGACCCCGCTTCGACCAGTCGGGCAAAGAGCGAGATGGTTTCGGGGGGCATCGGAGTATCATTGGAATAACCCCGGGCGGTGAAACCCGAAAAAACTACTACTGCCGACAAAATGCTTAAAAACCGGTTCACAGTACACCTCACTACTTTTACGAGGCAGCATTTTAACCTTCGCCAACCGAATGTAAAGCAAAATAGTCGGACTTTAGCGGGTGTTTGGCCCCCTCGAACGCTAAGCAGGTGTCAAAAGTTTAGACACACTTTAGCGGGCACTTCCGAGGTGTTGAGCCGCATTTTCGGGGTAATGGTGATGGCACGACCTTCGCATTCTTCTCTCTCGAGAGATTTTTACTGAGGAGTAGAATATGTTGTTTAAACGTTTAGCCCAAACGTCCGTTCTTTTAATTGCGCTCGCGACGCCAGCCATGGCCGACGATGCGAAAGAACCGTTTAACGAAAAATGGAAAAAACACGTAATAGGCGGAAACCTATTTTTAATGCCGCAGCACCGAGTTTCAGTAGGCACAGAAACTCAGGTAGGTCTTGGTTTTCGCACAGATTTAAATTTAGACAACGCCTACATTCTTTCGAACGAAGGAACAGACGTTTCGGCATCGGTGGGTTTTAGCCCCGAAGAAGGTCTTACCAATTTGAACCTTAAGCTCAAAGGCTATCACCAAAACCCTCTTGTTACGAAAAGAGTGTTTGATCTGGCACTGGGATTAGGCTCTCACCAAATCGACACGATAGTCGATCAAAGCGAGATACTCTATGATCAAGGCACCGATCGTTTGGAACTTTCACGCAAATTGGGCGTGGAGGGCAGCGCTCACTTTGGAAAGCGCAAAGATGTTTATTCGCCGGCGTTCAAACAATTTCCTTATGCGGCTGATGAAGAAGATTACGAAGGCACTGAACAGCTAGATTACGCTATCGGCGCCAAAGGCTTGTTTGGAGTTCGTGACGGTGAAGCCATGGTTGCAGTGTTAGCGGAACTTGGAGCGAAACTTCCTGACTATACGGCTTGTATCAAGAGCAAGAAAATGGTCGATCATACGAATCCGGCGCACAGCCTTTGCGGAACTCTCGCATTAGAATTGGGAGCTGGTCCCGCATTGACGACCGACGGCATTGGAGTAGCCATTCGTGGTCGCCAAGCGCTTGGCTTACGCTATCGCCATCGCGATGTTTTCGACCGCACTCGGCACGGCTCGAACGTAGTAGAATATGAAGTTCGTCCTGAGTTTTCGATTGAAGAAGCTTTCGATCCAGCGTCAAACAAATCCGACGCCCGAATCATGCTGAACGCAGGAATCTCGTGGGGCGCCGGTGAGCGTAGGCCTACAGGATACGCCGACGTGGTGTACGACGCTGACGGAAAGCCTGTTAACTAATATAAATATCGGATTAAAATATCTAAAAAAACGGAACCACTGTGCGAATAACGTACAGTGGTTCTGGTCTTTTTAGGGAGATTCATTTTCTAGCAGACCACTCTTGCAGTCTTTCGAAACAATTCGAGTAGTTCCCACGAATCCCATGGACTCAGCGGCCCGCAGCCGGCCGCCGGCATGGGGGATCTCGATTCCCAAACGCCAGGTCGATTCTTTGCTTCGTAGATTAATATACGTTGCTTGGGCGTTTTGCCCTAGCTCGTCGATTTGGGATTCCCACTTCGTTTCTTCAAGACCTCGCGGACTCAGGCACCCTGCGAGGCCATTGGTAATACCTACACGAACACCGGGATTAAGTTTGCTGCAGGAAGACTCTGCGAGGTCACGAATCGTTTTTGAGCTGCACGATAAAGGCCTTTGTTTTTTGCCGCAGGAATTTCCGAGGTCACGCATTTTCATGAGCGCCCAGAGTGAAAATTCACCGCAGGCCGCTTCAAACTTTACGTAATCGCGCGCTTTTACATTTGGCCGAAAACATTGCTCTCGCACGGGGAGATGTCGCACCGGCGTTGAAAGTATTTGAAATTTACGAGGGTCTTTAGAATGAGTTTTACATACTTCGGCGAGTAAAGTTTCTAGCTGCGAGGCCTGACCCGTGTGGTGAACTAGAAAAACAGCCAAAATCAAGAAAGCGTAGCGCACGCGCAGCCCTCCAAAAAAACATGTTATTGGATGCTTTGTAACACTCGAACTGAGGCAATGCATGCCGCAGCTGCTTCGCGGCCTTTGTTGTGCGCGTCATCCCTGGAGCGAACATTGGCCTGTTCTTCCGTGATTGTAGTAAGTACGCCAAACGATATTGGCGTGTCAGTTTGGAGCGACGCATTTAAAATTCCAATGGTCGCGCCGAGGCTAATGAATTCAAAGTGCATAGTATCGCCCTTAATCACGGCGCCCAAGCATACCACTCCAGCAAAACGCCCAGTGCTTGCTAATTTTTTGGCGATCAATGGAATTTCGAAAGCTCCTGGGGAATCGTAGCGTTCAATCTGGGCGTCCGAAATACCTTGTTCGTTTAAATATTTTCGAGCGCCGGTTTCGAGACCGCCTGTGATTTCGGGGTTAAAACTTGCAACTACGAGTGCGATGCGCATTTTAGTGTAGTCCGTTCAAGGGTTGTTCGAGCAGGTGACCAAGTTTATCGCGTTTAGCAGCGAGATACGCTTGGTTGGCCGGGTTGGCTTCAACCTCGATGGCCACGCGTTCAGTGATTTCCAAGTCATATCCATCAAGTCCCACAACTTTTTTAGGGTTGTTCGTCAGTAAGCGCAAACGGCGAATTCCGAGTTGTTTTAATATTTGGGCGCCGATGCCGTAGTGGCGAAGGTCTGCCTTAAATCCCAGGTGGGTGTTGGCCTCCACGGTGTCCATACCAGTGTCTTGCAACGCATAGGCTTTGATCTTGTTTAATAATCCGATGCCGCGCCCCTCTTGTGAGCGCATGTAAATCAATGCACCACTACCTTCACGGTCAATCATTTTTAAAGCAGCTTGTAGTTGCGGGCCACAGTCGCAGCGGGCAGAACCGAATGCATCACCAGTAACGCATTCCGAGTGGACCCGCACTAGCGGTGCTTTGCCCTCAGTTACGCTCAGATTTTCGAGAGATCCTTTAACGAGAGCTACGTGTTCAGCACCATCGATGACACTTTTGAAACCAAAAATTCTAAATTCGCCCGCATCCATCGTAGGCAGTTTTGCATCGCTGATTTTTTCGACCAGCGACTCACGCTGCATGCGATAGGCGATCAGGTCGCGTACACTTACGAGCTTGATGTTATGAGTTTGAGCGAAAACTTTTAGTTCCGGCATGCGGGCCATGGTGCCGTCGTCGTTCATGATTTCGCAGATCACAGCGGCCGTTCGCAGGCCAGCCAGTCGTGCTAGATCCACGCTACCCTCGGTTTGGCCGGCACGAACGAGCACGCCGCCTTTTTGAGCGCGTAATGGAAAAACATGACCCGGAGCAATTAAATCGTCTGGGCGCGCATCGGCATGCGCCGCCACTTTTATAGTGTGCGCACGATCCGCCGCAGAAATTCCTGTGCTCACGCCAGCGCGAGCCTCGATAGATACAGTGAACGCGGTTCCGTAGGGTGAATGGTTCCGACGGGTCATGAGCGGGAGTTCGAGTTGGTCGACGATTTCTGGAGCCAACGCCAAACAAATAAGTCCGCGTGCGTGTTTGGCCATGAAGTTTATGGCGTCGGGAGTAATATGTTCGGCTGCGATTACCAGATCGCCTTCGTTTTCACGGTCTTCGTCATCGACAAGAATAATAAACTGACCCGTACGAACGGCTTCGATCGCTTCAGCGATGGTATGCATTTGTGAGTTTCTCCACGTGCTTTGCTATCACATCCACCTCTAGATTTAAATCCCGACCAACCTTCTTTGTTTTTAGGGTGGTGTGATTCCAAGTATGCGGAATAATAGTTAAAACCGCCTCACCCTCGGCAAGGGCGTTGATCGTAAGGCTAATGCCATCGAGCGTAATCGAACCTTTCTCGACCAGATACTTTTGTAAAACAGCGGGTATTGAAACGCCGAGTAATACCGACTCATTCTGGCGTTCAATTCGTGTGACTCGAGCAAGTCCATCGACGTGGCCCTGAACAATGTGGCCTGACAGGCGATCAGTTGCGCGTAACGCGCGTTCAAGATTGACTTCATCGCCTTCCGACAAGGACCCCAAGTTCGAGCGATCGCAAGTTTCGGAGCTAACAAAAAAACAAAGCTCAGTACCTCGGGAGGAGTCAACTTTTTGCACCACTGTAAGACATACGCCGTTCACCGCGATGCTTTCGCCCAGAACCGCGTCGGCGTATGGAGTTGCCAGCGTGAGTGTGCGTTCCAACGTGTGGCTACCGTCTGCGCGTGCGGTCTCAGTTTTGGTGACTCGGCCGGTGGCCGTGATGATTCCTGTAAACACCCAAAAACTCCTAGGATTTGTTCGCCAACGTTCTTAGCACAAAATCACGTTCCTCGCCTACCGATATGACGACGTTTTCATGCGCGGTACGGGTTGAGGCTAGGTGCTCGCTGAGGCGTGGCCCGGCCTCTACCAACACCTGGTGCACGTTTAACTGTCCAAGAGTAGAAAGAGCGTGCTCTAAATTGGGTGATAAGAGCACCTCAAACCCTGCAGCACGTGTTTCCGAGAGCCATGTGACAGGGAGCACGGTGTGCAGCGTTTCGACTGTGAGCCCGGTAGCTCGCGAAGAGACAATCATAATCTTACGCTTAAACGAGAGATCGTCGTGGTCCCAAGTGTGACGCACTGTAAACTTTGGCAAATCGGCCAGAATAGTGGGTACGCTGGTGAGTATTGCTTCGGATTGACGTCGCAGTTCGTGAGCGAGTCGCAAGCTTTCAGCGCGAGCAAATGTGTTTTGCGATTCTGGAATCATAGAGAGTTTGTTTTCGTGAGTGCGGCGAAAGGCAATTTTATGCACCACCCACGGAGTTCGCCGAGTAATCCACTGGCGAAAGGGGCGAAGTAAACGTTCTGCAGCGTCGTTTGGCTGGTGGATCATTTGAATGCCACGGGCGGCCAGGGCCTCGGCGCCTTTGCCCGGAACAGTGGGGTTGGGGTCCTTATTTGCGAAAACCACGCGCGCAATTCCAGCTTGGGCAATGGCCTCGGTGCAGGGGGGGGTGCGGCCGGTGTGGTTACAGGGTTCGAGCGTTACATAGAGTGTGGCACCGCGGGCGGCGTTGGTACCGAAGAGTTGCTGCGCTTGATCAATGGCCGTTCGTTCGGCATGGGCTTGCCCAGCGCCACGGTGGCTGCCCAGCCCAAGCACACGGCCGTCGTTAGCAATTAAGCACGCGCCTACAGGCGGGTTCGGAGCGGTGCGCCCAAACCCCTGGTAGGCTTGTTCCACCGCCAGAGCCATGGCCTCGAGATCTGTGGCAAATCGAGAATGTGCCGGTACATTCATGGCGCGACTGTACTCGGACGATCTTCTATTTAAAATCGATATTTTACGTTGAGCATCAGCGAAAGGTAGGTGCCACCGATGCTAAATCCATCTGGATCATTGGTGGTAATCGTAACGCTGTCGGTTTTTCCAAATACGTTGTGAAAGGCAAACGTCGTTCCGAAGACGAAGCGTTCGGAAAGAGCCAAATCGAATCCGCCCCCTACGTCGAATACCACAGTCAAAACGGAGCCTTCGACGTTGTTCTGAGTTTGGCTCGCCTTCATAAGACCAAAACCGGTAAAGCCAAAAAGTGTGAGTTGATCAACGTAAGCCATGTTGGCCCGCAAATGGGGAATCACACCAAAAAGTGAAAGTTTTTCTGTTTCATTCGCGTTGCTATGGCTGCTCTTTTCGATGGTGACGTAGAGTCCAAATAGCTCGCTTGCCTGATATTCGTACAAGAACTGAAAACCAATCGAGTCATCAAGACGCTGTCCGAAGTCGCCAAGCAACATGACTTGGCCTAAACCAAAGCCAGCAGTGTGAGAGCCAATGGCTGGCCCCGAGCCGCCGCCCTGCTGGGCAAGCGCGCTTTGAGAAACAAAAGATACAAAAACCAAAGCCAGTACTACGTAAAGCGACCGCAAATTTTTTTCTATGAAGAGTTTCACGTTGTCTGACTTTGGTTCTGAATCTTTTTTATATTATTGGCTGAGCGTCGTGCTTTCTGCCGTATCACTGTCGAATTTTCTCAACTGAGTCGACAGATTGCTCCTAATGTACCCACTAAAAGAACCATCGCCACCGCGAATGATTTCTTTGAGCATTTCAACCGGAACTGCATTTTTTGCTTTTCTTTCCGATTCATACAAAAGCTGGGTCAGAGTCACCGCAGTGATATCTAGTTTACTTTTGTTATCGATGACGCGCAGATCGTCGCCGTTTTTGATCATTTGTGCGATTTCGTCGAGCGTCACATAACAGCTCTGATTCGTGTCGTACAACTTACGATTTTGGTAACGTTTAATGACTTTAACTTCTTTCATGATTGATACTCCCCCTCAAACAAACTGAGTTCCCATTTTTCGCTCTTAATTAACTACGAACTACCCCCAGGGCACCACACTAGCCACAAAATCACGTGCCGGACGGACGTTTTTGCCGGGTTCGCGATTCAAAATAAATCGTCGACCAGAGTTCGCCCCAACGGCGAACGTAAAACGGCGACCGTTACTAAAGTGGAGATAAAAACCTGTCGAAACATCTAGCAAATGGGGAAGGCTAGATGCATCAACCCCCTAGTGAAAACTTATATTCATTGACGCCAAACGTTGTCAACTGAATAGGGCGCAGGGCGGCGAAGGGTCTGAAACAGATAGGAATGTCATGGTGAGCGGCTCGAAAAATAAGAAGTTTTTTGCAGTAGTCGCGACGCTGTGGAGCGTTGTAATTGCGGCGCTTTTAGCCGCTTGCTCCACCGTTTCGCGTTCGCCGAACATCACCGAAATTGACCCGGCAACAAGTTCCGGTATTGATTCCCCCAGTCCCGAAAAACTCGAGAACGAGTCTGGTGCAAAAACAACATCTTTTCCTTCTGCCCACATCGACCCATCGCTGAGCGGCAATCAAGCGGCCACTCATTTTGCGTTGGGCCAAGCTTATTCGCTTGAGGGGAACAGTGAAAAAGCGATTGAAGAATTTAAGTTAGCCTTGGTTTATGACCCGAAATCGGCAGTGGTTCACACTCGACTCGCGGGGGAGTATGTAAAACGGGGTTTATTGACGTTCGCGATCGAAGAGTGCAAGGCCGCACTCGAGCTTGATCGCACCCATGTAGACGCGCGGTTATTGCTCGCTGGATTATATTCGTCGACCAAACTCATAAAAGAAGCGCTCGAACAGTACGACCTAGTTCTAAAGCACGACAAGAACAACACTGAAGCATACGTTTTCAAGGGTTCGCTCTTACTCGAAGAAGGTCGGGCCAAAGAAGCCATCACTGTGTTGCGAAAATTGGTCGATAAGGATCCGGAGTCCTTTTACGGGTACTACTACTTGGGCCGCGCCTATCAGCATGAAGAAAAAGATACGCAGGCAATTCAGTACTATCGCAAAGCTCTTGAGATTCGCCCAAATTTTTCGCAGGCCGCATTAACTCTCGGCGTTTTGTTAGAAGAAAAAAAACGCGAGAAAGAAGCTATCGCTGTGTATCTGGACCTGTACGAGCAGGCGGGGGATCTACAAGCTGTCGCTCGCCTGGCGCAGTTGCACATAGACCGGGAAGATTACGACCAAGCGCTAAAATTTTTATTACTTCTCGATCAGGCTGACGACGAAAATTTAAATGTAAGAGTGAAAATCGGATTAATCTACGTCGAACGCAAGAAATACGATCAAGCAATCGAAGTGTTTAAGTCAATTCTCGAAAAAAATCCTGAAGCCGAAAAGGTTCGATATTATCTGGCCTCGGTGTACGAAGAGCACAAGCGCGAAGATGACGCATTGAGAGAGTTCAAGTACCTGGCCGAAGCTTCAGAGTCTGAAAGCAGTTTGGTCGTGGATTCTTCGCTACATGTAGCCCAATTGCTAAAGGGCAAGGGCGACCATGAAGGGGCTTTGCGATGGATGGACCGGCGCATTGCGCGCGCACCGAAAATCCTACAATACCATCTCTTCAAAGCATCCTTACTGGAAGACGGCAAACAGATCGACGCTGCAGTCAAGGCGCTTGAAAACACAAGATCGGAGTTCGGCGATGACGAGCGCGTGTTGTATTACCTCGGCTCACTCTACGACAAGCAAGGGCGCCAAAACGACGCCATCGAACTCATGCAGAAAATTTTAGCGATCAATCCTAATAATGTGCACGCCCTCAACTACGTGGGATACACCTACGCGACTCGCGGTCAAAAACTCGACGAGGCGGAACGATTGGTTTTCACCGCGTTAAAACTTAAACCTAACGACGGATACATTGTAGATAGTTACGCTTACATTCTAATGGTAAGGGGAAAGTTACCCCAGGCGATTAAGGAATTTGAAAGAGCCCATAAATTGCGCCCTGATGAAGGAATAATCGTAGAGCATCTGGGCGACGCCTATTTCAAACACAATCTCAAACGGAAAGCGTTGCAAAAATATCGCGACGCTGTAAAGCTCTACACCGACCCAACGGATCAAGAAAAGGTCTTGCAGAAAGTGCGGAGCATTGAGTCTAGTTCTAGGTTGCCCGCGCAAGAGTGAACCTCTTCAATCCGTAAACCGCCACATTTGGTTTTGAATACATGATAAAAGTACTACTGTTGGGATTCTGTTCGCTATTGGTAACAGCTTGCGCTCACCGTTCCGCGGAATTTAGTCCCCGCAAGGCGGTGGAGTCGATCGCCGCTACTTCGGCGGCGGTAAAGACGGTACGTGGCAAGGCATGGATAAGCGTAAAAACCCCTGAGGGCGCAGTCGCGTTTCCGGCCAATGTCGCCATTGACCGCACCAGAGCTGGGCATAGTCTGTTGCGTTTGGAAGCTGTCGACTTGGTAGGGACCACTCATGCCATGATGTTGCTCAACGAAACGGGCCGCTTTTTGTGGGTCGACTTTGATCGAAGGTCCTATTTTGAAGTGACAAAAACCTGGTACGGACTTCCAGTTCGAGAGTTTCCCGGGCTATTGTTGGGCCTACCCCAGTTGCCTTCTGACGGCCGTGTAAGTGCGCATGGCGACCTTGGATTTCAGGTCAGTACCGGTGGATCGGCCGCGAGTTCTGGAAATGTTCTGATCGAGATGCAGTGGGTTGACCCGGGGCCACGACTTTTCGCGAAGTCCGTTTCTTCTCCGGGGCTCGGTTATTCGGTTGAATATTCGGCCTATCAAGATACCAAAGATTTCTATTTGCCCGCAAAAGTGGGGTTGAGCGGTAAAAATATTCAAATTCAACTCGATTGGCGCGAACAAATTTGGAACGAACCAATTGACGCGACGGTTTTTTCGTCGGCTGCGCTAGAGCGTGCGCTCAAAAAATTCCGAAAAGTACGTCAGTAAAAACTCGCGGCGCATTGTTTGACAACCCGAATTGATGCGGGCACCTTTTTGCTAGAGGATTCAAGCTTTGATTTGCCGTTTATCGATGCGTTATATTTTGGTTTTTTCGTTACTGGCGTTGATCGTTGGTGCAGCGTGCACTCCGCGCCGCGATATTGGCAATACCTTGAGGGTCGCACAGCGCGAGAAAATTAAAACTTTGGACCCCGCGCACGCGAATGATTTTTTCTCTGGAACCGCGGTTCGACGTACTTATGAGGGCTTGTATCAGTACCACTATTTGAAGCGTCCATATGAAGTAGTGCCCAACATTGCCGCGGCGATGCCCGCGATTTCAGCAGATGGAAAAACCTATACGATTCGATTGAAGCAGGATGTGTATTTTCAGGACGACGCATGTTTTCCAGAAGGCAAGGGGCGACGGGTAGTTGCGAAAGATTTCATTTTTTCGTGGATGCGCTTAGCGGATCCGAAAACTGCATCAGAGGTGTGGTGGGCGCTCGATGGTCGGATCGTAGGCTTAAATGAATGGCGTGAAAAACTAAAACAAGGCGATGCTAATTCGGGCACCTCTCACTATGATCTTCCGGTCGAGGGATTAAAGGCGATTGACGATTTTACGCTCGAGGTGCGCCTGACAAGGGAAGATCCATTATTTATTCATATGCTCACGATGCCCGCCACTACGGTATTGGCTCGAGAAGCTGCCGAAAAATACGGCCAAGATCTCACGACCCGTTCGGTGGGCACGGGGCCTTTCGTATTGGAACGTTTCGAACAAAATCAAATCATATGGACGCGCCATCCGAAGTATCGACTAGAAACTTATCCGAGCGAAGGCGAGGCCGGTGATCGCGAGGCCGGTTTATTGGCTGACGCAGGAAAGCCAATTCCGTTTGTAGATAGAATTATCGATGACGTTATTTCTGAAGACCAGCCCGCATGGCTGAATTTTCAGCAAAATAATCACGACTATTTGGTGAAAATTCCAAAGGACAACGCCAAAAATATTCTGACCGACGACTTTAAGCCCACCCGTGAAGTAAGTGAACGGGGCATGAAGTTGTTGAGTTCCCCAGGGGTTGAATTTAGTTACATCGCATTCAATCAAACAGACCCTGTTGTTGGTGGGCCAAAACGCAAATTTTTACGACAAGCTATGTCGCTTGCGTACGACGAAGCCCCCACGATTGGAATGTTTTATCTCGGCTTGGGAAAAAAAGCCGAGAGCATGATTCCTCCGGGGGTGTTCGGCTACGATTCCGAATATAAAAATAAATATCGCGAATTTAATGTCGCGAAAGCGCAAGAGCTACTAGCAAAAAACGGATTCCCAGAAGGTAAAGGACTGCCCGAACTCACTTATGACCTTCGGTCGGATCCTACGGCTCGCCAAGTGGCGGAATATTTTGTTCGATCCATGGCTAAAATCGGGATTCGGATCAAACTCAATCAGGTTTCTTGGCCTGAATTGAATTCACGAATTGCCAAAAAACAAGCTCAAGTCTGGGGCGGAATAGTTTGGGTTTACGATTACCCCGACCCAGAAAACGGACTTCAACTATTGTACGGTCCTCGCGAAGCTCCGGGCTCTAATAAAACGAGCTACAAAAATCCAGCCTATGATGTGTTGTTCGAAAAATTCATTCGAACTCGTGATGATAAAGAACGCCTGGCGTTGATCAAGCGGATGCGAAGCATTTACGAGGAAGATGTGCCTTGGATTGTAGCCGTGCACCGAAATGAGAATCGTCTGACTCATTCTTGGCTTCACAATTTGAAAGTCCATGCATTCGAATACAACTCCGACAAGTACCTGCGCGTCGATGCCGAAGCGAGAAAGAGAGTGCTTGAACGATGATGGCTTTCGTCATTCGTCGTTTACTGTACGCTATTCCTACATTGTTCGGGGTTTGCCTTATTATCTTTACCCTGTTTAATTTGGTCGGTGGGGACCCCGCTTATCAGATGCTTGGTAAACACGCGACCGAAACTCAAATCCTAGAGCTGAGGAGGGAATTGGGGCTCGATAAAAGCAAGGTTGAGCAGTTTTTTGATTATTTAAAATCGGTTGCAACTCTAGATTTTGGTCGTAGCTACACCACTAAACAACAAATTACCGATATGATTTGGCGAGGTATGCCAGCCTCGCTGTCGCTGGCGATTCCTGCCTTCATTGTGGAAATACTGCTTGGTTTAGCCATTGCGTTACTTGTTTCGTTTTATCGCGGAACCTTTTTCGATCGCGCGGTGGTTGTACTTTGCGTAATGGGAATGAGCGTGTCCGCGCTTGCTTACATTTTATTCGGTCAATATGTTTTTGCGTATTGGCTGGGGCTATTTCCGATTTCAGGGTACGACACAGATATTCTCTACCGATTTAAGTACATCGCTTTGCCTGCGATTATTTGGGTGGTGGTGAGTCTAGGAATTAATGTGAGGGTCTTTCGTACCTTTGTACTCGACGAGGTAAATCAGGACTATGTGCGAACTGCCAGGGCAAAGGGGCAGTCCGAAAAGAAAATCCTATTCCATCATGTACTGAAAAATGCTTTGATCCCCGTGCTTACTTACGTTGTGATTCAAATTCCGGTGTTGATTACGGGTTCGTTTTTGCTTGAAAACTTTTTCGGAATTCCCGGGTTGGGGAGCATTACGATTGATGCAATTCATAACTCTGATTTTCCTGTGATTAAAGCAATGACGACAATCGAAACGCTACTTTTTATGGTTTTTGCGTTGGCCACCGACTTGCTTTACAGCGTAGTCGACCCCAGAGTGAGGATGCGATGATCCGGTTACCCAGCCAGAGTAAGTCGTTGTGGCAAGATGCTTGGCGTAGGATTCGTCGTGATAGACTAGCTTTGTGGGCTTTGGGAGTTATCGTACTCTACTCACTCGTGGCGCTGTGTTCTAAGTTTGGACTTCTCGCTTCGACTTGGGACGCCGAAGTAGGCGGACCTTATGCATCGCCGAGTTTCGAAAATTTTAAAACTATATTCGGCACCGATATTTTTGGGCGGAGCGTGCTCTATAAGGTTATTCACGGCACGCGGGTTGCTATGAGCGTGGGCCTAATGACTTCGTTGATTGCGATACCGATAGGGGTTACGCTGGGTGCATTCGGCGGCTATTTTGGTGGCAAAGTCGACGATGTGATTGTCTGGTTTTACACCACACTTTCGTCGATTCCCGGAATAATGTTGTTAATCGCAATCGCTTACATTCTGGGCAAGGGTCTGTTTTCGGTTTACATCGCACTGGGCATTACAAGCTGGGTGAGTCTTGCTCGTTTGATCCGCGGCGAGTTCATGAAACACAAATCCAGGGAATATGTGATTGCTGCTGAAGCGATAGGGGCCGGGCACCGGATTCGAATTTTTCGGCATATACTGCCCAATGTATTGCACATTGTGATCATCAACATGTCACTGCAGTTTCAGATTGCTATTAAATCCGAGGTTATACTTTCGTACCTAGGATTAGGTGTGCAGGGACAGCCTAGTTGGGGAGTGATGATTGACGATGCGAAACTGGAACTTGCGCGTGGAGTGTGGTGGCAGCTTACGGCAGCGACGTTTGCCATGTTTTTTGTAATTTTGGCCTTCAATATATTGGGCGATGCGCTGCGCGACGCTTTTGATCCTAAACTGCGAAAAGGTTGAAATGGAAACCATACTGGAAGTAAAAAATCTTCGAACTGAATTTGTTACCGAAGCTGGTACAGTATGTGCGGTCGACGATGTAAGTTTCGCCGTCAAAAAAGGCAAAACAATTGGTATCGTAGGTGAAAGTGGTTGTGGCAAGAGCGTAACGTCGTTGTCGATCATGCGTTTGATTCCTACGCCGCCAGGTCGAATTTCGTCAGGGCAAATTTTGTATAAAGGCAAAGATTTATTGCAACTGCCACTTTCGGAGATGCGAAAAATTCGCGGCAACGAAATTTCAATGATTTTTCAAGAACCCATGACGTCGCTTAATCCAGTTTTTACAGTTGGTGATCAGATAGTCGAAGCAGTTCGATTGCACCAGAACGTGAGTCGAGCTGATGCTCGAGCTCGCGCTTGTGAAATGCTAAAACTTGTGGGCATTTCTTCGCCGGAAAGTCGTTTGGACGATTATCCGCATCAGCTTAGTGGTGGAATGCGTCAACGAGTGATGATCGCAATGGCGCTTTCGTGTAATCCAGACTTGTTGATTGCCGACGAACCGACCACGGCGCTCGATGTAACGATTCAAGCTCAAATTTTAGACCTGATGCGGCGGTTAAGGGAAACATTTGGCATGGCCATGATTCTTATTACCCACGATCTCGGAATCATAGCCGAAACCGCCGACGAGGTATTGGTCATGTACGCTGGTAAGGTGGTAGAGCAGGGAAGTGTCGCCGAAATTTTTGGCGAACCACTTCATCCCTATACGCGCGGACTTTTAAACAGCGTTCCGGTCTTTAAACCCGTTTCTGCGACTTCGGGGGAACGGGATTCGTCACAGCAGAAAAAAAAATTGGATACGATTCCTGGCATAGTGCCAAGTCTGCTTGAGCTTCCGAAAGGTTGCCGTTTCCAAACCCGCTGTACGTTTGCCACGGAAGAATGCAAAACCGCGGAACCCGAACTTCGTTCGGTACGGGGTGATAGTCACAGGGCCGCTTGTATAAAGGATTTAGCACCATGGCAGCGCCGTTGATTGAAGTTAAAAATCTTGTAAAACGTTTTCCAATAAAAGGCGGAATTTTCTCCCGTGAAATTGCAAACGTCCACGCTGTTTCCGACGTCAGTATCGCGATTCACCGAGGAGAGACTTTGGGTCTTGTGGGCGAAAGCGGTTGCGGAAAATCTACCCTTGGTCGATGTATTTTACGGTTACTAGAACCGACCGCTGGCACAATATTTTATGACGGTGCGGATATCACCCGGCTCGGAACTCGCGAAATGCGAAGACTTCGCCGAAAAATGCAGATTATATTTCAAGACCCCTACGCTTCGCTTAATCCACGAATGACAGTGGGAGATATCATTTCAGAACCTCTATCGATACACGGACTCTATAAAGGGGAAAAAGATAAACGCGTAAAAACTTTGTTGGATCTCTGTGGTTTGCGCTCCGAAGCTATGTTTCGTTATCCCCACGAGTTTTCCGGCGGTCAACGCCAGCGAATATGTATAGCGCGAGCCTTAGCGGTAGAGCCAGAATTTATCGTTTGCGATGAACCGGTAAGCGCGCTGGATGTTTCGATTCAATCTCAGATATTAAATCTCATGATGGATCTGCAAAAGGAGTTCAAGTTAACCTACTTGTTTATTTCACATGACCTCAAGGTAGTTGAACATATGAGCGATCGAGTTGCCGTCATGTATCTTGGAAAAATTGTCGAACAAGCTGAGGCGAAGGAAATTTACACCAGGCCACAGCACCCCTACACGCGAGCTTTGCTGAGTGCTATTCCGATTCCTGATCCAAACTTCAAAAAGGAACGCCTAATCTTAGAGGGCGATGTTCCTAGTCCTATTTCCCCACCAAATGGCTGCCATTTTCACCCGCGATGTCCCAACGTGAAGGAAAATTGCCGACAGGAATATCCTGCCCTGCAATTCCGACCAGGAACCAGCGACCAGGCGGGCAAATCTGATCATCTTGCCGCCTGTTTCTACGCCGGACAGCGCGGATCTCTTTGATAAAAAAGCGAATTTTCCGATACGAGAAGAGGAGCGGGTGTATACACTCGCGCCTAATACTATGGCCAAAGAGAGCGACAAAAATAATAACTCCGGCACGGAGTTGGAATATATTCCGGTCGACGTAAGTCAGTTGCGGGTGGGTACGCTCGTGGACCGGCCGCTGTATGCGCGCATGGAGTCGCGAAACAAATTTATTTTAATGGCGAGATCTTTGCACCCGCTCGAACAAAAAACCTTAGATCGTTTTTTACGATTCGGGCACGTATATTCAATTTTTCCGGCACTCGACGAGCGTTACGGAAAGTTGGCGATGTCAGTGAAACGAGTAGAGGAACTGCTATTCGATGGGTCTCTAGCGCCGTTTGAAAAAACCAGTTTGATTCGCAAAGACACTGAGTGGCTTTCTGATCTTGTCATGAAGAAAAACGGGGACGCCGATGTAGCGGTCTTTTTCTTGAATAAGTTGTTGCACGTTCCCCACCCTCAGACCATTGACTATGTCGTTGAACACTCGGTCGACTTACACGAACACAGCTTAAGAGTAGCCTCTGTGGCGACTTTACTTTTGCTATGGACTGAAGCTCCCAAAGAAGAGTTCCTAAAAGATTTTTTGACGTCGATCTATTGCGAAGAATTGAGCGTTTACCGTGATGATAGTCCTAACCTACGACTCATCGCTATGGCGACTGCGGGATACACGGCTCAAGACAGCGATCGGGCCTACTCTTTCGAGTTGGCTAAAAAAGGGGAAATTCCAGGAATATCGAATCTCGATCGTCGGGTAGTAGAGACTCTTAGTCGTCGTGGAAAAATGATTCAGTACGGCGACGAGCTCGCAGAAATTGTAGAGTTGGCTCGGTGGATCTGTGGTGGCACCGGGGTGCAGTTTCGCGTACTTTGGGAAAGTCGCCTAGTGCGAAAGCTCAGTCGGCTTATGAATTTTTCGCTGACCGACGCCCCAAGAAAGGCGGCGGCATGATCGAAGCGAATCAGATCGTACGCCAATCCAAATTTGGAATCGAAGAACTTCTTCGAGCAAATGCGCGAGTCTTGTACGAGTACTTTTTTTCGACTCGTCACGTTGGTCGAGTGTTGGATTTTCTATTTTATGAAGCCAAAGACGCTCTGGCCGCAGTGGACGATGGGGAGGTGCTTGAGTATCGAGTGCGTCAGATTCTCGAAACCTCAATTTTCAACGGATTTGCCAATTACCGAACCGGCGAAAAGTCTAAGTGTATCGAAATAGAGTACGGTTGGGACGACGTACGTATGATTACCAGTGCGGTATTTTGGGTCGAGCAAACATGCGCTGGTTTTATGCCTGGCGAAAAACCGAACGACGGAGTCGCGGGTCGCATTCAAAAATTTATTGAAAATATCTCCACGTTGGCCGATGAGGTCGTCGTCCGATTTGATCCCCGGAGCGGCCGGTTTCAGATTGTCGGAATTATCAATACCGCTGGAAACGACGTCGCCACAAAAAAGGCAATCGACTACGTAGACGTTTCAGCACTTTCTCCCTCAGAGGACGGAAATTCTACTCACTCAACTCAGACCGCTGCTTCAACAGTACAACCGGAAGCTCTTTCGGCCGCTGATATAAAAGATTTTACTGAAGACGAGAAAAAATTTGAACGCGAACGCGGGCGCCTAACTCACGTAAAAGAAGCCGAAGAAGAAAAACAAGCGGTGATTGAAGCTCGTGTCCATGAACTAGAAGAGCGCAAACGAAAAAAAGCAATGCTCGATCGAAGGTCCACTGGCTCGACTGTAGAAGATCCCGAAATTATTTCTCGCGAACGCCGATCGCACGAGAACTTAGCAGATTTGGAATTTAGAGACCGCGAAAAGCCGAGCAAGGGAACTGCGTTTAGTTTTGTAGAACACTTAGAAAAGCAGGCCAATGATCAAATCGAAACTAAAAAGAGAACCGCTCTAGGGGAACGAGATCGGCAATTGATTGCGGACACCAGTAGCGACGTAATTCGGGTGCGGGGTGGCGGGTCCGAGTCAGAACAAGACGGACCGGAAGTTGTCTTAAAAACAGAACGCCTGTCGACCGACGAGGAAGCAGTGTCGGTCGGAGCGATTGACCGAATTAACACTCGAGATGATTTTTTAACGGTGAAAAATTTGTCAATCGATCTCTCCAAGGCTCCGGTCGAGAGCCCACTATCTGAAAAAGAAAACGAAGACGTAGAAGAGGTTTTACAACTTTTACTCAAGGCCGTACGTGCCGAGCTTGTAGTAGTACTTGGCGATATGCCAGAAGATCGTTTTGAGGAAATTTTTCGTACGATTTCTATTCGACTCAGAGAAACGTTTTTGCAGGGAATTCACCATATTACGAGAGTGCGCAATATTCAGTTAGTTACTAAAATTCGACACTACAAAGAACAACTGAGCTTGATGAGTGGCAACTTAGAAAGTGTGAAAGCTCAATTGGAAGAGGCCAAAGCTACAGTGAAAGAAACGCCAGTGGCGACCGATAGTGGCCCCACTAATCAAACAGGCCAGGCAATGTCGAAGGGTTTACTGCAAGACGTGGTGCGAGAAAAAGCCGCACTGAACGAAAAGGTGCGCCAAATCGACGATCATCTAAGAAAAAGAGAATTCGATTTCCGTACCCTCGAGGCGTCAATGGTTGAGCAGATTCGCCTTAAGGATGAAGGAGTAAAACAGAAACAATTCGCGGTAGAGAAAATGAAAGAAATGATGACGACGATGATGGAAAATCTCGAGCGTTATAAAAAATTAGTCGCTACCTCGGTAAGTGAAGCCGAAATGAAAATGAAGTTTGCGGCCTCAGAAAAACTTTTGGCGTCTGCAAAAGAAAGCAATGAAAAGCTCACAAAAAGGACCGACGAATTGCAGAAAAAGTGGTCAGAAGAATTTACGGCGCGCTCTCAAGCGCAAGAAGAATTGTCTCGTACCAAGCGCCATTTTGAAGAATTTCAACGACGAACTTCGGAGGCAAGCCTCAAATCCGTGGATACAAGAGAGCTTGCGGAAGTAACCACGGCGCGCGATCGCGCTATTAAACAGGGTGAAGAACTGCGCCGGCAAAACAAAGAGTTGCAGGAAAAACTTAACGCATTGATGGGTAGCGGCAGTAAAGTTGCTGCCGGCAAACAACCAGGAGCTGCCAAGGCCGGTGAAACCACAGATGCGGAGTCTCGTCACAAGTTAGAACACGCGGCCAAGCTCAATAAAGCTCTGCAAGAGGAACTGAGTCGGCAGAAAAAGAGATTTGATGACCTGAAACTCGAAGAGACAAAATTGCGAGTAGAAGTCGCCAAACTTCAAAATCAGTTAAAGAATGCAGGAAAAAGTCCACCGGGTGGTACGAAGTCCGGATTTGGCAAAACCTCTAAATAAAAAAGGCGAACGACCAATACAGTCGTCCGCCCTTTTTTTAATTCCGGCACCTGTTTTTACCAGTCGCCGTCTTCACCATCGTATTCGTCGTCATATTCGCCACCCGAATCGAGTTCGGTAACGACAGCCCTAGCAAGATTAATACGACCACCAGTGATCGTTTTACCTTGTAGTGTAGGGAGTGGGTCGACTGTGGCCATGAGTCGGTTTTTGACGTCGAGGAACGTCATGTTTGGGTTCATGCTCCAGAGCAGTGCTGCCGCCCCAGCGACCATCGGAGTGGCCATCGATGTCCCCGAAGCGCCTCTGTAGCGATTGCCAGGAACTGAGCTGTAAACGTCTTTTCCTGGAGCGCCTAAGTGAACACTGGTTTTGCCGTAGTTCGAGCCGTAACCGCCGCCAAACGAAGCGATCTTGTCGTTTGAGTCGGTGGCTGCAACGGCTATAAGATTGGCCGCCCGAAACGATGCTGGATAGGTTGGTCTACGATCGTTATCGGTGCCGTCGTTTCCGGCAGCTACTACGAATAAAACCCCGCGGGCTTCTGCGCGTCCAATCGACTCACGAAGAGCGTTGTTGTTCGGGTCTGCGCCTCCACCCCAGCTGTTGTTTAATATGCGCGCGCCGCGTTCAACGGCATAGTCGATCGAACGTATTGCGTCGAGTGTGGTTCCAGACCCACGGGCGGTGAGAAATTTCACGGCCATTAGGGAAACCTTGGGGCTCACGCCTACGATTCCTAGAGCATTACCGCCGACTGCACCGATGGTGCCTGCGACGTGGGTGCCGTGCATGTGATCGTCGAAAGGGAGATTGTCGTCGTGAACAAAGTCCCAGCCCACGATGTCGTCTTCTTCAGATTCTACGCCCGGTCTGCGCCACATATTAAAAGATAGATCTTCGTGATTATAATCGATGCCGGTATCGATCACTGCGACCACAATGCCTTGCGAGCCGGTGGTGACTTTCCAAGCCTCGGGAGCCGAAATCGCGTTTAAGCCCCAAACTTTATTTTGTTGCGGATCGGCGACAGGGGGTTCGACGGGACTGGGCTTGGGAGCAATTCCCGGCCGACCTTCAATGAATTCGCCGAATGGAACGCACCCAAGAAATTCCACCGGAGGGTGGCAGTCATCGTAACCGTCTAGTACGTCTTCATTGCGGAAAAGTTTTAGAATATAGTTCGGCTGAGCGTATTCCACCGCCACTGTTTTGGTCAGCTTTTGGATAGCTTTTTCTACCGATGCGCCTTCGGCCAGTTGGTAGTGCTCAATAGACCCGAAACCGAGTTTAAATTTGCGAACCTTGGCTACCCCAACTTCTTGGTAGAGTTGCTGCATAAACACTTTGTTTCTGCGGATATCGGATTTGAATTTTACGATCACTTCGCCCGGTGCATAAGGGGTTTTCGTGACTGGTTCGGTTGTGTCTGCCGCCAAAGCAGCAGAAAAAGATAGGGCAAACGCCATAGCGGCAAAACGCAGGGCGCGCCAATGAGACACGTGCATAGAGATCTCCTCCATAAGAGTAGTTTAGGACGAACGTCAGTGTTCGCTTTGTCGTCATTCTATGGCGATTGGGGGTTCTTGCAAACGGTTAGATAATAAAAATTAAGTCATTGCTCCCTGAGACAAGCTATGATTAGATTTTGCCTCGTTTCGCACGCCGATGTGGTGAAATTGGCAGACACGCTAGGCTTAGGACCTAGTGCTGAAAAGCGTGGGGGTTCGAGTCCCTCCATCGGCACCATTAAAAAAAGCCTGTCGAGTTTTTCTCGACGGGCTTTTTTTATTTGGCAGAGCAGGGGACTCGAACGCGAGGGAGCGGCCGCGATGGGTCGCGAAGCGAGCTAGCGCGGCAAGTGGCGCAGGATGCGCGACTTAGCGAGCGAGGGGAGCCTACGCAGCGAAGAGCCGGAGGCGAGGAGCGTAGTAGGTCGAGTCCCTCCATCGGCACCAAAAAAATCGTCATGTAGAGCGCCTATTTTTAGGGATACTTCCAGATCTGGTTTGGCCAGGTTTCCGAAGAAACTATTGTTCCCGGTTTTCCAATGCGTATTTGATAACGATTCAGTTCCTCTTTAGATATGCGTCCATAAATACTATAGACGATCGAACTGTCGGCAATCGATTCTTCGGAGCGAGGGTGAGCCAGCGTCTCGAAAACCATACTTTTCGGATATTCGATTTGGCGTTGGTACTTTCGCATTCCTCCCAATTCGAAAAGTTGACGCACGGTGGCCTCCATGTGGGCGGGTACAAAAAGTTTCTGGTTCGGGCCAAGTTCCCCGATAAGTGGATGTAGTACGGCGAAGGAATTATCTTCGATTGGTCGGGCATAGGTTCGCGCTCTTTGGTAACTTGCTTGAGCTAAAAAAATCATGAGGATCGCTAATCCGGCATTTACCGTGAAAGATTTGGTTCGAACCAAGGAGAGGGTACTAGTGATCAAAACCGCTAAACAAATGGCTGAAAGAGCGTGAAACGAAAGCGACCATCTTTGAGATACATCCCAAGGCATTTTTCCAATAGATGAAAGCAACGCAGCAAGAAAATAGGAAAAAAATACAAAAACCGCCAAACGTTCGAGTTTGCCGGGAATTTTATATCTTCGAGTTCTAAAAAGGTTTGAAACAATTATTTTAAAACCCAAAATCAACAATAATGTAGCCGGAATCATTTCAAGGGTCAGCAAATTCTGAAATAAAACCGGCCCGATTTGACTCGGGGTCATGCCTTTAAAAGTAGCGGCGAGCGCGTATTCAGGAAGCCCGACAGGCATTTTGGAAAAACGCAAAACAAATACTAGAATGGCGGCGAGCCCGATGGGGGCGACTAGTTTTAGGGTTTCTCGGAGTGAAAGAAATCGTGTGTAGCAAAAATAAAGGATGCTCGCCGCATAGGCTCCGGCAAAAATAGTAAAGCCGTAACGAGAAAATAAAAAAAATAAAACGCCGAAGCTGAGAATTGCTAGAATACCCGCCGTGTTTTTTTCGCGTAGGAGTAACAAACCCAAAACTGCAAAGGTGACGCCCAGATTTTCCATGCTGTAGGGTCGAACTTCGAAAGCGTATTGCAAACAGAATGGAAAAAAGAAAACAAAAAGGGTTCCAAATAGTGCGATGTTTCGGCGAGAAACGTCTTTTAGACAGATAAAATAAGTTAAAACTAAAGATACCAGAAAGAACGCGTAAGGGAAAAACCGAAGCGCAGGTGCCGCGGTTCCGAAAAGCGCGATCCACCCGCGAAGTAAAAAACTGAATCCTCCTGGGTCCGTACTCATTTCCATGCTTTGACGCCAAATCTCGACAAAGCCTCCCCATGGGGCCAATGGGCTTGAATAATGATGCAAACCTAGTGCGAGCCAAATTTGCCCTGCTTCATCAAACCAAAAGCTTTCGTGCCCCAGGTAGTGGTGCCCGAGCACTAGCAGCGAACAAGCTAACATGACCAAAAGCGCTAAACCGACTATATGGTCTAGGTGTTTTAAATGAATTTTTGGAAAACGATTCCCCATAGGTGTTCTGCCAGATTCTTGATGAAACGATCGAAACGATCAAGTTCCGAATTCGTACATTTTTACATTCGCTAAGACCTTGGGTATGAATAGAATCATCTATGAAAACGCAACTACGGCTTTTTACACTAATTCTAACACTCGTTTCCGTTCTGAGTTCGGGCTGTGCTTCGCTTCCCATTGGAAAAGAACCAAGTGATGCGGAAATCAACGCCGAAGCTGCAAAGGCCTACGCAGAGGTAAAAGCCAAATCTAAGCTATCTACCAATGCCGAGTGGAACGCCATGGTCCAAAGAGTGGCCAATCGAATCGCCGCATCGTCTGGCGAAAAATTTAACTGGGAAACCATTCTCATTGAAAGTCCTGAGGTCAATGCTTGGTGCATGCCGGGAGGAAAAATGGCGGTTTATACCGGGATAATGCCGGTTCTTAAAACCGAAGCGGCATTGGCTGCAGTGATGGGCCACGAAGTGGCACATGCGACGAGACGTCACGGCAAACAGCGTTATGCGCGCGCCATCAAAGAGAGCCTCGCTGGGCTAGTAATCGGTGCCGGCGCGATCGCTGCCGGTCAATTGCTTTGCAAAGACGCTACCTGCAAAACCCTTACCGGGCTTGGCGGGGCGGCGGCCGGCCTTGCGGTAACCTTTTTTAGCCGAAAATTCTCACGGGACGATGAAACTGATGCCGACAAATTTGGTCAAATCTACATGGCCAAAGCCGGATACGACCCCTCTGAAGCGGGTCGGCTTTGGGACCGAATGGCCGCTGCTTCTGGCGGTCAGGCGCCTCCGGAGTTTCTTTCGACTCACCCTTCGAATACGACCCGAAAGTCTGCTTTAAATTCCTGGCTACCCGAGGCGCAAGCGGCTTACCAACAGGCCCCGGCCAAGTACGGGCTTGGTGCGCCAATCAAGTAACGCTGGGCTTTGGTCTCGTTTTTCTCGCAAATAAAGCGCTTGAGTCCGGTAACCCTTCCTGTTAATGATCCAACCTAATAAAAACACACATCTTCGCTACATTTGGTGGCCGAGCGATCGGTTTTCGAAGATGGAGGACGGCGT
>DGKJ01000017.1:0-20972 GCA_002387735.1 Bacteriovoracaceae bacterium UBA4573 | reverse complement strand
CATTAAAGTAATGGGCCAGCCTAAGCGTCGAAACCAAATGAAGGAGTCACAATGCCTAACGTTACTATGAAAGAACTTTTAGAAGCCGGTGTCCATTTCGGTCACCAAACCCGTCGCTGGAATCCGAAAATGAAATCTTACGTTTTCGGTGCGCGAAACGGTATTTACATTATCGACCTTCAAAAAACCGTGCAATGTGCGCGCGATGCTTGTGAATTCACAAGAAAGGTTGTCGCAGAAGGTAAAAAGATTTTATTCGTTGGCACCAAGAAGCAAGCCAAAGACGTGATCATCGAAGAAGCAACTCGTTCGAATCAGTACTTTGTTGCTAATCGCTGGTTGGGCGGCATGTTGACGAATTATCAAACGATCAAAGCTTCCATCGATCGTTTGAAACGCATTGAAAACATGAAAACTAATGGAGAGTTCGAAGCACTTCCAAAGAAAGAGCAATCCATGCTCAATCGCGAAGTTGAAAAGTTAGAATCTTCATTGGGCGGTATTCGCGACATGAAGAAACTTCCTGGCGCGATCTTTATTATTGACCCTACAAAAGAACATATTGCGGTAAAAGAAGCCAAGAAACTGGGTATTCCAACCATTGCAGTGGTTGATACTAACTGCGACCCAGATGACATCGACTACGTTATTCCTGGCAACGACGATGCTATTCGCGCAATCAAGCTGTTTTCGCATCTCATCGCTCAGTCCTGCGTAGAAGGGGCTCGCGATTTCGAAGAAAAAGTTAAAGGCGATGAACGTTTGGCAGCCCAAATGGCTAAGGACGAAGCCGAGAACGAAAAGAAAGTTTCTCGCTTTGAAGGCGATATTGACCTTCGTGGTCCAGATGAGGCGGATTTAGTGGCAGCTTCTGAAGAAGAAACTGCGGCTGATACCGCGACTGGCGACACTACGACGACAGTTACAAACTGAAATAGGAAGAGTCCTTCCTCTATTTCTGCCAACATTTTTTAGGAGTTTGACGATGGAAATTTCTGCAGGCTTAGTAAAAGAACTGCGCGAAAAAACAGGCGCAGGTATGATGGATTGCAAAAAAGCACTCAACGAAACGTCAGGTGACTTTGAAAAAGCAGTCGAGTTTTTGCGAAAAAAAGGACTCGCTGCCGCTGCCAAAAAAGCGGGCCGCACCGCTGCTGACGGAGCAATTTCAAGTTATATTCACGCAGGTGGAAAAATCGGCGTGCTTCTCGAAGTTAACTGCGAAACTGACTTTGTAGCTCGAAACGACGCGTTTCAGGCTTTTGTACGTGATGTAGCTATGCACGTTGCTGCAGCCAACCCGCAGTATGTTCGGCCAGAAGATGTTCCTGCTGATTTTGTTGAAAAAGAAAAAGAAATTGCTTTGGCTCAACTCAAAGCCGATCCAAAGAATGCCAACAAACCAGCGCAAGTTTTCGAAAAAATTCTTGAAGGGAAGACTAAAAAACTTCTCGATGAGATTTGTCTCGTGAACCAACCGTTCGTGAAGGATCCTGATAAAACGATCACGCAGTTAACGTCGGAACTTGTAGCAAAAATCGGCGAAAACGTAGTGATACGTCGCTTTAGTCGGTACGTCTTAGGCGAGGGCATCGCAAAAACATCTGAAAGTGCTTAACTGAATTGTAACACCGGCGAAAACGAGGGGCATTTTTCATGGCGTCATCTCCAGAGAGCAAACAACCGAAGTATAAACGTATTTTATTAAAGCTTTCGGGCGAGGCACTGGCGGGAAATGCTGGCTATGGGATCGACACCGACATTTTAGAGTCTATCGCAAAAGACATCGGCGCAATTCGCGACATGGGAGTCGAAATTGGAGTGGTGTTAGGTGGAGGAAATATTTTTCGCGGGTTGGCCGCAGCCTCCACTGGAATGGACCGCGCTCAAGCCGACTACATGGGTATGCTCGCCACAGTGATGAATTCCTTAGCGCTACAAGATGCTCTTGAGCGCTTGGGCGTTTACACTCGTGTTCAGTCAGCCATCGAAATTCAAGAGCTTGCCGAGCCCTACATTCGAAGGCGCGCAGTACGGCATTTAGAAAAGAAGCGGGTTGTAATTTTCGCGGCCGGAACGGGGAATCCCTATTTCAGCACGGACACTGCGGCTAGCTTGAGGGCGATGGAAATCAACGCTGAAGTGATTCTAAAGGCCACCAAAGTAGACGGCGTTTATGATGCAGATCCAGTGAAACACAAGGACGCAAAGCTGTTTCGCGAATTAACGTATCTCGATGTTCTTAGTAAAGGGCTGCAGGTTATGGATTCAACGGCCATTTCCCTTTGCATGGACAACCGACTGCCAATTATTGTTTTTAATCTCAACCGACCGGATAGCGTGCGTGACGTGGTTCTAGGGAAGCCCATTGGGACCATCGTGCACAGTCCGGAAATCAAATAGAGGTCGACAAAACCATGAAACAAGTCCTCGATAGTTTGCACGAAAAAATGTCAAAAACCATCAATGGTTTTCGCGGAGAACTCGTCAAGGTACGAACTGGTCGGGCGACCCCTGCCTTGCTCGATGGAGTAAAGGTCGATTACTACGGATCAGATATGCCAATCGCGCAGGTTGCTTCGGTGACCTGCCCAGAGCCACGTATGATAGTGGTTCAGCCCTGGGAAGCTTCGATGCTCCAACCAATCGAAAGAGCAATTTTGATTGCGGATCTCGGATTGAATCCTCAGAACGACGGTAAAATTATTCGCGTTCCGCTTCCGATGCTCACCGAAGAACGCCGCAAAGAGCTAGTGAAGTTCACTAAGAAACTTGGCGAAGAGTGCAAAGTAGCGTTGAGAAACGAGCGTCGAGACGCAAATGAAGAAATAAAAAAACTAGAAAAAGACAAACAACTCTCAATTGACGAGGCCAAAAAATCGACTGAGCAAATTCAGAAGAAAACCGATGACTTTGTGGCTGAAGTCGACAAACTCCTGGCGACTAAAGAGAAAGAAATTTTGAGCGTCTAATGAGTTCTGGGCTACCCAAACACATCGCGATCATCATGGATGGGAATGGTCGTTGGGCTGAACGCAGAGGTCGGCCTAGAATTTATGGCCACATCAAAGGGTGCGGACGGGTACGCGAGATCATTCGTGAAGCCGACCGTTTGGGTATCAAACAACTGACACTTTATGCTTTTTCGACCGAAAACTGGGGGCGTCCCACTGCGGAAGTCACAGTTCTCATGCAGTTACTTAAAAAGTGGCTCATTCGCGAACGTCGAGAATTGATAAAAAGAAATATTCGTTTTCGAGCTATTGGTAATTTGGAGCGTCTTCCAATGGACGCTCGAAAGTTAGTAAGGGAAAGCGAAGAATTGAGCGCCGGCAATACAGGGCTCGAATTAACTTTTGCGCTTTCCTACAGTGGGCGAGACGAAATTATCGACGCCGCCAAGTCCTTGGCTCGACGCGCCATGAATGGAGAGTTACTTCCAGAGGACATTAACCAGGAAATTTTTTCGATGGAACTCGACACGGTGGCATTGCGGGATCCCGACCTTTTAATTCGCACCAGTGGCGAACAGCGAATTTCAAATTTTATGCTCTGGCAAATGGCCTACACTGAGTTTTATTTCACCGATACGATGTGGCCGGACTTCAGGGCGGTAAACCTTCGCCTGGCTATTGATTCCTATACTCGGCGGGAACGTCGATTTGGACTGACTTCTAGTAAGATCGAAGCTACAATTTAACCACTTGCTCTTATGGACTTTTTTTCCAGAATAGAAGCCGCCTTGCAGCGGTCGGCCCCGAAAGGGTCTGAAACAAAAGTACGAGTCACCACCGGTTTGGTCGGCGGCGCCGTGCTATTAATTTTGCTCCTGACCGCGGGCCACTTCGGCGTTGCGGTGGTGTCCGCTCTTCTTGCTTCGGTGATGGCTTGGGAATTGGGGCGGGTTTTTATTAGATCTTTCGACAAAGTCGAAAAGCTAAATGCCATAATCGGACTTGCTTGGCTGATTGTTTTCGCAAATTTACTTTTACCTAAATCTCTTTTTGAGGGCCTAATCCTAGGGAGCCTGGGACTTTTTGCCTTTTACCTGGCCACCGCTGAACGGCACGCCGAGAATCTTAAAACCCACTTTGACGAGCTAGTTTTTAGCATTTTTACGCTCGTTTACGCGGTGTGTTTCATTGGGTTTTTGCCGCTAATTCGTTTGGGAAATGGTGGTCTTCAGTGGTTGATTCTCTTTCTACTGATTGTCTGGGCCAATGACACTGGCGCTTATTTCGCTGGAAAAAAGTGGGGGCAACGAAAACTTTACCCTCTGATCAGTCCGAAGAAAACCCTCGAAGGCGCTCTTGGTGGGTTGGTCGTCGGGTTGTTTATCGCCCTTTTGTTTAAATTGGTGTTTTTTAGAGACCTCGGGGTGTTCGGAGCCGTTTTCGCTAGTATTGCAGTCGGTGTGTCCAGCCAAATTGGCGATCTTTGCGAATCCCTATTAAAAAGGGCATATAGTGTGAAAGACTCTAGCCAAATGCTCCCAGGGCATGGCGGCATTCTTGATCGATTTGACGGAGTTTTATTTAGTGCACCGGTCATGTATCTTTGTACGAAGATTTTCGGTTCTTGATCACTGAGGGTTGAAACCATGTTTTATCTCCTATCGTTCGTCTTGCTTTTGGGGCCGCTCGTTTTTGTGCACGAGTTCGGGCACTATCTTTTTGCTAAGATTTTTAACGTGCGAGTTGATGTCTTTTCCATGGGCTTCGGTCCGAAGATCTTCAAAAAGCAGTGGGGCGAAACCGAGTATTGTCTCTCCATTGTGCCACTCGGCGGATATGTCAAACTGTTCGGTCAGGACCCAAACGAACCAATTCCCCCTGAACTCAAAGAACGGGCACTAAACAATCAAGAGGCTTGGAAGCGATTTTTAGTTTTTATCGGCGGTCCACTTTTTAACTTTCTATTCGCGATATTTGTTTTTGCGCTAATGATGCTTATTGGTGAGCAACACTTAACTTCCACTATCGGGCGTGTGGTTCCTGGCACTCAAGCCGAAGTTGCTGGATTCCGATCTGGCGATGTAGTGACAGCCGTCAATCGCGCAGTTGTGACGCGATACGATGAAGTCTATAACGCGATCGCTGAGTCGCCGAATAAAGAAATAAATTTTCGAGTTCGCCGCGATGGTCGCTTGCATGAAGTGAAAGCACTTCCAAGGCCGACAAAGGGCATGAACATTTACGGTGAAGTTAAGGAAATGGGAGAGATCGAAGGTCTCTCTCCTTTGGGGCGACACACGGTGATCGGGATTTCAGATGTCAATTCAGCAGCTGCAAAACAGGGGCTAAAAACTGGCGACGAAATTCTTACCATAAATGGCAAACTCGTTCGTAGCTTTGAAGAAATAGAAGCCAAAGTGAATCAGCTCGTTCAAAGCGGGGCGAAGGAACTGGTCTTCGGTGTTGTCGCTCATGAGGCGGGGTTTTGGTCGCCAGAAAAATTACCTTCCGCGCAAACCGAAAAGACTGTCGACTATAAATTTCCGGCAAAAAAGTTAAACGAGTTAGGTATTCACTCTTCTGAACTGTTTGTATCTTCCGTTATCAAAGGTTCCCCAGCTGAAATCGCGGGCGTGGCAGCGGGCGATCGACTGGTGTCTATTGAAGGTAAAACGCTACATTCGTTTTCAGAGTTGCGCACGCGGTTGCAAGAGTTCGGAGAATCAAAGTCTGCTGATTTGACACTCGCAATCGAGCGCATCGTCGACGGAAAAACTTTGCGATTCCAAAAAAGTCTCACGCCCTCGGTGAGCGAAAGTAAGGACGCAGCAGGAAAAGAGACAAAACAATATCTCATCGGAGTGTATCCTTTGTACATTCAGGCCGAGCCGGACTTTGTTGTCGAACGGGTCTTAAACCCCTTAACGCTAACTGCCCAAGCTTGGCTTCGAGCGCTGGATCTTTCGGGCAAAACCGTCGTCTCGTTGAAGAAACTATTTTTCAGAGAGGTGTCGGTTGGTACCTTAGGTGGGCCAATAATGATCGGCAAACTCGCCGGTGATTCGATGTCCCGCGGAATATCGCAGTTTTTGAAGGCAATGGCTTTAATTAGTATAAGCTTAGCAATCTTCAACATGTTACCGGTGCCCATCTTGGACGGTGGTCATATTTTTTTACTAGGCGTAGAAGTCATTCGCGGCAAACCCATTTCTATGAAACAGACAGAGTTTGTGCAGCAGATTGGTCTTTCGTTGATCGTGTTGTTACTCGTGGTGGTGTTATTTAACGATTTCACCAAAGTGGGAATACCTGCGATTAGAAACATGTTTCAATAGGCGCTATGCTAATCCTGGCACTTGATGCCTCTCAAATTCGTGGCGTAGTCGTTCTTTGCGATGAGCGCGGCACTGTTTTTGCCCAGAACGCGGGTTCAACCTCCGTGGTTCATAGCGAAGGCTTGCTAACGCTGTTACACGAGACTCTCGAAAACAATAACTATTCCCTAAAAGATGTCGATCTTTTCGCGTGTGGCGTAGGGCCCGGCTCTTTTACAGGTATTCGAGTAGCGCTGGCCACCGTAAAGGCACTGGCGCAGGCTCTTGGAAAACCCATGCAAGGGGTTTCTTCGCTTAAAGCGCTCGCGTATTCGTATAGTGCGAACTCGTCGCAGAAAGTCATTCCGATCGTAAACGCCTACCAAAAAAGTGTATTTGTCGGCGCCGAAGAAAACGGCGATTGGGTCGATCGTTCTCTGGCGCCAGAGGCTGTGGGGTCGTGGGCTCAAGGTCAGTTTGCTGGAAAAAGTTACATCTTTGTTGGAAACGGAGCGTTGGTTTACGCGGCCGAGTTGCGCGGAAGTTTTCCCGAAGGAACAGTGCTAGAGCTCGAGAATTCGGAGATTGAAGCGCAGGGACTCGCAAAAGCAGTTAGCGAGGCCATGACCAAAACGCCGCGTGGGGTCAGTCATCTTGATGTTCACGCCAACTACGTTCGACCTTCGGCCGCCGAGGCGAAGCTTGATAAGTCTGATCAAAATTGATAAGTTCTCGCAATCAAATCGAGCGAGGTAACTGTCATGGCTTCAATACTAAAAAACCACCGACTTCCGGTTCAGATCGAAGGATTTCCTTATATTTTTGGGGCGTTATTACTCACGCTCTCGAGCGCCATGATTTGGAAGGCCGCCGTAAGTGGTACTAGCGATGTGGGCGCTGGTGCTCGTTGGGCAGCTGCGACGGGTACGTTCGTATTCGGGGTTTTCACTGCTTTTTGTATTTGGTTTTATCGGAATCCCAATCGAAAAACCCCAACCGATGACCCTCGCGCCGTCATTTCGCCGGCCGACGGTCGTGTGCTTTCCGTAACCGAAGTTTCCGGAAATCGCATTGGGGCTGAGAAGGCAAGAAAAGTCAGTATCTTTATGTCGCCCATGGACGTTCACGTCAATCGAGCGCCAATTACTGGAGTCGTCGAGGGCGTTCAGTACAACTCTGGGAAATTTTTTAAGGCCGATCTCGATAAGGCTTCCGAAGAAAACGAAAACAATTGGCTGATCATGAAGTCCGATCGCGGGCAAAAAGTTGCTTTTGGCCAAATAGCAGGTTTTGTTGCACGTAGAATTGTTTGTTATGTCGAAAAAGGCACTCCACTTTCGCGAGGTGAACGCTACGGAATGATTCGATTCGGGTCTCGAATGGAAGTAATGCTTCCTTTGAATTCGGAAATATTGGTGAACGTGGGAGACCGCACAACTGCAGGGGAAACAAAGCTAGCACGCTTCGGGGAATAAGAATGCAAGATTCACAGGAAGTTCAAAGAGATGCTCGACCGCGACGACGAGTTTATTTGCTTCCAAATCTCTTTACCACTGCGAACTTACTTTGCGGTTTTTACGCAGTAATCGCAGCCTTTAACGGGAACTTCATCAATGCGGCTTGGTCTATTATTATCGCAATCCTTTTTGATTCCATGGATGGGCGAGTTGCACGCCTGACCCGCGCGACAAGTAATTTTGGGGTACAGTACGATTCGCTTTCGGATCTGACTTCATTCGGAATCGCTCCAGCGTTTGTTGGTTATCTGTGGTGTTTGCAGCCCTATGGAAGGCTGGGCTGGTTGGCCGCATTTGTTTACGTGGTTTGTGCCGCGCTTAGACTTGCACGATTTAATGTGTCGGCCGATACGATTCCAAAAAAGTACTTTCAGGGTCTTCCGAGTCCCGTGGCAGCGGCTACGGTAGCTAGTGCAATATTGTTCTACCAAGACATGGAGTTCGCGTTTCATCGGCCCCCCTTTTTGCTGGCGCTCATGTTGACTCAAGCATCGTTTATGATTAGCAGCATTCGATTTTCGTCATTTAAAGAATTTAAAATGAATCGCGGAAACTCGTTCGGAGTCTTAGCGGTAGTGATCTTAACCATAGTTTTAATTGCGATTCGCCCCGAAGTGACACTTTTCGGAATGTGTTTGCTCTACACGTTGGCCAATGTAAGCATTCACCTGTATTCGTTGACTGGCGCAAATAAAAAAGTAGCTGCGGAGTTTGAAGCGAAAGGGACCCTGCCGAAGTGACACGGATCTTGCGTTTAGTACCACTACTATTTTTGGGGATTTTAACGAGCGAAATTGCAGGTGCTGTTTCGCTCGAACCAGTGGGGCATGCCACTGACGAAGAAGTTGGAAGCACCAGGTATATTTATTTTCCAGTCATCGGAGCGGCCGCGGACAACTGCAATAATTCTCGCACCTACCCTTCGAGTCTAACCCCGATTGATCCGACAACCGGAGAAGTTTTATTTTACGTGACCGCGACCAGCTCGCTCAGTGAAATTTACACAGGCTCCACGGGAACCACCGTAAATTCCGGGGATCTTTCCATTCGGGTGGAATTGGTTTCGTCAAACACTCCGGTTGCCTTAAATGATCAGGGCGCAGGCTACAACGACGGAGTGACGGGGCATGAAGTCAACTACGGCAATACTGAGAATGCGCGTAAGTTAATTGGGCTTAGCTTGCCTGATAACGGCGCAGGTTCGTACGGACTTTGCGGTCTGCCCGCTATTTGGGGCGCGACCACCAACTGTCGACCCGGCCTCGCTGCGAATCAACCATCGATCACACTTCGAATAGGGGTTATTCGCGAAGGTCAAGCGTTCTCGGACACAGACGACGAAGACGCGGAAGATGTGACAATACGCTTAGTGGATTGTCCGCCGCATGCCTCGGGCGCGTTAATTGAACCCACGCTCGACTTCGACTTGCGACCAGGTGACGAGAGGTTGACGATCACAAATCGCACTTCTGCGCCGAGTGATCCATTTGGGATTTCGCAGGTGGTAGCCTACGGTACAAAAAGCTCTACTACAGTGACGCTTTCGAACTCGCTACCCGCGGGGGGCGGTTTTCAAAGGGCAATTGGTACTTCTGCCTCGGCAATTTCGATTGATGGTCTGGAAAACGACACTCAATACTGCGTGAGTCTGGGTTATGTGAACAAGGGCGGATTAGTGGCTACCGACTCCACTTGGAGCGCCAACTTACCGGACAATCTTGATAGTTCGCGGGCATGCGTAACTCCTTCAAGAATCGACGGATTTTTACAGAAAAATGGCTGTTTTATCGCAACCGCTGCTTTCGGTGACGAGTGGCACCCTCGTGTGAACACCTTGCGTGAGTTTCGAGACCGAATTTTGTTGAAAACAGCCCTCGGTACGAGTTTCGTAAATTGGTACTATAGTTGGAGTCCAAAGAAGGCCGAGTGGTTAAAAAGCAGACCTTGGGCGCGAGCTGCCGTGCGTACGGCACTACTGCCGCTCGTTACTGGTGCGTCCGCGGTGCTATGGTTAAAAGAGCATTTGACCTACACGTGGCAGCGACTAAAGAAGTTGGAGTTTGGAGTTAAATCTGCCAAGGCCGAAACCATTCAGCCCTACATCGACAGTATTAAAAAAAAATATAATTTACCCGATCCCGAAACGGAATCGATAGCCGAAGTGGCGGAACCGATAGCGGTACCGCAAGCGACACCCTATCCAACAGGTAACACCGAAGCCGTTCAGCCTTATATCGACGAACTTCAAAGCAAGGCACGGGCCGAGGAATCCAGCAAAAGCGCGTCAACCCCGAGCAGTCAGGGTGTTCAACCTTATATAGAGAGCGTTAAAAAAGGAAAAGAACTTGAGCCAAAATATCGTGGGTCGGTTAATCGAGCCGCGGGGTTGTCGATCTTAACTTCGAGCGATTTCGACGTTGATTCAAACTCCATTCAGGCTAATCAATTTAATTCGGTGTACGAAACCAAAAGCAAATATGTTCCAGGTGTCGATTTATACTACGAACACCAACTACTGCGCGATCGTACATTTGGCGCATTAGGGTTGGTAAGTCATCTTAAAGTTTTTGTGGCTCGTGGTCGGGGTATATTTACTCGTCGTCAAGTGCGGTCCGACGATACAAAGTTTCGTTTTACTGCCTTTCCCGTGAGCTTAGGTGTTGGCTACCGTTTTCTTTTGGCGCGGTTCATTGTTCCGTATGTGCATGTTTCCGGAGTAATGACGCCAATGATTGAATCACGGGACGATCAAAAACCCACACGTAAGGCACTTTCCAGAGGCACTAGCGTGATCGTTGGTGGGTCCTTGAATCTCGATTGGATCACTCGCAAAGACGCCTGGTCTAGGTACGACGCCTATGACGTATTACATACCTATTTGACGCTCCAGTGGGAAAAAGCTCGAAGCTTTAGTGGCGCTGTCGATTTCAATTACGATGCCGTCTACGCGGGCCTTGGCTTCGAATTTTAAATGAAGCGATTTAGAATAACACTTTCCTACGACGGAACTGCTTATCACGGTTTTCAGCGCCAGCGAATTGGTCAAACTACAGTTCAGAGTACACTTGAGCAGACTCTTTCAAAGATCGCGAACGTTCGAGTTTCGGTGTTTTCTTCAGGGCGAACTGATGCTGGAGTTCACGCGCGAGTTCAGGCCGTTCATACCAATTTACCCGAAAAATGGGAACACACCGAGGCGCTCCAAAGCGCGCTCAACAGCTTATTGCCGAGCGATATACGGATCTTGAAGGCCGAAATCATGCCCGATCACTTTCATGCTCTGCGAGATGCCAAAAAAAAAATGTACGTTTACTTCATTAATCCCCAGCCCGTTCAAAACCCGGTGCTGGCCCGTTACAGTTGGCATCTACGATTTCCTCTCGACTGGAATGCGATGGCGCAAGCAGGGCAGGCATTTGTGGGACGACACGATTTCAAAGCCTTCGCCGCCGCGGATCATAGTGCCAAAACGACGGTCCGAACCATCGAGAGTTTCGAGTGGGGTACGCTCGTTGTCCCGGGGTTTGGTGGGAATACTGGTTTGGGCTATTTTAAGGTGGTAGGTCAGGGATTTCTTAAAAATATGGTGCGGATCATGGTGGGTTCCCTGGTTCGAGTGGGGGCCGGCAAGGCTCCCGTTGATTCGATTGCTCGGGCTCTAATAAGTGGCCAGCGAAACCAGGCGGGCTCTACGGCCCCCCCCCATGGGCTTTGGTTGTGGGACGTCCTTTACTAGAGCGTTGACCCCAATCCCTAAAGTCGATATGAACGTTCGTCTATGAATTATGAATGCAAAGTCGAAAATACGTCGCCGATTAAACGGCAATTAACCATCTCCATATCGGCCGAGTCCGTTAAGGACTACATGGACCGTCAGTTTGATTCGCTTCAAAAAACCGCGAAGATCAAAGGCTTCCGACAAGGGAAAGTGCCTGTTCCGGTTTTGAAACAATATTTCTTGAGCGACGTGAAGTCTGAAGTATTTTCGAAAGTCGTGCGCGACAGTTATGTGAAGGCACTTGAAGAACACTCGATCGTAGCTGTTGGTATGCCCGAGATTGAGGCCAAGTCGAATGCTGAACTCAAAGACGGAGAACCCGTAACTTTCGTGGCGCGAGTTGAAGTATATCCTGAAATTAAAATTGGCGACCTCACCAAGTTAAAAGTTGTCCGCCAATCAAGTGAAGTAACCGATGAAGACGTAGAAAATGCTTTGTCACGCATTCGTGAGTCGCACGCAGAGTTGGTGACCGACGAACGCGATGCCAGTGGTCCGGGCGCCAAAACCGGTGATACGCTGTTGATTTCGTTCGAGGGTACACTGCCGGACGGCCGCAAATTAGACAGCTTAAAAGCTGAAAAACGCACCCTCGAATTAGGTGCCGGTCAGTTTATGGAAGAATTCGAAGCGGGTGTTACTGGAATGAAGGTCGGAGAGACCAAAGAATTTCCGGTTACTTTTGCTGCGGACTTCACCGACAAGGTGCTTGCGGGGAAAATCGTAACTTTTTCTGTTACGCTTCATGAATTTAAAATGAAGGTTGTTCCCGTGTTGGATGATGAGTTCGCTAAGAAGTTTAAGTGTGAAACTGCTTTAGAGCTCCGGAAAAAAGTGGTTGAGAGCCTAGAAGAGGAACGCGCAAAAAACTCAAAAGAGGCGATCAAAGAAAATCTGCTCAAGGCGTTGATTGATGCAAATACCTTCGAAGTACCTTCTGCGTTGGTTCGAACTCAGTCAGAACACCTAATGCGCGAGAACTTTAATGTTCTTAAACGCCAAGGTTTCACCGAAAAAATGATTCGGGACTATTTGGAAAAAAATTCCAAAGAGCTTGAAACACGAGCCGGCGAGCAAGTTAAAGCTGCATTGATACTTCAAAAAATCGCCGAACAGCAGGATATTAAAGTTACAGATGCTGACTTGGATGTCGAATTCGCAAAAATGGCCGAACCGATGAAGTCTTCGCCCGAAGAAATTCGGAAGATGTATGAATCTCACGAAGACTCATTGCGTCAGCTAAAATTTCGTTTACGGGAAGAACGAACGGTTGATTATGCGTTGAGCCAGGTTAAAATTCAGGACGAGGGTAAGAAGAAAAAGTAGTTCTACGCGAGGAGAGAGCATTGGACGAAAAACTTGTCGAGTACAAGAAGGGCGATGTTCTTTTTCATGAAGGTGAGAACTCAAAAGATCTCTATATTGTTCAAACAGGGGTCGTAAAAATATTTAAAGAATGTGACGGTAGGAAGTTACCAATTGCGCTGGTTCACGCTGGGCAATTTGTTGGAGAACTTTCATTTTTTGACGGCAAACCGCGTTCTGCGTCGGCCGAGTGTGCGACTGATGCGAAAATTTTAACGCTTAATCAGGCCCACTTGGAGCGAGAAATGAAAAAACTCCCGAGTTGGTTGCTCGTGATGATTCGGAGTATCGCTGACCGCATGCGGGACACCGACGAAATCGTTAAACGCAATCGTATTTGCGATAAAACCATGGAACAAGAATTTAGTCGTTGGGGCGACGGCCAGCCGAAGTGACTCGTTGAATATGCCTCGCGTCTCTATTTTAACGGCACTTTATAATCACGAAAAATTCGTAGCTAACGCAATCGAGTCGGTGTTGGCCCAAACTTACACCGATTGGGAACTTATACTTTGGGATGACGGCTCAACCGATAAGAGCATGGAAGTGGCCCAAAAGTACTTGGAGCGCCATCCGGGTAAGATAACTCTTTACGCACATGCGAATGGCGTCAATCTGGGCCAAGAGCGAACGAGGAATGCGGCCTTGGGCCGTGCGGGCGGCGAGTACGTAGCACTGCTCGATTCCGATGATTTTTACCATGCCCGTAAGCTTGAACTGTTGGTGCCACTTCTTGATGACCCGGAAGTCGGGCTCGCCTACGGAGATGTGCGGCACGTGGAGTGGAGCACGGGACGAGAGTTCGCATCGGGCGCAAAAAATTCAGGAGAGAGCGGAACTGTATTAAATGCCTTGTTCGAAGAGAATTTCCTAGGGGCGGCGGCCACCTTGATTCGCCGAAGCGCGCTTCCGAACAATACTCCGTTTGACAGTCGTTTTAAAACCTGTGGCGAATATCCGCTATGGATCGAAATAGCCAAAAATTGGAAATTTGCCTACACACCGCACCCGGTAGCTTATTGGCGGGTGCACGGCGAGAACACGAGCCTTAAATTTGCCGTTCAAGCCAAGAAGGAACTATTAGATTTATTCCAGCTATTGAAGTCCGACGTTCGGTATGTCGACCAAGCGAAAGCGATTCAGCGCCAAATCTGGAAACGAAAATACGATTACGCTTCGGAGGCCTATTCGGCCGGTATGTTTGAAGTTGCGAGAAGTGAATTTCAGGAAGTTGCAAGCGCAACCGAGGCGAGTAGAAAGTTGCGAACGAAGTCTCGAATTTTACTTGGCACTTTGAAGCTTGGCGAACCGGCGAATCTTTTTTTGAGCCGAGCAAAAAAAAGGCTTTGGTCTATTCGTAATCCCCGCGCCGGCGTTTAGCCTTTTGTTTCAACGAAGTTAAAAAGGGTATCCCAACTCGACGTAAATTTTGAGCCCTTCGCCTGCGATCGCGGTGTCGACTCTTCCTAATACGTTGGGACGAACCCACGCACGAAATCCTAAGCCTGCCGCGATTTGCACGTGATCAAACATATCGCCGCTGCCGTCGTATACCTGGCCGATTGCGACAAACGGGTCGACGCGCCAGTCGGCGATTACGTCATAAATATTAGTTTGAAACATTGCGAATCTCTGTTCGATTTCTAAACTCCAAGCGCCGCGATCGTAGAAGCGGTTTTCAGTGAAACCCCGCATGCGGTAGGCCCCTCCGAGTGTGCTCAGGTAGTGAAACGGAATATCGCCGCGGGGCCCCCCGGCGTAGGTCCATGAAAGTCTCGCTGCGCCGGTGAGTGTCTGCCCGATTTCCTCCCAAAGGGTGCGGGCTTCTAAGCTCGTACGAAGAAAGTCGCTACTTCCTGCCAAACCAGCATTGTGCTGGACCGAGGACTCAATAAACGTTCCGCGAGTGGAATATTCTTTTTGGGCCCGAGAATCGAATCGAAACGAGAGACCGGGGCTCAGTAAAGTCGAAGGGGCCAAACCCTTTTGTCGCACGAATCGATCATGGGTTTTCGGAAATCCCGAAACACCGATGCTCTCCGTAAGAATTCGTTGCGCTGCGAAAGTAAGTCCAGCATTCCAATGTTTCGTGAAACTGTAGCCGTGGCGTAACATCGCTTGCCCGTACAGGCGCGTGAAGCTCGTTTCGTCTGCCTCAAGAGTGCGAGAGCCTAAGCCAAAAAACCGAAAAAAAATGCTTCGCTGAGCCTGTATGTTAGCTTCGCTGGTCCATTGCCCTTCTCGCGGGAGTCCTTTTTCGATTTCAATGGAAATGCCCCGGTTAACCCGCGAGCTAATCGACGGAATTAGGTGTAGCCGAGTTTCGTCGTCGGGGTAATAGAACCATCGAAAGGTGGCGGTGTGGCGAATGTTTTTATTCCAGCTGTAACTGGGTGCGTAGATACTCTGAGTTCGCTGAGTGGGTTCCTCGACCACCATGAAAACTGGCATGAATCCGAAAGTATCGCCCTCTTGGGGAAGAGTGGCGTAAATGGGTAGCGGAATAACATTGGTGAAGGTTCGGGGCGACGCTCCCGTAAGCGCTAGAAACGAAATCAGAAAAAACAATATTCGGATACAAGACTTGCTCTGCATGCGAGGGTGAGGGTCGTTCTCTGATTCAAGTGGTGCCCAGGGACGGAATCGAACCGCCGACACGCGCCTTTTCAGGGCGCTGCTCTACCGACTGAGCTACCTGGGCAACGGCTAGATTTCGATAGGTGCCACGCGAAAAACAGAAACGCAAGGACTTTAGTTCGAGGTTTTTTCGAGACTCGCCAAAAGGTTTTTTAGTTCGCGCGAGGTCAAGACCCGGTAATCATAGGCCCGGCCATAGCGTCGTAAAATTTCGTAGGTGTATTTCACGCGCAGCTCGATTTCTTTACTGTGATTTTTTGGGACTTCGTCGAACTTAAGTTTTTTTGCGAGAAGTTCCGCTTTTTTTGCCGCCTCAGCACGAGCTTTTTCTGTGATGTCCCTTTTTTCGTCGAGGCGTAGGTCTACGTTTTTGTCGGCCGGTTGTGCGGCCTCCGCCGTTACCGGCGAGTCAGATTTTTGAGCGGGTTCATCAAGAATCGAGTCAATTTCGGATTCACTCTGGTTAGACTCGGACTCGGCGCGGGCACTAGCTTCATCGAGGGCTTGTGATTCGTCTCGGAGGTCGGCTTCGCTGACTTCTTTGACTGCGATCGATTGCGCGGCTGCAGCTCGCTCGCGTTCAAGTTCTTTAGCTCGCTCGCGTTGCCGTTCGGCTGGGGGGGCGACTCGATCTTCTCGTGCGAGGTGAATGACCATCGTGTTGCCAAGGGTAGGAGTGGTGGCACGGATCACTTTTGGAGTGCCGTCGTTTTCGGTGGCACTATAGGTTTCAACCTGTTTTCCGACAGCCGTTGACGCTGCCATGAGCACAGCGAAAGCGAGCAAATTTGTTTTTTTCATAAATCCCATCTCCGCCAAATTGGCTTTTTCAAACTCGAGTGCGATACCATTTTCATATTGAATAAGTCAAGTATTGATACTGTTTTTAAGGTCGGGGGGCGCTCTTGACAAAGACCAGTCCGAAACCAATTTAACTGAAGCGTTTCCAATATGATTCTGCTAGTGTTCGCCCAAACCATGAAATTCAGTGAGAAATTCACGGGGTAGCGCGAGCTCATGCAGCGCGTGTTGGCGCCATGTTTTTCGTTAAATTGAATGTAGAAAGAAGGAGGAATTTAAAATGCAGGTAAAACCATTGCATGACCGCATCCTCGTAAAGCGTTTGAGCGAGGAAGAAAAAACGAAGGGTGGAATTATCATCCCTGATACAGCAAAAGAAAAACCAGCTGAAGGCCAAGTAATGGCTGTGGGCGCTGGCCGCCGCACTGAAGACGGCAAACTCATCTCTTTAGAAGTCAAAAAGGGCGATAAGATCCTCTTTGGCAAATATTCTGGAACCGAGATTAAAATCGACGGCGCTGATTACTTGATCATGCGTGAAGACGATGTTCTCGGCATCATGAACTAAATTTAGAAACTAGGAGGACAACAAATGTCTGCAAAAGAACTTCGTTTTTCAGAACAGGCACGTTCATCGATCCTTCAAGGCGTCAACGTACTCGCGGACGCAGTGAAAGTGACCCTTGGACCAAAGGGCCGCAACGTGGTGATTGAAAAAGCTTTCGGCGCTCCAAGCGTAACGAAAGACGGCGTCACCGTGGCTAAAGAAATTGAACTCGAAAACAAATTCGAAAACATGGGCGCGCAAATGGTGAAGGAAGTAGCTTCCAAAACCAATGACGACGCTGGTGATGGCACGACGACTGCGACCGTTTTGGCTCAAGCGATTTATCGCGAAGGCGCCAAGATCGTCGCTGCGGGCCACAACCCAATGGAATTGAAACGCGGCATCGACAAAGCGGTAGAGAAGATCGTTGAAGAACTCAAAAAGATCTCGAAACCTTGCAAGTCGGAAAAAGAAATCGCGCAAGTTGCTACGATTTCGGCAAACAACGATTCTACGATCGGCAAGATCATTGCTGAAGCGATGGAAAAAGTTGGCAAAGAAGGCGTGATCACGGTTGAAGAAAGCAAAACAGCTGAAACTACGCTCGACGTAGTAGAAGGCATGCAATTCGACCGCGGCTATCTTTCGCCGTACTTTGTAACTAACCCAGAGAAGATGGAAGCATCACTCGATAGCCCATACATTCTTATTTACGATAAGAAGATCAGCAGCATGAAAGACCTTCTCCCATTGTTGGAGAAAGTTGTTCAACGCAGCAAGCCGCTCGTTATTGTAGCTGAAGAAGTTGAAGGCGAAGCGCTTGCTACTCTTGTAGTAAACAAACTTCGTGGCACGTTGCACGTTTGTGCAGTGAAGGCGCCAGGCTTCGGCGATCGTCGTAAAGAAATGCTCCAAGACTTGGCTGTTCTTACCGGTGGTAAGGTGATCAGCGAAGATCTCGGTGCGAAGCTTGAAAATGCACGTCTCGAAGATCTCGGCCAAGCTAAAAAAGTGTCGATCGACAAAGATAACACGACCATCGTCGACGGCGCTGGAAAAAAAGCTGATGTTGAGTCTCGCGTGAAACTCATTCGTAAACAAATCGAAGAAACTACTTCGGATTACGATCGTGAGAAGCTTCAAGAGCGTCTTGCAAAACTCGTTGGTGGCGTAGCCGTAATCAACGTAGGTGCCGCGACTGAAGTAGAAATGAAAGAAAAGAAACAACGCGTAGAAGACGCTTTGAATGCAACTCGCGCTGCAGTTGAAGAAGGCATCGTTGCTGGCGGTGGTACCGCATTGCTTCGTGCCGCAGCTGGGTTGACCAAGGGCAAACTCGATAGCGCTGAACAACAAGCTGGCTATTCGATCATTCGCCGAGCTGCTGAAGAGCCGCTTCGCATGATCGCTGGCAATGCAGGTTGGGAAGGTTCAGTTGTGGTTGATAAAGTTCTTTCGAACGACAACCCTAACTGGGGCTTCAACGCATTGACAGAGACCTATGAAGATCTCGTCAAAGCGGGCGTGATTGACCCTGCGAAAGTTACTCGTTGCGCTCTACAGAACGCAGCCAGTGTAGCTGCGCTCATGTTAACCACTGAAACTCTCATTGCAGACAAGCCGAAGAAAGATTCGGCCGGTCCTGCTATGCCGGGTGGCATGGGTGGAATGGGCGGCATGGGCGGCATGGACATGTAATTGTCCGGCTGAACAAGCTGAAAACATTAGAGGGCGTCGGAGCAATCCGACGCCCTTTTTTGTTTTTGATGGTCAGAAGAGATGTTACACAGCGATCCGACAAAAAAATAAATACCGCGCAAGGGAGACCCTCTGTGAACCATAATAAATTCTGTTTAGTTATCGCGATTGTGAGTGCATTGCTTTCCGCGGCTTGCGCTAAAGATTCGAACTCCAAAATTGATCAAGTGCCGTTTGCACTCGAAGAAGTAAAAAGTATCAGCGTAGGGGGCGGTCACTCCTGTGCCATTCGTGGTGAAGTGGGGGAAGTCTGGTGTTGGGGATATGGCGAAGATGGGCAAATCGGACTGAATTATGAGTCGCGCCCTTTTGCGCAGCCTGTAGCACTAGAAGGTGGATCGAATCTCACAGATGTCACCGAGTTATCACTGGGTTCCGAGCATTCTTGCGCGCGCCTTAAAAACGGACGTGTGGCCTGTTGGGGCGACAACGGAAATGGACAGCTGGGTGTTCCTGGAGTTACGCGAACTTTTGAAGCGCGATTTGTTGTAGGACTTCCGGGAGAAGGTGGCCTTCTTGAAAATATTCGAAGCGTAAGCTCGGGATACTATCACACTTGCGTGATTCAGAATCCGAACAGACGTCTTGTCTGCTGGGGAATGAACAAACATCATCAAATTGGTTCGACAAACGCCGGCACTTCGGTATCCCAACCGCAGATCGTAAGGGCGTTCGCTTCTCCTAACGCTGAAATACAAGGGGCAATTCAAGTAACAGCAGGAGACAGCCACACCTGCGTGTTGTTTAACTCGGCTTGGGTCGGATGCATTGGAGAAAATGTTCGTGGTCAGCGTGGCGAAGGCACTCTCGGTCGGCCCGACAGTTCCAACATGGAGTTCGTGCGACGGTTTGGGGCTGAAGGTCTAGTTAAGTTGGAAAAGGTAGAAAGCATTTCGGCTGGGCGAGATCATAACTGTGCTGTGGTGCGCCTCTACAACGACCGCCCCGAGGTCTATTGCTGGGGAAGCAATGAAACACGCCAACTCGCTTCAACGCTCAGTCCCGAAGGTTTTGTTTTTCATGCCGTACCGGCCCGAGATGAAAGTTTAGATTCGATACTTTCATATTCTGTTGACGGTGGTGATGCTCACACATGCTCGGTCAATCGAGATGGAACCAATAACGGAACGGTGCAATGCTGGGGGGAAAACGGATTAGGCGCTCTTGGCATTCAGGATGCCATTAAAAATACCCCATCTTTCGTAGTGGGCTTCGGCGGCGAAGATACGTTGAGAGAAATAAAATCAATATCAGCAGGCAATGAGCACTCTTGTTCCGTCACAGAATCTGGGCGTGTGGTTTGCTGGGGCTACTCGCAATACGGTCAAACGGGTTACCAGTCCGTTATAGATCGTGTTGTCGTGCGTCATCATTTTACGCCAAGCGTTGTATTGATTAAAAAAATAGAAGGTCCCGCCAGCATACCGGGAGCAGGTGAGTTAATTAAGTCATTGTAATTAAATGGTTATTTAGTTTTAAAATTTATTGGCTTTGCATTAATATTCATTGTTCAAAGTTAAATGGTCTGTTATTATCCGGCGCATTAGTTAATCGTTAATTTCTTGAGGTATCGAGTTATGAGTTTTCTTAGAAAAAGCACTTTAGCGTTGGTGTTGGTTACTGTCTCGGTAGTGACGTCGGGCAATACCGCCTGCCAATTAGGAAGTGATCCTGGTGTTGATGCAGGTGGATTGGCTCCCGCCAATTACAATCTCGATGCTGATATTCCAACAGAGTATCTCACCGAGGCCCAAGCTGAAGCATTCGATAATCTACGAGAATATCCTATTACCGATATCAGACAAATTCGCATGGCCCATGGCGAATCTATCTACACTGCCTCAACGAATTTAGATGTCATTGGCTATAACCCTGGCGCTGGTTGGTGGGACCACACTCTAAATTACCCCGCCTATCACGGCCTCGGGGAAGAGGCCTTTTTTCACCTTAGTTCTTGGTACCCACAGGCTGACTTTTGGCCAACAGCTCCGAAATTAGAATATTTAATGATTCGTACTTTGGGGCGTGGCTGGGACTTGAACACCGATAGTCGATGGCAGACGTTAGAGAAGGACAACATTACAAATGAGCCCGCTCAAGATGGCTTAGGCTATGTGTTTGGTAACTTTGAACCGAATACTCAATATACGGATCAAGAGGGGCCGTGCAATTTTCGTAATATACGCGGTGTTGATGCGATTGGGTTGATGCGCTACTTAATGCACTGGTCCGGTCTTGAGGTTAGAGGCGATACTCCGGAAAAGTTGGTCTCAACTCTCAATGATACCTTGGAACTTTTTA
>DGKJ01000015.1:7983-16282 GCA_002387735.1 Bacteriovoracaceae bacterium UBA4573 | reverse complement strand
GGTGCGTGTGGTGGGGGTGGTGGAGCCGGCGGGGGCGGTGGTGGCGGCTCTACCTTCGCCACTACGGCTTCCGGCCTTCGCGGCATGCAAGCCGCTCTAGGTGACTTCGACCACGACGGCGATCTAGACGTGGCCTTTGTCAGTCAGTCGGCCGATGCGGTCCTACTTTCAGAAGGTGATGGCGCTGGCACTTTTGCCGCTGTCGCAACATTTGCGTTAAACCAAACCCCCATTAGTGTAGCCACCGCCGACATCAATCGCGACGGTGACTTGGATCTTTTCGTAACCACCGACACGGGTACCGTAGAAGTTCTCTTGGGTGACGGCGCAGGTTCATTCGCCGCTGCTGTTTCCGAAGCGGGCGGCGCCGTGAACGCCGGCATTGCTATTGCCGATTTTAGCCGTGACGGTGTTGTGGACGTAGCGATTACTATTCTTGATAGCAACCAAGTAGGGCTCATGGCCGGCTCAATCGCAGGTACGCTTGGAGTGATTGCGACTTACGCGGTGGGGACCGCGCCGACTGGAATAGCTTCCGGAGACCTCGATCACGATGGCAACCCCGATGTCGTCGTCACCAACTCTGCCGACAACAATATTTCGGTGCGTCTTGGCGACGGTGCGGGCGGCCTGGGTGCCGAAACAACTTTTGCCGTAGGAACTACGCCAGTTGGCGTAGCACTTGGTGATTTCGATCGCGACGGTAACCTCGACGTGGTGGTTGCAAATTCTGGCGCCACTACGGTGTCGGTTCGCACGGGTGACGGTGCAGGCTCTTTTGGCGCTGAAGTAACCTATGCGGTTGGTAGCACCCCCGTTGGCGTCGCCGTTGGAGACTTCAACAAAGACGGAGATTTGGACTTGGCCGTTACAAATAATGCCTCTGACACTTTGAGCGTCTTGCTAGGTGCCGCGGGAGCCACTTTCGGTGCAGCGACCAACACTGCAACCAGCGATTATCCGCTGTACCCACTTGTGGGTGATTTTGATCGCAACGGTGAAGTAGATACTGCGGTCATCGAAGGCGACACCGCCCCAACTCTTGTTTCGGGCACTGACCCAGGCGAGGTGGCGACATTCACTTTAACTGGCGTTCCTTTAGCTTGCAGCAGCGCTCAAGACTCCGTCGGTGGTGACGTCGACAACGACGGTGACGTCGATCTGGTGGTGGCCTGCGCGGGCGACGGAACTGTTAAAGTTTACGACAACAACGGATCGGGCGGGTTTGCACTATCGGAATCACTCAACGTAGGATCCGGCGCGGGCTCGTTCCCAGCAGGCGTCGAATTAGCCGACCTCAACCAAGACGGCTGGCTTGATATCGCCATGGCACTGCGAAGCGACGGCGAAATCCACACGTGGACTAACGATGGTGACGGCACATTCACTTTTCGTGATAGTGAATCAGCTCACGTTGGTGCCGGCGGTGGTAATCCGTGGGATGTCGAAGTTGGAGATATCGACAAAGACGGCGACATCGACATCATGGCCGTGGGTAACGAGTTTGACAACGATACGAACTTTGAGGTTTTCGACAACGACGGAACTGGCATGATCGCTAGCACGGATTCAATTTCCCACACCGGAGACAATGGTCGACGTATGACGATTGGCGACGTCGACAACGACGGAGATCTCGACGTTGTGGTCGGTATTCGTGACGAGGGCGACACTTTAATTGCACTCAATGATGGAGCGGGTGGTTTTCCCGCGGCCTTTACTTCGGTGTTAGACGATGCTGTTGGCAACGACGTCCTGCAGCCGCGCTTGGCCGACATTAACCGCGACGGTGTTCTTGATATTATTCAAGGCAATGCAGCCGGTGCCGGCCTGCTAGACCGCGAACTTCAATTAATGTTTGGTGTGGGTGACGGTACGTTCGGCGCAGTTACCAATTTCGATCTTAACGCTGGCGGCATGGTCGGACACGACGCCATTACTGGGGACTTCGATTCAGACGGTGATCTCGACGTGGCCGTGCCGCTCCAAGGTTTAAATGCTGTGAACTTTCTTTCGGGTGACGGAGCCGGCGCTTTCGCGGCCATCGAAAGCGAAGCCACCTGCGATGATCCGCGTTACGGTTTTGCTGCCGATCTAGATAGAAATGGGTCTATTGACATCGGTATTGCCTGCCAGGCTGACAATGCTGCAAACATTTATCTGTCCGACTAAGCGTTGTCGCTACCCGCTTGCCGTGGCGGCTCGGCAAAGGCACCTTTTATAAACTCGCGGCGCATCGACACGATCGCTTCCATCTTAATTTCTTTAGGACAAGCCGCTAGACATTCCCCAATGTTAGTACAGCCACCGAATCCTTCACTATCCATTTGATCGGTCATGCGCTGCACTCTGCGTGCCGCTTCCACTTTGCCTTGAGGTAATAGCGCCAAGTGCGTAATTTTAGCTCCAGTGAACAGCGACGCTGAGGCGTTCGGACACGCAGCAACACAAGCGCCACAACCAATGCACTGGGCTACGTCCATCGCTTTTTCGGCGGTGTCTTTGGGCACGAGCATGACGTTGGCGTCGGCGTGGCGTCCAGACTTCACAGACACGTAGCCACCAGCGGCGATGATCCGATCGAATGCCGAACGGTCAACGACCAAGTCTTTGATCACCGGAAAAGCGGTGGCTCGCCAAGGTTCTACCACGATGGTCTGCCCGTTCTTGAACGATCGCATGTGCAACTGACAAACTGTGGCGCCACGCTCAGGTCCGTGCGCCATGCCGTTGATCATGCACCCACACGAACCACAAATACCTTCGCGACAGTCACTATCGAACTCGACTGGTCGCTTGCCTTCTTTAAGTAACTGTTCATTGAGCGTATCAAGCATTTCCAAAAACGACATATCCGTCGATATTCCGGAAAGATCAAAACTCTCAAATTGACCAGTTGCCTGCGGCCCATCTTGGCGCCAAACTTTCACTTTTACTGAAATGTTTTGTGACATGGCGACTCCTATTTGTAACTTCGCTGGGAAGGTTTAACGTTTTCAAACACCAGATTTTCTTTGTGCAATGCAGGTTCGGCGTTTGCGCCCTTATATTCCCACGCACCCACAAAACTAAAATTCGCGTCGTCGCGATCGGCTTCGCCATCGGGCGTCTGACTTTCTTCACGAAAGTGTCCGCCGCAGGATTCTTTTCGCATCAGCGCGTCGCGCGCCATCAATTCCCCTAGCTCTAAGAAATCGCCAACACGACTAGCCATTTCGAGGTTCTTATTTAACTCGGAAGAGTTGCCTCCGATTTTTAAATTTTCGCCGTACTCGGCCCGCATTTTTTGAATTTCCGAGATTGCCGACTTAAGACCAGCTTCATTGCGGGCCATTCCAACTTTGTCCCACATGATTTTTCCAAGATCTTTGTAAAACTCATTAACGGTCCGTTTGCCTTTTTCGTTTACGGTCATAAGGCGTTTGATCTCGTTGTTCACCGCGGCTTCGGCAGCTTTGAACTCGGAACTTTCGGAGTCGAGCTTAAAAGCGCCGACTTGGGCAAGGTAGTGACCGATCGTATAAGGAATGACAAAGTACCCGTCACACAACCCCTGCATGAGTGCGCTGGCGCCAAGTCGATTAGCACCATGGTCCGAAAAATTTGCTTCGCCAAGTACGTGAAGCCCGGGAATGTTACTCATGAGATTGTAGTCTACCCACAACCCACCCATGGTGTAGTGTACCGCTGGATACATGCGCATGGGCACCTGGTATGGGTTTTCGTCAGTGATCCGGTGATACATGTCAAAGAGGTTTCCATATTTTTCGCGAATTACGTTTTCGCCATCACGTTTAATGGCGTCACGAAAATCAAGATAAACCGAAAGCCCACTACTGCCGACACCACGACCTTCATCGCACACGTCTTTTGCATTTCGTGAGGCAACATCTCGGGGTACCAAGTTTCCGAAACTTGGGTATTTACGCTCTAAATAATAGTCCCGGTCTTCGTCTTTAATTTCGCTGGGGTGTTTCTTGGCGTCTTCCTTGCGTTTGGGCACCCACACTCGCCCGTCGTTACGCAGACTTTCGCTCATAAGAGTGAGCTTTGACTGCGCATGTTCTCCCGCTACCGGAATGCACGTCGGATGAATCTGCGTAAAACAGGGATTGGCGAAAGCTGCACCCTTGCGATGACAGCGCCAAGCCGCCGTTGCATTTGAATTCATGGCATTGGTTGAAAGGTAAAACACGCGACCATACCCGCCCGTGCACAGCACTACCGCATGGGCCGCGTGCCGTTCAATTTTGCCCGTCACCAAATCGCGCGCGACAATACCTTCGGCGCGCCCATCTTTTAAAACAAGATCTAACATTTCGCGACGGGGGTACATTGTCACTTTACCGGCATCAACCTGACGAAGCATAGCCTGGTACGCGCCGAGCAAAAGCTGTTGGCCTGTTTGGCCTCTAGCATAGAAGGTTCGCGAAACTTGGGCTCCGCCAAACGAACGATTAGCCAGTTCACCGCTGTATTCGCGAGCAAACGGAACTCCCTGAGCCACGCATTGGTCGATAATCGCAGTGCTCAGATGAGCCAATCGATAAACGTTGGCTTCACGAGCGCGATAGTCGCCGCCTTTAATTGTGTCGTAGAACAAACGCCAAACGGTATCGCCGTCGTTTGGATAATTCTTAGCCGCGTTGATGCCACCTTGAGCCGCGATCGAATGGGCACGTCGGGGAGAGTCATGAATAAAAAAAGCTTTAACATTGTAGCCAAGCTCCGCCAGCGAAGCTGCGGCCGAGGCCCCCGCCAAACCAGTGCCGACCACGATCACAGTATACTTTCGTTTGTTAGCTGGGTTTACGAGTTTTAAGTTCGCTATGTGATTTTCCCACTTTTGAGTAAGGGGACCTGACGGAATTTTAGAATCTAAATTCATGATTGCACCCCGAAGTAAATCCAAATTGGCATGAACAAAAAACCACCCGCAATAAGTGCGGCGAGTAGCCCAGAAGCAATGTACAGGGCCTTAGAGCTTCTTTCGCAAGTGAGTCCTAAAGATTGAAAGGCGCTCCAAAAACCGTGGCGCAGATGCAATCCAAGTACAATCATGGCTGCAACATAGAGCGCGACGTTTAAAGGATCCGAAAAAGTTTCAACAACCAAGCGATGAATGTCTCGAGTGGACTCGCCAGTGACGTTCGTCACATAACCCGCGTCCATTCCGGGACCAAAATGTAATTGTTTTACGTGAAGGACCACAAACGCCAAAATCAAAAGCCCACTCAGAGCCATGTTCTGAGAAATAAAACCACTTTTGCTAGGGCCCTTTTTTGAGGCATTCACAGCGTAGCGATCTTGACGCGCGTTCCGAGAACGAAACTTTAACTGCAAGGCAGTCACTATGTGTAACACGAACATGCCCAACAAACCTATTTCAGCGACCTCTAAAATGGGTCCGAGACTATGTAATTTAGCTGCGTAGGTATTAAAAGGGTCGCTGCCCGACCGGTAGAGGTTCGCGTTGCCAATCAGGTGGGTAATCAGAAAACCTACCAACCCAAACCCGGTCAAAGACATCAAAATTTTCTTGAAAACTGAGGACGAAAATATTTTCGGAAGCATTCACACTCCAGTTGCACAATTTTTGGATGCACCTCCTAAATTACCAAGCGGGAGCGAATTTACAAGATTTTGTGTTTGGCGAGCACGTCTTTCAGCGCAAGAATCAGTTCTTTTTGGTAGGGTGGCGGATTCATTGCCGAGATTTTTGCGAACGCCTGGTCAGGGGGCTCGCCCATGAGGGTCACGTGACGGTCATACAAATTACATAGCCCTACAATCTGAAATAACTGCTCGATCTTTTTTAGGCCACCGGGATACCCTTTTCCATCTAAACGTTCTTCGTGGAGCAGAATAATATCCAGCACGTCTTTCGTGATGTATGGTTTTCCCTTGAGCATTTGGGCGCCCGCGCGGGGATGTTGAGAATATTTGTCTGCCGTCATGTCGCCCTGAGTAAGGGCGCCCCTACCGATGTCGTGCAATAAAGCGCCGGTCCCTACGATTTCACAAACCTCGGGTGCTGCTCCAAGCTTTGCCGCCAAACTGATCGCCAAATTCGAGACATTCACCGAGTGTTGGTAGGTGGTTTTGTCGTGTTCGGCTATTTTCATCATGGTTTCTAACGCAGCCGGCACCTTTTTTAAGAGCTCGACCTGGGCCCGAGCACTCTGTTCGGCTTTTTCAAAATTTTCTTTGGACTCGGGATTCTCGAACATTTTTTCAACGGCCGACTTTGCCTGGCCGTTGATCACTTCGGCCTTCTCGGCCAAAGGCATATGGGGGTCCGAAAGCGCCGCACGTTGCGAGGCTTTTAGAAAAACTTCATAAGCTTCCCGATCTTTATCTAAAATATAAAGATGACGAACATTTTTAGAGGCCAGCCGCTCCAGACGCTCGTTTTCAATCGAATCGGCGCCCCGAATATACAAGATATGCTTTTCAGAAATATGAATGAAGACATCAAACCCGAGTTTAATGTTCGCGCGAAGGGTAGCGAGCGAAATTGAAAGATAAGTGCTGTCGTTTGGTGCCATGTCGCCTAGGCTGCCTTTAACTGTTGAGTCGTAACCGGAACAAGATCAACTGCTTCACAAATCAATGCATCGAGTCCATTACCCACCGCACGAACCACCACCCACTTTCCGTGAGTGCCTCGCGCAACTGGCACCAGACTCCTTCGATAGTAAACGTAACATCGCTTTCCGCAAGAGATCAAACGGGGGGCATACAATACTTGTTCGATTTCCCAAACCAGTAGATCAACAGATTCCCCTCCATTGAAAAGCAAGCGAAGTAGTGAACTTTGACTCCCTGAATTTTTCTCGTTTTTTTTTGACGCACGAACGGCTGAATGGGCCATCGCTTCATTTTCGAATTGGTCTAGGAAGTCTCGAATTCGCATTTCAATCGCATTAGAATTTCCCTCGGCTATGGCTCGCTCCAGATCCGTCAAGCTCGGAACGAGCGAGTTGATGCCAATCATTAAAGAGAGTCCTTTAAGCGTATGAGTCACGCGAAAAAGCGATCCGTCACGAATTTTTTCTTCAATACTCTGGCTTTTCGAAGGGCCATCAAGGGCCGTGCGTAGCTCTCGTACATAACCTTCTTCGTCGAGTAAAAAGTTATACTTCATTTCAGGCTGCACGCTGCCCTCGCTGACGAAGTCTTTGCAAATCGTCGAGGGAGAGCACAGTAAAAGAACCGTCGTTTCTTTTTACCGAAATATTACCGCTAATTTTGAATGCGAGATCGAGCGCGTAGGCTGGCGCGCTTCTATGGGTAAACAGATAAACCGCGCCACCCGCTTGCGGCGAGAAAAAATCAGACTCAGGCACTACGTAAAGCTTGCCTTTCCAATATGCGATTTCCGAAACCCCGCTGGGCAAACCGGGATAAGACGCCATTGGACTAAGTTCAGAAACGCCCGCCAAGTCGTCAGTCGCGACCCCATAGCTATTTCCGTTGGCATTAAAACAAATATAACGCTTCACCGAGCCACACCCCTTCAATAGGGAATCGGTATTTCGATAAACGATCTAGAGAGCGGTATTTTGTGCCACTAACTAAGAAACGGACGATGAGGGCGATGCTCCCCGTCCCACTGCTGAAGTGAAGCGAAGGCTTTACCTTGGTCGTCGTATTCGATCATTGCGAAGGTAAGGCGGTAATTACTGCCGATCCCCCTTAGATCGAGACTGATCATTCGCGTCCACGTACCCGTATTAATATATACCTTCCCGTCAGGATAAACTTTGTGCATTGGGCCGTGGGTGTGCCCCATGATTACGGTGTGCACATGAGGCTGTTCGTCTAAAAGACGTCTGGCATCGGCTTCTAGGTCCTGTAAAAAAGTCGTACTCTCTTGTTTTAGAATTTGTGCAGTCACTGTTAGACGACTTCGACGTTTGGGACTGTAGATGAAACGTGTTTTGAAAAAATAGAACGTCGACATAAAAACAAACTTCAAGGTAAACCAGGTGTCGAAAACCAGGCCCCATAAGATCATCGCCTTAACAGGTCGCACTTTATCCACGTATTCGCGTTCCCACTTAAAGCGATTTACGATTTTTAAAACATAAAAACTGCCCCAGGGAATATTAAGTACCGGCTGCGACAACCCGTCCGTCAAAAGTGGATTTTCGTAATTAAAAACATGCACCGCTTCGAACTGATTGCCGTGATGAATCTGAACACCACCTGGTAAATTAATGACCGGTGTTTCGTAGTTTACCCGCACTTTATTGCTCGGAAACTGGCCGTCAGGGTCGAGCGCCCGCACCAAGCG
>DGKJ01000015.1:0-7822 GCA_002387735.1 Bacteriovoracaceae bacterium UBA4573 | reverse complement strand
GCCCGCACCAAGCGTTCGCGAACTTTTGGGAAAAAAAGATCAGCGTCGTGATTGCCGATATTATAAATGATTGTTTTACGTTCCCGCGCCGCGAACCTACGCAATGCGTCGATTACCCGCGGATGGCCCGCTAAGATACACTCGAGCTTATAGAGAGCGAACTCTTCGGTGATGATTTCTTCAAACTCCCCTTTATAGGGGACATTTAGGAAATCGAAATAGTCCCCATTTATGATGAGTTCTACTTCACACTGGTCGCCGTAGGGCCCGCTCGAGAAGTATTCGAAAAATGCGATCATTTCGTCGTCGAACAGGAAATCCTCGTGCGGATTTCGCTGACTCTCGAAGTTCAGACCGGCGGAAAGGTGGCAGTCGCTTATGACTAGTTTGATTCGTTGCATTCGCTAGTGTATAGGTCTACAGAAAAGCTTATTAAACTATTTTAGGTGAAATCGACGATGGCGGACAAAAATAAAAAGTGGGAAGACAACGTGCCCGGCAAATTTTTCGTAGACGACCAGTGTATCGACTGTGATGCCTGCCGAACGGAGGCTCCAAGCAACTACACGCGCAATAATTCGCATGGTTATTCCTACGTTTTCAAGCAACCAACCACTCCGGAAGAAGAAAAGGCCTGTCAGGCGGCCCTCGAAGCCTGTCCGGTTGAAGCTATCGGTAAAGAATAGCATTTTACTCCGAATCGTCTTTTGCTCCGAGCATGGCTGCCAGCTGCGCCTCAGATACAAAACGGGCGGACTCCAATATTAAGACTTTTCGAAACCAGTCGTCTGCGTATTCGGCGTAACTGTACCCCGAATTGGCGCGTTCAAGGTCCATATATTGATGTGAGCGGTTTACAATATTGAAATCTCCAAGTCGTTCTCGCACGTAATTTTTCCACGGTCGATAGATGTACTCTAATCGTTTGCGGGCGTTCGCGAGTTCGTTCATACGAACCACGTAGCGACTCAGTGCCACTTCGAAATTAGCCTCGGCTCGCACGCGAGTGTAGGAACCCATCGCTTGTAAATTCTTTTTCGCCAAAGGGTGCTTCAGCCAGTCGTTGAGCGGTAAGAAAACCATTGCCCGCACCTGTTCGGGGGTCCAGCGATAGGTCCCCTGCGCCAAGACATGTTCGGCATCAACCATGAAATCTGAATCAATTCCAAGTTCACTTGCTTTGCGGCGAAGCAAATCAGAGTCCGACAATAAGCCCCGAGGACCCGCCTGATCATGATCTAAAATTTTAGCTGCCATTTCAGGAACACTGGCGATTGCATCGCCAAATGCCCGATGTCCGCGAGCTTCTATTCCTACGAGTGGAACTGGCTCACCGGCGGGCACTGTTGCTTGCCCGTAGTTGCCGCGAAGGCCATAAGAAAGCCGTTTATAGACAACCGGAAAGTTCACGTCGAAAAACGGATCAAGCCCTTTATCACGTTCTCGAACTACGACACCTCGATCGGTTATATCCAGTCGTTCGTACATCTCGCGAGTCAAAATGCTAAAAGTACGATTTTGAAACATGCCTTCAAGCTGTTCTGCCAAACTGACGAACTGCGAACGAGTCAACGGAAGTTCACCGCTGAGGTAGTCGCTTCCAATGGACATTAGATTTAAATAGGAAACGATATCGAGATCATTGAGGTCGCCCCACATTCGCACCAAGGAGCGATAATAGGTCTCTCGCACGTAGCGGTCGTCAACTTGGGCAATGTCAAACGTGTGGTGAATATGTCCGGCAAGCCAGCGCAATACATTAATTTGGGTATTCTTTTCAGGAGGTAAAAGTTCGAGACGAGCCACGAAGTGCTGGAGGTAAGCAACCAATTCTTCTCGATTCGTGAAGGGCCGCTCCGAAGGAAATTCCACCGTCAAAAAAACATTGTTGCCACTGGCATCGATCATCCATTCTTCGGCTAATTCCATGGCGATAAGATCATCAAGCGCGTGCTGCTCTTTGGTAAGAACTTCCCCGACCTTGGGAAGCCAAGCTTCGGGCACTTTGCGCAATCGAAGGTCACGAGAAAATTTGCCGCGGGCTTCAAACAAAGTTTTTACGAGTGAGTGAATGTCTTGGCCAGAGAGCCGCTGCAACCCTGTGAGCACCCCCTGCTCGATTCGAAGCCCCAATCGGGCCAATTCATTTATGACTTCGGGGTGTTCCGCTACTCGCTGAGGCAAGAAATTACGAATCCAGGGGGAATTTGGATTTTCGGATTCGGCGCGGCCAAAAAAACCATACAAATCTTGAATCTTTGAGCGCTCCAAAAGTATGTAACGAAGCGGTTTTGTACCATCGGCCTCTGTAATCACTCGCTCACGTCGAATATCGCCAAGTTCCCACTCTAAACCGAGAGCGCGATTCAGCAACACGTCCTTGCAGGCGGCCGAGGCGTCGCCGCCGACTACAATTAAAAGCGTAATAATTGCAGCTAGTTGCGTATTTTTTTTAGAGAACAGAAATCGCATTGCACCGCATTAACACTCTGGCGAGCGGTTTTCAATACTATATTAAAAGCATCGGAAATAGGTTTCGCGTGGCTCTATGGGCCTAAAAACCCGTGACTTCAAGCTCTGCGGCTTCAGTTTTTTGAACTGCAGCCACAACCGCTCGGCCCAACTCAGCAAATGCCGCGGCGTGTGGCCCTTCTGGTAGCATGGCGGCAATCGGTACGCCAGTATCTCCGCCTTCACGCACACTTGGGTGCAGCGGGAGTTTAGCTAAAACTGGTATATTAAATTTCTCCGCTAATTTTTCTGCCCCGTTTTCTCCAAAAATATAGTGTTTCTCGTCGCACTTGCCGCAAACGAAGTAACTCATATTTTCAACAACGCCGAGAACAGGCACACTAACTTTTTCGAACATGAATATGGCTTTGCGCACGTCTTGCATGGCGACTTCTTGCGGAGTAGTTACGACTACCGCACCACTAACAGGTACAAGTTGTGTAAGCGAAAGCTGCACATCACCAGTGCCGGGCGGCATGTCGATGATCAAATAATCGAGTGGAGCCCAATCTACTTTCATTAAAAACTGATTCACAATGCTATGAAGCATTGGGCCTCGCCAAACGAGTGGCTGATCACCTGGATTGAGTGTACCCATAGACATAATTTTTACGCCGTGTGCTTCGGGCGGCAGAATCAATTCGCCGCGAGTCGCGTCTTGGCGCGCCATCGGGGGCTCGAGTGAACCCATCATAGTAGGAATGTTCGGGCCGTACACGTCAGAATCGAGCAAGCCTACTTTATGACCCAGTTTTTTAAGTGCGATCGCAAGGTTCGAAGCGACGGTCGATTTACCCACGCCGCCCTTGCCGCTAGAAACCGCAATAATGTGTTTTACTCCGGGAACAGAATGTTTGTTAAACTGAGCGTCGGTTTTAGGCGCAGTCGCTGCGACCTTTCCGTCGATCATTAAATCCACACTCGAGGCGCCGCTGTTTGTAAGAGCTTGCCGGGTGCGAAGTTCGATTTCTTTTACAACGTCCGGATTCGCGCCCGCTAAATTAATTTTTAGAGACACGTTGCGGTCGGTAATTTTCAAATCTTTGACCATCCCCATCGGGAGTCCACGCACGCCTCTGAGCGCGCCCATTACTGAATCGAGAGTGAGTGACATCGTTTAGGTCCCTTTCCTAGTCTTGTGTTCCCCTTATATCGCAACTTTGAGCGGGGTCATCACTTAAAATTGCTTTTTATTTGAAGCCCTCGCTGTGCGTAAAATTGCACCTGGACAGAGTTTTCCAGGCTTATTCGGCCCTAAAAATATGTCGATCATTGTTCGATATGAACCTGGGATTTTTATATTTTTTCGTCCTTTGGGACCTACTAATCAATCCTTCTTTCAGTAAATCGCCGAGTCTCAACATCTGGTAGGGCAAAAATCTGACGGAAGCGGTTACACCGACTACTGGACCCCATGCACCAAATTATGGACCCGCATCTTAGGTGAAGAATTGGTTTCCGACTTGCAGTTATTTTCGATCAATCAAGAACACCTGAACGCGATCTTAGAGTCGACTGCCCCCGCCCAAGGGTGCCCGTAAGTCGTCAACCTGCTTTTGATTCAGAAATTTTTAATTTTTCGAGTTCATCGGCGAGAATGGCTTGTACTTCGTCGTGACAGCCGCCACACCCGGTACTGGCTTGAGTTTCGGCTTGAATCTTTTCAATCGTGCGGGCGCCCGCCCGAATGGCCTCGCGAATAACAGCTTCAGGCACACAGTGACAGAAACAGACCAAGGGGACATTCTTTTTTTCGCCGTCCATCAATCTATGATAAGGCCAGGGGTATGGAATCTGCAATTCGTTCTTTATTGTTAGAGCTCGGCGAAAACCCTGACCGGGAGGGGCTGCAAAAAACTCCAGCACGGTTGGCTAAGGCATTGAAGTTCTTAACTTCAGGGGCAAAGACAGACCCTCGTGATCTCTTAAAATCTGCGCTCTTTTCGGAAGAATATTCCGAGATGGTGCTGGTCAAAGACATTGAAGTGTTTTCCATGTGTGAGCACCATATGTTGCCGTTTTACGGAAAAGCTCACGTAGCCTATATTCCCGATGGTAAGATCGTAGGACTCTCGAAGCTGGCCCGAGTGGTCGACGTACTTGCACGACGACTTCAAGTGCAAGAGCGCCTGACCCACCAAATTTCTGAAGCAATCAACGACGTGCTCAAGCCAAAAGGCGTGGCCGTGGTTGTGCAAGCCAATCATTTGTGTATGATGATGCGGGGAGTGGAAAAACAAAACTCCTCGACCGTGACTTCTAGCATGTTGGGTGCGTTTCGAGATGATGTTCGAACTCGCTCCGAATTTTTAAAATTAATATCAGTATGACGGACACTTCTTCGAGCGACAAAACACCGATTCTTCTACACCCTGCCAGACGGCTGGAACTTTTGCGTTTGGGACAAGAGCACTTCAATAACGATCGTTTTGGAGATGCCATTGAAATGTGGCACCAGCTACTGAATGTTGAACAAGGTCGCGACAAAGAATTTGTAAAAATGTTGCTCGACTGCGCTGGTCATTTTGCAGATTTAAAAAAATCGGCATGGGATGCCGCAGAAAAAATGGCCCAAGCAACATTCGAAAAACTATCGCTTCCGGCAGCCCACGGGGCTTATCGCGATTTAGACCTGGCGCCTGTGCATTCGGCACTCGATTACAATCTTGGTTTGCTTCGAACCACCGCCAATAAAAATATTTTAGTAGCAGAGTCTTTTATTTACCCTAAGATTTTTGCTCGGTAAGACGCTGACAATCTAGGACCGCACCTTCGAGTCTCAAGCTCAACTGCTCTGATTTTTCTAAGTCAAACCGACGCAGAAACCTCTGGCGATTGCAGCGGTGCTGCGTGATAGGTGTTGGACAGTACTGAAAACTTTTCAGCCAAGGTGCGTTTGAGGTTGCTCACCAGTACTCGCATGTCGCCCATACCACCAAGTTCGCGTTCAATCGACGTCATGATGGACCCACTGAAACCGCAGGGTTCGACCGCTTCAAAATAACGTAAATCGGTGTGCACGTTGAGCGCAAAGCCGTGAAAGCTTACCCATTTGCGCACGGCAATGCCAATGCTGGCTAATTTTTTGTCGCGCACCCAAACACCGGTTTGCAGCTGGCCGGGTTCTAAAAACAAAGTTTCTGGGCAAGGCTTCACTGATAGCAGCGCCTGTTCAGAAATGGTGCTCATGAGAATTCGTTCCATTTCGCGCAAATACCCACGTAGGTCACGTCGAGTAAGATGAAAAATCGGGTACCCTACAATTTGACCAGGTCCGTGAAAAGTCAGTTTACCACCACGTTCGACCTCGACTACCGGAACATCGCCTAGTTTTCGCACATGAATCGAAGCGGTTTCTGTTGCCGGCGGAATAGAATCCGTGATTCGGTCCGAAGCAAGACCATCGGCGCTTTCGCCAGACCGATCGAGAGAAGACTGCGACGCACGCCCAACCGTATACACCGGTTCGTGCTCCACAAATAAAAGTGTGTCTTCAATTTCTCCGGCCGCGCGTTTTTCGACGAATTCTTTTTGAATCGCCCACGCTTCGAGGTAATTTTTTCGGCCGAGATCGAGAGTTTGCATAAGTCCTTTATTATTTACGTTAAGCCGACTTTTCGGCGGAGGCCCTTGGTGGTTTAGCAACTATGTGGATCGGATGTCCGAGCGCCACTTCCGCCGCTTCCATCAAGGCTTCCGGCAACGTCGGATGCGCGTGAATTGTAAGTGCCAGGTCTTCTAGCACCGCGCCCATTTCAAGCGCAAGCCCTGCTTCGCCCAAGATTGTGCTCGCATTAGCGCCCACCACATGCACTCCGAGTAGCCGCTGGGTTTTACGGTCGGCCACTAGTTTCGCGAATCCGTCAGACTCGCCGGTAGCCAGCGCCTTGCCAAGCGCAGCGAACGGAAAGCTTGCCTCGTGTGCGTCGAAGCCCTGCTTCAACGCTTCGGCTAAAGTTAACCCAACGGCCGCGATTTCGGGATCGGTAAAAACTACAGCTGGAATAATGGTGGTATCGAACGCCGCCTTGTGCCCGGCAATGTTTTCTGCCGCCACTATTCCTTCTTTGCTCGCCTTGTGAGCGAGAAGCAATCCACCAGCTACGTCGCCTATGGCGTAAATATGCGGAATTGCTGTGCGACAAGTTTTGTCGATCGTAATGAACCCCTTGGAATCTGGCTTGAGCCCTGCTTTTTCGAGTGCAAGCGTGTCAGAGTTCGGGCGACGACCTACTGTTACCAAAACCGCATCGCATTCGATTTTTTGAGTACCAGTTGGTAGCTCAACTGTGACTTCCAGTTTCTTGCCATTTTTTTTGTAACTCTTGGCCTTGGCTTCGGTAAGTACCTGCACTCCCTTTTTCTTAAGCGCGCGTGCGACGACTCCAACGCAGTCTTGATCCATAGATCCAAGCAACTGTTTTGTTCCTTCTAACACTGTCACTTTAGAACCAACTTTAGCTAGATAAGTGCCCAGCTCGAGCCCAATGTAACCGCCACCAATAACGACCAAGTTTTTCGGAGCGCTCGTCAGGTCTAACGCTTCGGTAGAAGTGAGAATTGATTTTCCATCGGGTTCAAAACCTGGAATCACAAATGGCCGCGATCCAGTTGCAATCACGAATTTTTTTGCAGTCAGTGTTTCAGTGCCCTGAGCAGTTTTGACTGTGAGCGTAGTGGGATTTTCAAATTTAGCTTCGCCGTTAATGACATCTACTTTATTGGCTTTCAATAATCCGCCTACACCGCCGGTGAGTTTTTTCACTACGCCGTTTTTCCAGGCGACAAGTTTGGTAAGATCAAACCCTTTTACTTGAACATCAATTCCAAGTTCTGGTGCGTGGTGTTGGATCTGTTCATAAAAAGTACCCGCGTGAATGAGCGCTTTTGAAGGAATGCACCCGACATTTAAACAAACGCCACCAAGAAATTCCCTCTCAACCAAGGCTGTTTTTACGCCGAGCTGTCCTAGTTTAATAGCGCAAACGTAGCCCCCTGGACCGCCGCCAATCACCACTGCATCATATTGTTTGGTTGCCATAAAAGTGAATCTCCTTACGCCATGTCCAACATCATGAGTTTAGGCGATGCTAGGTACTCAATGACCACGTTCATAAAGCGCGCCGCCACGGCGCCATCAACTACGCGATGATCTACCGCGAGGGATAGATACATCATACTCGCTGCTTTTATTTCGTCGTCCTCGGTCACGATCGGGCGTTTAACAATTTTGTGCACCGCTAGGATCGCGACTTCTGGCCAGTTGATCACGGGCGCTGTGATCAATCCACCGATCGGTCCCGGATTCGTG